>NZ_CP102629.1:1984230-2345960 GCF_024721585.1 Sphingomicrobium aestuariivivum
GACGAGGTCGGAACCGTGTTCGACAGCTCGGGCTTCGAGGGTCGCCTCGAGATGAAGCAGGCCGACCGCGACGGCCTGCATGGCGCCTTCGGCATCCAATATTATGAACGTGAATTCGACGCTGTCGGTGCCGAGGCCTTCCTGCGCGACAACGAGACCGCCACCTTTAGCGTGTTCGGTATCGAGGAATATCAGCCGGGCGCGCTCGGCATCGAGGGCGCGGCGCGCTTCGACTTCACCAGCCAGGAAAGCGATTTCCTCGGCATCGAGCGCGACTATTCGACCTTCTCGGGCGCGATCGGCGCCAATTACGAGGTGGCGAGCGACATGACGCTCGGTGCCAACCTGTCCTATACCGAACGCGCTCCGAGCGCCGAGGAGCTCTTCTCCGAAGGCCCCCATATCGCGACGCAGGCCTTCGAGGTCGGCGATCCCGATCTTGAGGTCGAAAGCAGCGTCGGCGGCGAACTGTTTGCCCGCTACGAGGGTGAAAATGTCGCTGCACGCGCGACGCTCTGGGCCAACTGGTTCGACGATTTCATCTACCAGCAGGACACGGGGCTCGAGGAAGACGAGCTGCCGCTGTTCCTCTACCAGCAGCAGGGCGCCGATTTCTGGGGTATCGAGCTCGAGGCCAGCGCGCCCTTGTGGCGTGACGGCCTGTGGAGCGTGGAGGGCGATGTCGTCGCCGACTATATCCGTGCCACGCTCGAGGATGGCTCGCCTGTGCCGCGTATCCCGCCCTTCCGCATCGGGACGGGCCTGACGCTCAGCCGCGACACGCTGTCGCTGCGCGGGGAGGTCGAATATGTCGGCGAGCAGGACCGCACCGCGGCCTTCGAGACCGCGACCGACGATTTCACGATGGTCAACGCCTCGCTCAGCTGGAAGCCGCTCGGCAAGGACAATGAGACCACGCTGATCCTGCAGGCCAACAACATCTTCGACGTGACCGCGCGGCGCCATGCCAGCTTCACCAAGGATTTCGTGCCGCTCGCTGGCCGCGATATCCGCCTGACGGCGCGCTTCAGCCTGTAGTGGCATTTGCCGCGGACCTGCGCTTATCCTCCGGACGTGAGGCCTTGAGTCGCAGTTAGGGGACGGGCGTGCAGGACACGGGGGCAGGAGTTGCCGGCAAGGGCGTGACGGGTCGGTGGCGCGTCGGCCCCGACCTTCCCTTCGTGCCGGCGCTCGTCGCGATGGTGCTGGTGACGCTGGGGCCGGGCCTGCTGGCGGTGCGGGAGGCCGGGCTGAGGGGTATGCCCGACCCTCATGTGTTCGGCAGCTTCATCTTCTTCCTGCAGATTTTCGTCATCATTCTCGGGGCGATGGCGCTGGCGCAGCTTGTCGTGTTGATGAGGGCGAGGGAGGCCTCGCCCATCGATGCGCTGCGTCGACGCTTCGGGCGGGCCGAGCTGGCCTCGCTCGTGGCGTGGATGCTCCTGTTGTGCCTCAATCTCGCGCTGTTCGGCGTGGTCAAGCCGGTGCTCGGACAGGTCGTGCCCTTCGACATGGATGTCGCCTTCGCGCAGGCCGATGCGGCGATTTTCGGCACCGATCCGTGGCGCCTGTTCACCGTCTTCAACCATCCCGGAATGCCTTTGCTCTACCATCAGGGCTGGTTCGCGGTGCTGTTCGCCACGCTGATCGCGCTTGCGTTGCAGGGCAGGCACCGGGCGCTGCTCGCCTATGCGCTGATCTGGACGCTGGTCGCGCCGCTGGTTCATCTCCTGTGGCCCGCGGCGGGGCCCCTGTTCTGGGACGAACTCGGCCTTGGCCAACGCTTCGCAGCCATCCCGATGACGGCCGAGACTGCCATGACGGAAGCCTATCTCTGGCAGGGATTTGTCGATGGCGAGTTCAATACGGCGGGGGGCATCAGCGCGATGCCATCGGTCCATATCGCGACCAGTTTCTGGCTCGTGATGGTGGCCTGGGAGAGCCCCCGCTGGCGACTGCCCGCGATCGCCTTCTTCCTCTACATGTGGGGAGCGAGCGTGGCGATCGGTTGGCACTATTGGGTGGACGGGCTGGCCGGCGTGGGCGTCGCACTGATCGCCTATGCGCTTGCCGAGGGGCTCGCGCGGCTCGTCAACGGAGCGGGGCGTTCGGCGGGATGAGGGCGGTGCCGGTTGCAGGAGTCGAACCCGCGACCTTCGGTTTACAAAACCGCTGCTCTACCAGCTGAGCTAAACCGGCGACCGCGAAGCGGCCTTAAGCTCAAAAGACGCCGAAGGTCCAGCCCTCGGTGCGTGCGATCTCGGGGGTGAGGGCTTCGGGCGCGAAGGGTTCGGCTTCGGTTGCCAGCACGTGCATCATGCCCGCCGCCGTGACGAGCGCGTCGCTCTCATGGTCGCTCGGATCGCGGCCGAGCCTTGCGGGCGGACTGCCGAGCGCCTTCAAAGCGGCGTCGAGCATGTCGGCGTCGCGCACCTTGGTACCGCGCCCGCCAGCACGCTGGAGATAGAGGCGGCCGTAGATCTCGACCACCGCGCTGCCCTTTGCGGGCAGGGGGTCGAAGGGCCAGACAGGCAGCTGGCCGTCGAGCCGGTGGAGAAGCCGCATGCCGGCGAAGCTGGCCTTGGCGACCTGCGCCGCGCCGATCGCGTCATAGACCGTCGCCGCCTTGCCGCCACCCTGCGCATTGAGGCGCTTCTCGGTCTCGCGGAACCACATGTAGGCGGCCTTCTCGCCATCCTCCTTGCCGAAATAGAAATGACGGCGATGCTTTTCCTCGAGGAAGGAGGCGGCGCCAAGGTCGGCGTCCTCGACCAGCCGGTCGACATAGGCCCAGAAGGCCTTCGCGCCTGCCGGGACATTCTCGCCCGGCAGGTAACTGCCGCGCTCGACGAGCGGCGGGGCGAAGGAGAAATCGAAGCCGAACAGGGTGGGCGCACGGCACGCCTCTCGCCGCAGCCAGTCGAGCACCTCGCTGCGCGACCAGACGTGGCGGGGCCGGACGAGGGCGGGGGCGTGGCCGCGCTCCATGCGCGCGACCGCGATCCCCTTGTGCCGACTTCCCTTGGCGCCCGACCAGTCGATCGCGACCGTCTGGTCGAAGCGCTTGCGCGCGCTCACACCAGTGGCGGCTGGCTGTCGTCGTCGGCAGGCTTTGCCTTGGGCAGTTTCTTGGGACGCGGGGCGCGTCCCGCCGCGCTGCCCGGCATTTCTTCCTGCCAGCGCTCGAGGGTGCGCGCCGCCGCCTCGCGCCCGCCCAGCCCGAAGGCCAGCGCGGTGGCCACCGCGGCCGAGCCGAGGATGAGGCCGAAGGCGAGGATGACGATCTCGTTGGCCAGCCCCATGAAGGTGAGGCCGATCGCCGTGAACAGCGCGATGATCGAATAGCGCACGATGGTCTGGGCATAGCCGCCTTCGCCCGTGCCCTCGCCGATGATGCGCGCAAGGAGGCGCGAGAGGAACAGGCCGACGGTGATGATCACCGTGCCGAAGATGACCTTGCCGCCCAGCGCCGTGACCTGGAAGAGGAGCGCGGCGACGCTGTCACCCCCGATCGAGTGCATCGCCTCGATGGCAGCGGTCAGCATGACCGCGATGAAGGCCACCGCACCGACGATGCGGCTCGGCTGGGCGCCCTCGTTCATGACCCCGACCGAGCGGATCGCATTGTCGAAGCCGAGGCTCGGGAGGATCGTCTCGATCAGCGACTTGACCCAGCGGGCGATCACGAAGGCGATGGCGAGCCAGAGGACGGCGGCGATGACCTTGGGGATCGCCAGCGCGATGACTTCGAGCATGTCGGTCGCAGGACCCGAGATCGCCTCGATCTGGAGCGCCTGCAACGCGGCGATGCTGGCCGAGACGATGATGATCGCGCTGACCGTCATGCCGGCGGCCTTGGCGATCGAGTGGCGCGCGGGGGCGACGCCCTCGGACGCTTCGCCCTCGGCGCTGACGGCGACCGGCTTGTCGCCCAGCGGCAGGCCCGCACGAGTCGCCCAGTCCTCGATGTTGAGCGCTTTCAGCGCCGCCTCGACGATGTGGCGCGCGACCTTGGCGACGATCAGCCCGACGACGAAGATGATCACTGCACCGATGAGGTTGGGCAGGTAGCTGAAGACCTCGTTGGTCATGCGGGTGACGGGGGTCAGCACGCTCGACAGGCCGAGCGGTTCGAGCGCGGCGACGAGGCCGACCAGCCAGACCAGCCAGTAGCCGAGGCGGCCGAGCTCGGTGCCGATGGACGAGCCGTCCATGTCGGGGTCCTTCTGGAGCGCGGGCACCTTCTCGACGAGCCGCTTGATCGCCCATTGCACCGCCTTGGCGATGAAGTGGGTGGCGACGAGGATGAGAAGCGCGAAGAGGACGCGCGGCCCCCATTCGGCAAGCTGGCCCTGCCAGTAGGCAGGCATGTCGTTGCGATACATTCGAAGTCCCCCTGTTGGACGTTACGGCTCGAAACTACGCCGAAACGATTTGCTTGGCAAAGCGCGAATGTTGCACGTGGGAACCAGTGGCATGCCGCTGCCGTCTGGTCCTCTGGAGACAGTCACGGAGAAAGTGATGACGATCCCTGCGCTCATGCTTGCCCTGTTGGAGCCGTCCGGGGCGGTGCATGCGATGACTGATGGTGTTGCCCGCATCGAGGCCGAAGACGCGGCACTCGTGGGGGAATGGAGACGGGTCGTGGATGCGGATGCCTCGGGCGGTGCAGCGATCCATTATGACGGACCCAACCGCTATCCGCTCGATGCCAGCGAGGTGGGCGAGGGGCTGCGCTATTGCGTCGCGCTCGGGGAAGCGGGCGACTATCATTTGCGCATCCGCATGAAGCGCTCGCGCATCGGCGAGCCGGACATCCGCGACGACGAGCGCAACGACCTTTGGCTAAGGCACGAGGGGCGCTTCTGGATGAAGCTGTTCGCCAACCCGCCGTGGGAAGAATATGGCTGGGACGGCGGCCTCGATTTCCATCACCTGACGGGGCGTCGGCCGGCCGCGATGTTGACCTTCGACGAGGCCGGCGTGCAATGTTTCGAAATCGCTGGGCGCTCCGAAGAAGTGCGGCTCGACGCGCTGGTGCTGACGAAGGCGCCCTAGCCGCCGCCTTTTTCGGCGCGCCGCGCGTCCCACCAGTCGAGGCGTTCCTTCAGGCGTTTTTCGAAACCGCGCTCGACCGGCTCGTAAAAGCGCTGCGGCCCGAGGTCATCGGGCCAGTAATTGTCGCCCGAAAAGCCGTCCTCGGCGTCATGGTCGTAGGTGTAGCCCTTGCCGTAGCCGACCTCCTTCATGAGCTTGGTCGGCGCGTTGAGGATGTTCTGCGGCGGCATCAGGCTGCCGGTTTCCTTCGCGGTGCGGATAGCGGCCTTCTGCGCCTTGTAGGCGGCGTTCGATTTGGGCGCGGAGGCGAGGTAGAGCACCGCCTGCACCAGCGCCAGTTCGCCCTCGGGGCTACCTAGGAAGTCATAGGCATCCTTGGCGGCGAGACACTGGACCAGCGCATTGGGGTCGGCGAGGCCGATATCCTCCGAGGCCATCCGGACAAGGCGGCGGCACAGGTAGAGCGGATCCTCGCCCGCGGTCAGCATGCGCGCGAGATAATAGAGCGCGGCCTGCGGGTCCGAACCGCGCACCGATTTGTGAAGCGCGCTGATGAGGTTGTAATGGCCCTCGCGGTCCTTGTCGTAGACCGCGACGCGGCGCTGGAGGAGGTCGGCGAGTCCCTTGGGATCGAGCGGCTCGGTCAGGCCGAGGTCGAACAGGGTCTCGGCCTGGTTGAGGAGGAAGCGCCCGTCGCCGTCGGCGCTGGCGATCAGCGCGGCGCGGGCATCGTCGTCGAGCGGCAGGGCGGTGCCGGTGAGGGCCTCGGCCTTGTCGAGGAGCTTCGACAGCGCCGCCTCGTCGAGACGGTGGAGGATGAGCACCTGCGCGCGGCTCAAGAGTGCGGCGTTGAGTTCAAAGCTGGGGTTCTCGGTGGTCGCGCCGACGAGCGTGACGGTGCCGTCTTCGACAAAGGGCAGGAAGCCGTCCTGCTGGGCGCGATTGAAGCGGTGGATCTCGTCGACGAAGAGCAGGGTGCGCTTGCCCGTCGCCGCCATCTTCCTGGCATCGGCGAACGCTTTCTTGAGGTCCGCGACCCCCGAGAAGACCGCACTCAGCATCTGGAAGCGCAATCCGACCGCATCGGCGAGCAGCTTGGCGATGCTCGTCTTGCCGGTGCCGGGCGGCCCCCACAGGATCATCGAGGACAATTTGCCCGCCGCGACCATGCGGCCGATCGCGCCCTCGGGACCGGTGAGATGCTCCTGCCCGACGACCTCGTCCAGCGCGCGCGGGCGCAGCCGGTCGGCCAGCGGCGCGCCCTCGGCGGGTGTGTCGGAGGGCTGTTCGGGCTCGGCGCCGAACAGGTCAGCCATGATGCTCGGCGATCACCCTTTTGTAGGTGTCGACCACCACGCTGTTGATCGAATCCCAGTCCATCGTCCTGGCCTTGGCGAGACCCGCCTCGCCATGTGCGGCGCGAAGGGCAGGGTCGGCCTGATAGTCGGCAAGGTTCTGCGCCAGCCCCTCGATGTCGCCCGGCGGCGAGACGAGGCCGGTGACGCCCGGCGTGACGAGGCTGTTGGTGCCGGTCGCGGCAATGGCGACGACGGGTAGCTGGCAGGCCATCGCTTCGAGCGTCACGTTACCAAAGGTCTCGGTGATCGAGGGGTTGAGGAAGACGTCCGAGGAGGCCAGCGCGCGGGCGAGGTCGGGGCCTTCCTGATGGCCGACGAAGACGGCATTGTCGGGGAGGTGTTCCTCGAACCAGCCGCGCGCGGGACCATCGCCGATGACGAGGACGCGGTGCGGCAGGCCCTTCTTCTCGAGCACCTCGATGGTCTCGGCGAACACGTCGAGGCCCTTTTCCATGACGATGCGGCCGAGGAAGGCGATCGCCATCTCGTCATCGCCGATGCCGAGACCGCGACGCCAGTCCATGTCGCGCCGTTCGGGATTGAACTGGTCGCGGTCGACCCCGCGCGCCCAGATGGTGATCGCCTCGTTCATGCGCTGCTCTTTCAGCACATCGGCGGTCGACTGGGCGGGGACGAGCAGCGCGTCGCACTTGCCGTAAAGGCTCCGGAGCCAGCTCTGCAGCACCGGCTCGAGGAAGCCCAGGTGATAATATTGGAGATAGGTCTCGAAGCGCGTGTGGACCGAGGCGACCGCAGGGATGCCGCGCTCGTTGGCCCAGTTGACCGCCTTCACCGCGACGAGGTCGGGCGAGGAGACGTGGACGACATCGGGCTTAAAGGCGGCGAGGTCCTCGCGCACCTGTTTGGACAGGTTGAAGGCGAAGCGATATTCGCCGCGGCCCGGGATGGCGAAGCTCGGCACCGAGACGAGGTCACCTGTCGGCTCGAAGGCGGGTTCGTCCACCGTTGGCGAATAGACCCTGAGATGCACCCCCTGCCGCAGCAGGTAGCCGGCAAGGCGATTGAGGGCCTGGTTCGCGCCGTCGCGAACATAATTATAGTTGCCCGAGAAAAGGGCGACGCGAATTTCTTCGGGCTTCATGGGGCAAGGCTCTAGCGAAGGACGGGGCCGCCGCCAAGTTGGGCGTTGCTTTTGCCGCCCGCAAGCGCATGCTGTGGGGCATGAGCGATGAAGAACTGGGCGAGGCCCCCGAAGCCGAAGGCGAGGATGGCGAGAGCAAGGACCAGCGGCTGAGCATGGTCGACGAGGCGCTGGTCGCCTCTTCCATCGCCAATACCAACGGCCTGCTCGTGATCCTGGCGCGGCTGGTCGCGCGCGGGGTGTTCGACCAGGAAGACCTGCAGGCCTTTTCGGAAAGCTATTCCAAGCCGCTCGACCATGAGGGCATGCGCGAGAACGAGCTGATCACGCAGATGCAGGACCAGATGGAAAATACGCTGGCGCAATTGAACGCCTATCTCGGACAGGGCGAGAAGGGCGGCAGCGAGGGCTAGCCCAGCGCGGGGCGCGTCCACAGGTTCCGGCGGTCCATCTCGGGCGGTGCCGAGAAGCAATCGACGAGCGCGCGCGCGACATGCCACAGCTTCTCGCGCTTGGAGACGGTGATGCGCCGGTCCCATGCGGTAGCGCCGAAATCGCGCGCCTTTTCCGCGATCGCCCCGTAGATGCGTGCTGCCGACAGCACCGCCCAGCGGCTGCGCATCGGCAGCCGCGCCGCGCCGACTCGCGCGCTCATGCGATAAAGATCGGCGTGGGTAGCGAGCCGCCTCGCGAGGCGGGCGAGTTTCTCGCGCTGCGCCTCGTCATCGGGGTCGATCCGGTCGATCCCCTCTTCGGTGAGCCATTGCCGAGGCAGGTAGCAGCGTCCGACACGCGCGTCCTCGACCACGTCGCGGGCGATATTGGCGAGCTGGAAGGCGAGGCCGAGGTCGGAGGCGCGGTCGAGCGTGTCACTGTCCTGCGCGGGCACGCCCATGACCTGAGCCATCATCACGCCGACCGCGCCCGCGACCTGGTAGCAATAGCTGAGGAGGTCTTCCTCACTCTCGGGCTGCCAGCCCGCGGCATCGCGCGCGAAACCGGCGAGATGGTGGGCGGGAAGGTCGGGATGGATCGCGCATTCGGCGGCGACCATGCCGAGGGCATCGAAGGGGACTAGGCCGGTCTTCTCTCCCGCCAGCGCGGTCGCGGTCTTCTCGCGCACGAAATCGAGCCGCTCCCCGGGATTGGCAGGGGTGGTGGCGTCATGGCCGAGCGTCTGGCCGTCGGTGATGTCGTCGCAGGCGCGGCACCAGCTGTAGAGCAGCCACGATCGCTCGCGCGTCGGCTCGTCGAACAGCTGGCTGGCGAAGCGGAAGCTCTTCGAGCCGATGGCGATGCTGTCGCCCGCGGCCGCCACGAGGTCGGCGCGCTGCATCATCCGATCATCAGCTCCGCGGTCGCTTGCGCCGAGCCGACGACGCCCGGGATGCCCGCACCCGGATGGGTGCCCGCGCCGACGAAATAGAGGTTGGACAATTTGTCGTCACGGTTGTGCACGCGCATCCATGCCGACTGGGTGAGGATCGGCTCGAGGCTGAAGGCGCTGCCGAGATGGGCGAACAGGTCGCTCTCGAAATCGGCGGGCGAGTAGCAGAAGCGGGTGCGGATGCGGCTGCGGATGTCGGGAATGAGCCGCTCTTCCAGCGTGTCGAGGATGACCTCGGCATAATGGTCGGCATTCTCGCGCCAGTCGACATCGGCCTTGCCCATGTGCGGCACGGGGGCGAGCGCATAGAATGTCGAGCAGCCCTCGGGCGCCATGCTCGGGTCGGTCTTCGTCGGATGATGCAAATAGAGCGAGGGGTCGGAGGCGAGCGTGCCGCGCTTGTAGATGTCCCCGAGCAGCCCCTCGTAGCGCGGGCCGAACAGGATCATGTGGTGCGGGATGTCGGAGAAGGTCCCCTCGAGCCCGAAATGCAGGACGAAGAGCGAGGGGCTGAAGCGCTTGCGCTTGAGCGCCTTGTGGCGCTTGGCGCCGCGCGGATGGTCGAGGAGGCCATAGGTCGCGACCACATCGCCGTTGGAGGCGACCGCATCGGCGTTCGCATGCCATCCGCTGGCGGTGGTGACACCGGTGACCTTGTCGCCTTCGGCGTGTATCTCCGTCACCGGATCACCGAGGCGGATGGTGCCGCCAATCCGCTCGAATAGCGCGACCATGCCCGCGATCAGCCGGTTGGTGCCGCCCATCGCAAACCACACGCCGCCATCGCGCTCGAGCTTGTGGATGAGCGCGTAGATGGACGAGCAGGTCATCGGGTTGCCGCCGACGAGGAGGGTGTGGAAGGAGAGCGCCTGCCGGAGATGCTCTTCCTCGACATATTCGGACACGATCGAATAGACGCTGCGCCACGCCTGGTATTTGGCGAGCGCGGGCGCGGCTTTCAGCATGTCGCTGAGCTTGAGGAAGGCCTTGGTCCCGAGCTTCTCATAGCCTTCGTGGAAGACGCCTTCGGAATAAGCGAGAAAGCGCTTGTAGCCCTCGACATCGGCCGGATTGAGCTTCTCGATCTCGGCGAACAGCTTCTCGTCGTCGTTGCTGTAGTCGAAGCGCGTGCCGTCGGGCCAGTCGAGCGCGTAGAAGGGGGTGACGGGGACAAGGTCGACGTCCTGCGCGATATCCTGCCCCGACAGTTCCCACAAAGCCTTCAGGCAGTCGGGATCGGTGATGACGGTCGGGCCGCCATCGAAGACATGGCCGTCGCGTTCCCAAAAATAGGCGCGTCCGCCGGGTTTGTCGCGCGCCTCGACGATGGTGGTCTGGATGCCGGCGGACTGGAGCCGGATGGCCAGCGCGAGGCCGCCGAACCCCGAACCGATGACGATGGCTGACTTCACGCGCGCACTCCGATCAGGGCTTTCAATGCGCGGGAAATGCGCACCGGGGGCTTGCCGGCGAGGATGCGAACCTTGTCGGCGAACATCGTGTTGCCCGCATAGAAACGTTCGATCAACCCGTCGGGAAGGCGGTAGAAGCGCTGGAGGATGCGATATCGTTCCGCAGGCTCCGCCGCATGGAACAGCATGCGCGCCAAGAGCCGGTCGTAGCGCGCGGCCTTCCAGTGGCGGGTGGCGCGCGCTCGGGTGGCGCGGGCGAGCGCCTCGCCGTCCATCGGCATGGCCTTTGCAAGCCAGCTGGCGAAGCGCACCGCATCGGGCAGCGAGTAGCTGGTGAGATGGTGGAACAGCCCTGCGCGAACGCCGGCGCGGGCAACAGGGTCGTCCTTGGGCCAGAGCCTGTTCCAGTCGCCGCCGGTGACCACCGGCAGCACGCCCTGTTCTTCGTGGACGACGCGATGGTCAGCCCAGCCGCGCTCGGCGGCGTAGGCGCCGATGCGCTGCGACAGGATGCGCCGGTCGAGCTCGGGACCGGTCTGGTAATAGGTGTCCTCGACGAACAGATGCGTCTCGTCGAAGGGCAAGAGGTAGACGAAGCGGTAGCCGTCCGCCTGGTCGACGGCGGCGTCCATGATCACCGGCTCCGCGATGCCGTGGCCGCCCTCGACCTCGAGCATCTGGCCGACGAATTTCTGGTAGCCGCATTGGAGCGCCTGCGGACGGCAGCCGAAGCCGCGGGCATCGAGGGTGGCGCGCGCCTCGATCCGGCGGCCGTTGTTGATGCGCACATGGGTGGGGCCGAGCTCGCTCACCTCGCCGTGGAGGATGCGCTCGCCGAGTGTCTTGCGCAGCACGGTATCGAGCCGCTCGGAGGTGATGCTGTTGTAGCGCTGGTCGAGCTGGCGCTCGTGCGCGGGGAAGCGGACGCGGTTGCGCGGCCACGACTGGACGACGAGCGGCTCGATGATCCAGCGGTCGCCTTGCGCCACGTCGCTGTCGAAGAAGGACCAGACATGGTTGCCGCCGAGCGCGGCATCGCGTTCGACGAGAAGGATGTTCAAGTCCGGTCGGCGCCGGCCGAGCGCCAATGCGCAAAGGCCCCCCGCCAGTCCCCCGCCGACGATGATGAGATCCAAAGGCTCTTCCATCCGCCTGCGACTATCGGGGCAGGGGCGGGGCGGCACAAGGTGAAATCGGAAGCGGGCCTAGCTTCCGGCGCCCAGTCGCACGCGCACGGTGCGCCGCATGTCGCCGCGCATGACCGTCAGCTCCACGCTGTCGCCGATCGCATAATCGTCGAGGCGGGCGAGATAGTCGCCGACGCGCGCGACGGGCGCGCCGTCGATCGCGGTGATGATGTCGCCCGCCGCGATGCCGCGCCGCGTGCGCCGTGCGGGCTCGAGCCCCGCCTCGGCGGCAGGCGAGCCCGGCTCGACGCGCAGGACGAAGACGCCGTCGACGCCCGAGGCACGCTTGAGGCGGTCGTTATAGTCCTCGTCGCCCTCCGCGCCGAGGGTGGGGCGGACATATCGCCCCTCGGCGATGAGCTGGGGTACGACCCGCATGACCGTGTCGACGGGCACCGCAAAGCCGATGCCCGCACTCGCGCCCGAGGGCGAATAGATGGCGGTGTTGATGCCGATGAGGCGGCCCGCGCTGTCGAGCAGGGGCCCGCCCGAATTGCCCGGATTGATCGCCGCGTCGGTCTGGATGAGGCGGCGGATGTCGGGCCCGTCCTGCCGCGGCAGCGAGCGGCCGAGCGCCGAGACGATGCCGGTGGTCAGCGTCCAGTCGAGCCCGAACGGGTTGCCGATGGCGAAGACCTTCTGGCCGACCTGCAGGTCCTCGCTCGTGCCGACGGGAACGCTGCGCGGCGCATCGAAGCCGACCCCGCCGACCTTGAGGACGGCAAGGTCGTGCTCGGGGCTCGCGCCGACCAGCCGCGCTTCATAGTCGCGCCCGTCGGCAAGCTGCACCTGCGCCGAGGAGGCGCCCGCGACCACGTGCCAGTTGGTGACGATATGGCCCGATGCGTCCCAGATCAGTCCCGAGCCCGTGCCGCGCGGCACATCATAGGCGTTGCGGCTCCAGAAATCGCGCACGCGGCTGCGGGTCGAGATGGCGACGACCGAATCGCGCGCGCCCTCGAACAGCGCGATGGTCGCCTGTTCGTCGGCGGCCAGTTCGCCGCGCGGGGTGACGGTGCGCGGCTCGGGCGCGCTTGCGGATTGCGTGAAGAGGAGGGCGGCGACGGCGAGGAGCAGCATGACATTCCCTACGACTAACGGGGCGATGAAAGGCGAGCGTTGCTTTACCGGCGATGAAGGCTGGATGTTCATTGCCCCCGACCTAGGAAGCCTCGCGAGACGTTCAATGGTGGCGGCGGCGTCAACCAAGCTTTCATTGTAAGAGGTTAGCGGTGCTGGCATGACCAAGGGCATGGACGCCGCCACCGCCATCATCATCAGCGCCATCGCGATGACCGCGATCGTGGCGGTGCGCTATCTCATCACCAGCGGCTTCTTCGCCGCCTGGACCGCGCGGCGCTTTCCGGGGCGGCTGGCGGGGCAGGGCAAGCAGGTGCGGATGGAGCTCTTCTATTCGTTTCTCTCGGCTGCCATCTACGGCATTCCGGCAGGCGTCATCGCCTGGGGCTGGGACCAGCATGGCTGGACCAAGATTTACACGGATTGGGACGCGATGCCCTTGTGGTGGCTCCCCGCCAGCCTGTTCCTCTACCTTTTCCTCCACGACACCTGGTTCTACTGGACCCACCGCGCGATGCACTGGCCGCCCCTGTTCCGGAAAGTGCATGCGGTCCACCACGCCTCCAAGCCGCCGACCGCCTGGGCGGCGATGAGCTTCCATCCGTGGGAAGCGATGACCGGCGCGGTGGTGATTCCCGCGCTTGTCTTTCTCGTCCCCATCCATGTCGCCACGCTCGGGCTCGTCCTGTTTATCATGACGCTGATGGGGGTGACCAATCACATGGGCTGGGAGCTGTTCCCGCGGGCGTTGGTTCACGGGCGGTTAGGCCGCCACCTGATAACCGCCAGCCATCACGAACTTCATCACCAAAAGTATCGGTGCAACTATGGTCTCTACTTCCGCTTCTGGGATCGCCTGTGCGCGACCGACAAGGGGCTCGGGCAATTCGGCGTCCCGCGCCAGCCTCGCCGCGCTCGCGCTCGTGGCGCTGACGGCAGCGGCGAACCCGTCGCCGCGCGCCGCTGAGCTCACGGTCGAGCTCGAGAACGTCCGCAACGCCAAGGGCGAAATCCGCATCTGCATGACGCGCGACGTCGAGCAATTCCTCAAGTGCCGCGAGGACCCGCAGGCGGTGAAGGTGCGCGTGGCGGCCACCGAGGGGGAGAGCGAGATCAGGGTGCCGGGCCTGTCCGAAGGCCGCTGGATGCTGCTCGTGCTCCATGACGAGAACGGCAATGGCAAGATGTCGAAATCGCTCGGCATTCCCAAGGAAGGCTTCGGTTTTTCGGGCAATCCCGCCATTCGCATGGGACCGCCGCGGGCCGAGGACGTGGTCTTCGACCTGCCCGCCGGCCAGAGCAGCCAGCGCGTGCGCGTGAAGTATATCCTCTAGCAATTAGGGTTCGACATTTGCCGCGCTGGCTGCAAGGCTCGCGAGCATGGCACAGAACAAGGCCGAGGAAATCGCCGAGGAAGCCGTCGACACGACGGTACGGCTGTTCGACAATCTCGACGAGATCGCGATCGCGGTCGGCACCTATCGCATCAGCCTGCTCGATGTGCTGACCATCATCGTCACGATCGTCCTGCTCTACGTGGTCACCCGCGCGGCGCTGTGGACGATCAAGCGGGTTATCAAGCGGACCAGCCGGTTCGACCCCGCGCAAGGGTTGCTGGCGGAGAAGATCGCCGCGATCCTTGTCGTCGGCCTTGCCTTCCTCGTCGGCATCGACCTCGTCGGGATCGACCTGTCAGCGCTCGCCGTCTTCTCGGGCGCCGCCGGCCTCGCGGTCGGTTTCGGGCTGCAGAAGACCTTCGGTAACCTCATCGCGGGGATCATTCTCCTGATGGACCGCTCGGTGAAGCCCGGGGACGTTATCGTCGTCGGCGATTCCTTCGGTGCCATCTCCAAGATCGGCACCCGCGCCGTCAGTGTGATCACGCGCGACGGCAAGGAGCATCTCATCCCGAACGAGCTGCTCATGACCGAGCCGGTAGAGAATTGGTCCTATTCCTCGCGCAACGTGCGCGTGCAAATCCCCGTGGGGGTGAGCTACGCCTCCGACCTCGAGCTGGTCGAGGAAATCCTGATCGAATGCACCGTGGCGTGCGACCGCGTGCTCAAGGCACCCAAGCCCAATGTCTGGCTCAAGGAATTCGGCGACAATAGCGTGAATTTCGAGATCCAGGCGTGGATCATGGATCCCGAATCCGGGGTGGGCAACGTGCGCTCGGCGGTGCTGAAGGCGATCTGGTGGCGCTTCAAGGAAGAGGGGATCGAAATCCCCTTCCCGCAGCGCGACGTCTATATCAAGACGATGCCGGAAGGCGTGGCCAAGCCCGCCTGAGCGGGCCGCGACTTATTTGAAATTGTCGGCGTAAGCCTGGATCTTGAGCTTGTGCGGCGGCGCCTTGACGACATGATAGTCGACGCCGCGTTCCTCGCAGTAGCGCTTGGCTTCCTCGAGATTGGGGAAGGTGAGGCGGATCTGCGTCTCGGTGTCGCCCGAGCCGGCCCAACCGGTCAGCGGATCGGGCAGCATCTTTTCGTCGCGCTCGAACATGAGGAGCCAGCGGCCGGCCTGTGCCTTGCCCGACTGGGTGGTCTTGCGAACGTTCTCGATGATGCGCGCGGTGCTCATGGGGGCGATTTGGCGGCTGGCGCGCCGTCGGTCAAGTCCTTCGCTGCGCGCGCTTTGTCCTGAGGCTGGCGACCGCCTGTGTGGGGTCATCGGGCCAATGGTGCTTGGGATAGCGCCCGCGCATCTCCTTGGCGACTTCTGCCCAGCTGCCCGACCAGAAGGCAGGGAGGTCGGTCGTGGTCTGGATCGGGCGCCCCGCGGGGCTGGTGAGGCTCAGCACCAGCGGGGTGGTGCCGACCATCGGATGCGCATCGAGCCCGTAGAGCGCCTGCGCGCGTACCGTAACGGTGGGGCCGGCGGGTGCGTCATAGTCGATCTCGTGGCTCGTCCCCGCAGGGCTATCGAAGCGCGGCGGCGCGATGCGGTCGATCGCCTGCATGGCATGGTAATCGATCCTGTTCGCGAGCGCATTGTGGAGATCGCCCGCCTCGAGCCGGTCGAGCCGCCGCAGGCCGTCGAGCAGGGGCGCGAGCCAGTCGTCGAGGCTGCCCACAAGCGCCTCGTCGGACAGGTCGGGGAGCGAGGGATCGCGCTGGCGGGCATAGGCCGTGCGGCGCCGGAGCAGGCTGGCCGCCTTGCCCCAAGGCAGTAGGTCGAGCCCGCCCGAGCGTACCGCCTCTAGCAGTGCCTGCGCGACCGCCTGCGGATCGGGGTCGCTCGCCTGCCCGCGCTTGAGGACGAGCGTGCCAAGCTTTTCGCCGCGGCTGGCGTCCACCGCCTTGCGCGCGGGGTCGTAGCGTACTTCCTCGAACGGCTCGATCTCGTCGGCGAAGAGACGCCTGACCGCCTCTTCCTCGATCCGCGCGCCCGACAGGATGCGCGCACCCGCTGCCGCACCGGCGACCTCGGCGACCGCGATCCAGTCGGCGCTGGCCAGCGGGCTGGCGGGGTCGAGCGTGAAGCCGCGCCCGCCGACCGAGGCCCAGCGCGCACCATCGCCGCCGCGCCCGCGCGACAGCCGGTCGGGGAAGGCCAGCGCGATGGCCTCGGCGGCACGTTCAGGTGCGATCGACTCGCTGGCGCCGACCCGCCTGGCCCATGCGGCCGCAAGCTTTCGTGCCTGCGTCGCCCTTGGTGACCGGTCGCCGACGAAGCGGCGCAGCCGTGCCTCCATGTCCTCGCCGCGCCCGCCGAGGCCGCGTTCGCCGAGCAGCAGGGCCACTGCGGCGGCGGTGCTGCCGAAACCGCGTGTCGCCGCGAGGACGAGCATGTGCGCGAGACGCGGTTCAAGCGGGAGGGTGGCGATGCGCCGTCCGTGGGCGGTCAGCCCGCCACTCGCGTCCATGGCCCCGATCCGTTCGAGCAGCCGTCGCGCTACGGCCAGCGCAGGGGCGGGCGGGGTGGTCGGTAGCGGCAGCTCGGCAGGATCGCGCGTCCCCCACATCAGGCTCGACAGGAGGAGCGGGGCAAGGTCGGCCTCGACGATCTCGGGCGGATCATGGGCGGGCAGTGCCTTGTTGGCGGCTTCCTCCCACAGGCGGATGGCGACGCCGGGCGCCTGCCGCGCCGCGCGGCCCGCGCGCTGGGTCACGGCGGCGCGGCTGGCGCGTTCGGTAACGAGGCGCGTGAGGCCTGCGCCGACATCGTAGCGCGGGCGCCGCGCGAGGCCGGCGTCGACCACGATGCGGACATCGTCGACCGTCACGCTGGTCTCGGCGATGGCGGAGGCGAGGACGAGCTTGCGCGTGCCGGGGGCGGGGCGCTTGAGCGCGGCGCGCTGCGCGGCGGGGTCGACTTGGCCGTGAAGACGGTGGAGGACGACAGTGTCGGGGAGCTTGCCGAGCGCATCGGCGGTCCGCTCGATCTCGCGCACGCCGGGCAGGAAGGCGAGTAGCGAGCCCTTCTCTTCGGCCAGCGCGGTGCGGATGGCGCTTGCCGTCTCCCGCTCGACCGGGGCGGCGGGATCGCGTCCGACGTGGCGCAGCTCGAGCGGGTGACTGCGGCCCTCGCTCTCGACCAGCGGCGCTTCGCCGAGCATCGGCCGGAACGCATCCACGTCGAGCGTCGCCGACATGAGAAGGAGCCTGAGGTCCTCGCGCAATCCTGCCTGCGCTTCCAGCGCGAAGGCGAGCGCGAGGTCATTGTCCATGCTGCGCTCGTGCACCTCGTCGAACAGCACCGCGCTCACGCCCGCCAGCTCGGGATCGGCCTGGATGCGCGCGAGGAAGACGCCGTGGGTCATCAGCGTGACGCGGCTGCCCGGCTTGCTGTCGAGACGGGTGGCATAGCCGAAACGCTGGCCGACCTTCTCGCCCGCTTCCTCGGCGATCCGCTCGGCCGCCGCGCGCGCGGCAAGGCGGCGCGGCACGAGGAGCAAGATTTCGCCCGAGCACCAGCCTGCCTCGAGCAGGGCAGGGGCGACCTGCGTCGTCTTGCCCGCCCCCGGCGGCGCGATCAGCAGGGCGCGAGAGGCGCCATCAAGCGCGCGCAGAAGCTCTGGCAGGACGTGGTGGATCGGCAGCATCGCCTTGCTCATCGACCAAGCGGCGGGCCGTGGCAAGCAAGGCCATGTTTTTAACAATTGTTGTGTTTAGGTTGGATTCGTGCTCCTGTTCGCGCTTCGCCTCGTCATCGCAACGGTGACGAGTCGCGGCGTGGGGGGCGCCTGTCCACGGCATTCCCTTCGCAATGGGACGAAGGGGAATGACATGAAGAAACTGACCACCATGACGGCCGTACTGGCCCTGTCGCTGGGTGCCGTCGCCTGCGATGCGGGCGGGGACATGGACGCCGACACGACCACCGCCGCCGCTGCCGCCGAGGGCATCAGCGGCGACTGGATGATCGACATCGACAGCGCCGAGTTCGAAAGCAGCGAGGACGAGTGGGTGCTCGCCGACGGCACCTATGAGTGCAAGAGCTGCGACACGCCCTATTCGGTGCCTGCCGATGGCGAATGGCATGCGGTCGAATTGCCAGGCACCGACGAGGTGATGGTCGAGGAAGTCGATGACCGCACCGTGAAGTTCAGCGGCCGCCACGAAGGCGAGGTCGTCTACGAGAGCAGCATGACCGTGTCGGAAGACGGGCAGAGCGCGACCGGCAATTTCAAGAACATGCGCGGCGCCGAAGTCGTCGAGGGCTCCAACCGCTGGACGCGCGTCGAGGCGGGTGCCGATGGCAGCCATGCCGTGTCGGGCAAATGGATGTACGATGATGTCGAGACGGTCAGCGATGCCGGCCTGCGCGCCAGCTTCAATGTCGAGGGCGACCAGTTCAGCTGGCAGGGCAACAGCGGCAGCTACACCGCCACGCTCGGCGGCGAGCCCGTCGCGGTCGAAGGCAGCGATTCCGGCGAGATGGTGAAGGTCGAGCAGATCGGCGAGAACAGCTATCGCGAAACCTTCATGCGCGACGGCGAGGAACAGGGCACGACCGAATGGACTGTCGGCGAGGACGGTCGCCTCAACGGTCTCTATCGCAACGCCAAGAACGGTGACGTGACCCGCTTCAGCGCGACCCGCGTCTGACGCGATACGCCTTCCCCAAGGGGGGCAAACTTGCGGTCCGGCTCCACCCGCTCGCGGGGCCGGACCGCATTTTTATGCTCAGTAGGCGCGGGCGACCGCGAAGTTGGCGGCCTCGACCATCGCGCGGCGGGCATTGCTGTCGGGGAAGATGTTGAGCGCATCGACGGCGCGACGGGCAAAGCTGCGCGCGGCTTCCATCGTGTCGTCGAGCGCGCCGGTTGCCCGCATCAGCGAGACGGCATGGGCGAGGTCCTCGTCGCTCGTCCGGCTGCCCTGCATGGCGGCCTTCCAGAAAGCGCGGTCCTCGGCCGAGCCGCGGGCATGGGCGAGGATGACGGGTAGCGTCATCTTGCCGTCGCGGAAATCATCTCCGAGGCCCTTGCCCATCGTGGCCTCGTCGCTGGTGTAATCGATCGCATCGTCGATCAGCTGGAAGGCGATGCCGAGATTGCGGCCATAGGCCTCGAGCGCGGCCTCGGCTTCCTCGCCCGCTTCGGCGACGACGGGGGCAACCTGGCAGGCGGCGGCGAACAGCGCGGCGGTCTTGGCGCCAATGATGTTCAGATACTCGTCTTCCGACGTCTCGATACGGCGCTGGGCGGTGAGCTGGTCGACCTCGCCCTCGGCGATGACCGCGCTGGCGTGGCTGAGGATCTTGAGGACCTTGAGGCTGCCGTCCTCGACCATCAGTTCAAAGGCGCGGCTGAAGAGGAAGTCGCCGACCAGTACGGTAGCGGGATTGCCCCAGATGAGGTTGGCGGCGCGCTTGCCGCGGCGCATTTCCGAGCCGTCGACGACATCGTCGTGAAGGAGCGTCGCGGTGTGGATGAACTCGACCGCGGCGGCCAGCTTGTGATGGCGTGCGCCCGGATAGTCGAGCAGCCGTGCAGCGGCCAGCGTGAGCATAGGCCTGAGCCGCTTGCCGCCGCCCGCGATGAGATGTCCCGCAAGCTCGGGGATCAGCGCGACCTTCGACTGCATGCGGTCGAGGATGATCGCGTTGACGGCGTTCATGTCCTCGGCGACGAGGCCGATCATGGGCTCGAGCGAGGGCGTGGAATCGGGGCGGAGCGGCGTGACGTTTCCGGTCATGGCACGCCCCCTAGCTTGTCTCGAGCACGGCGGGAAGGGAAAGCCGCGCGAGGAGGCCGCCGAGGTCCTCGCTCTCGGAAAGCGCGACGGTGCCACCATAGATTTCGGCGACGTCGCGCACGATGGCGAGCCCGAGGCCCGAGCCCTGCTTGCCGGTGGTATCGAGCCGGGCACCGCGCGCGAAGATCGCGTCGCGCTGGTCCTTGGGGATGCCGGGCCCGTCGTCCTCGACCAGGATGTCGACGACAGGTGCTGAAGCTTCGATCGTCACGAAGACACGCCCGCCTCCATATTTGGCGGCATTCTCGACGAGGTTGCCGAGCATCTCGTCAAGGTCCTGCTTCTCGACGCGAACGCAGGCTTCGCGGTCGCCCGCAACATCGACGGTGACGCCGTCGTAGAGGCGCGTGACGGCGCGTTCGATCGGGTCGAGGCTGGTCGCGACATGGGCCCGCGCCTGCGCCGAGGCGCGGCGGCCGATGGCGCGGGCGCGGGCGAGATGGTGGTCGACCTGGCGGCGCATCACGGTCGCCTCGCGGCAGACGATCTCGTCGAGGTCGCTCTCGCGCGCGGTGGCGGCATTGGTGATCACGGTGAGCGGGGTCTTCAGTGCATGGGCAAGGTTGCCGGCGTGGCGACGGGCCTCCTCGGCCTGCGCCTCGTTATGCGCGAGCAGTTCGTTGATCTCGTCGACGAGCGGGGTGATCTCGCGCGGGAAATCGTCGGTGATCCGCTGTTTCTCGGCGGTGCGGATCTCGACCACGGCGCGGCGGACCCGCCGTAGTGGCCACAGGCCGTAGATGGTCTGGATCCCCGCCATGATGAGCAGTCCGAGGCCGAGGACGGCGAAGGAGCGGATGAGGGTCGAGCGCAGTTCCTCGATCTGCTCGTCGAGCTGCTCGCGGCTCTCGGCGACCTGGAAGCGCCAGCGCACGTCGCTGTCGGGAAGGATGATGTCGCGCTCGACGATGCGCAGTGGTTCGCCCTCGAACTCGAAGCTGTCGCGGACATGCACGTCGAGATCGCTGTGCGAGACTTGCGTGGCGAGGCGCCGGTCCCAGAGCGAGCGTGAGGCGAAAGTGTCGGCACCCTCGCCCGAGATCTGGAAATAGCGGCCCGAGTAGATTTCAAGGAAGCGCTGGTCGGCGGGTGGACGGTTGAAGCGCACCTCGCCATCGGGGCCGATCTCGGAGGCCGCGATCATGGCGTTGAGGACATATTCGAGCTGGCCGTCAAAATTGTCGACGATCGAGCGCGTCAGGATGCGGTCCAGCGCATAGCCGCCGATGAGCAGCAGCACCGCGATCCACAGCGCGGCGATGCCGATCATGCGGCGGGTCAGCGATTCGCGCCGTTCACGCCGCACGCCCGGAAGGATGTCCCCCAGCGGAGGCTCAGCCGTCGTCACGATCCTCGGGGTCCTCGAGGCTGTAGCCCAGCCCGCGAATGGTGGTGATCGTCTCCGAGCCGAGCTTCTTGCGGATGCGCGTGACGAACACCTCGATGGTGTTCGAATCGCGGTCGAAATCCTGGTCGTAGATATGCTCGATCAGCTCGGTCCGGCTAACCACCTTGCCCTTATGGTGCATGAGGTAGCTGAGGAGCTTATACTCCTGCGCCGTGAGCTTCACGGGCTCGCCATCCTTGGTGACCTTGCCCGAGCGGGTGTCGAGACGGATCTCGCCCGCTTCGAGCACCGAGGAGGCATGGCCCGCCGAACGGCGGATCAGCGCGCGCAGCCGGGCGATCAGCTCTTCGGTCTGGAAGGGCTTGGCGAGATAGTCGTCGGCGCCGGCATCGAGGCCGGCGACCTTGTCCGACCAGCTGTCGCGCGCCGTCAGGACGAGGACGGGCATGTCCTTCCCGCCCTTGCGCCACTTGTTGAGGATGGTGAGGCCGTCCATCTCGGGCAGGCCGAGGTCGAGCACGACCGCGTCATAGCTCTCGCTCTCGCCGAGGAAGTGACCGTCGACGCCATCGGTGGCGAGATCGACGGCATAGCCGGCGCCTTCGAGCGTGGAGCGCAGCTGGCGCCCGAGATTGGGTTCGTCTTCGACGATGAGGATTCGCATCTTTTTCCCGTTTTTCCCTGTTCCACCTCGTTCAACCCTTCATGGCATGAACGGTTGCTTGACGCCACCGTAACGACGGGAACGTGCAGCAGGAAGATCTCTGGAAAAAAGGAGGGGCGCTAGCGGTTCGAGGTGCCGACGACGCGGCCGGTGCGCGGGTCGACATCGACCCACACGAGGCGACCGTCGCGGACGAACTTCAGGCGATAGACATTGCCGCGCATCTCGGGGCCGAGATACTGGAAACCACGCATGCGCGGTACCACGCGCTGCTCGAGCAGCGGCAGCGGCATCGCATTGCCGTTGCGGGCCTTGTCATAGGCACGGTCCTGGTCACGCTCCGCGCGGGGCGGCTCGGGCTGGAACGCACCAAGGGCCGCCGCGGGGGTCGCAAGCAGGGTGGCCGCGCCAAAGGCGGCGAGAAGGGAAGTTCGTACACGCATCACTGATTTGTCCTCGGCCTCCCTCCTAGGGTCGGGGCATTGAATGATGTGTGAATGGCATGCTTTTCGCGCGTTCAGGAACAAAGATGACGGGAGGCCGCGGAAAGGCTAGGCGCTGTGACAATATGGCACCACCGATTCTCAGCCTCGAAGACGTCCGGCTCCATCATGGCGACGGCATCCTGTTCCAGGACCTCACGCTCCACGTCGGCCCCAAGGACCGGCTCGCGCTGATCGGGCGCAACGGCGCGGGCAAGACCACGCTGTTCCGCACCATCATGGGCGATGTGGAACTGGACGCGGGTAGCCGCACGGTGATGCCCGGCGTCAATATCGTCTGGCTCCAGCAGGACCCCGACATGAGCGGGCACGAGCGGTTGATCGACTGGGCGACGAGCGGTGAGCGGGCTCCGCCAGCCCATGCGATCGAGGCCATCGCGCAGCAAATGGGCGCCGACCTCGACCGCGAGGCGAAGACCGCGAGCGGGGGCGAACGCCGCCGCGCCGCGCTGGCGCGCGCATTGGCGAGCGAGCCCGACCTGCTGCTGCTCGACGAGCCGACCAACCACCTCGACCTCGGCGCGATCGAATGGCTCGAGGATTGGCTTGGACGCTACAATGGCGCCTTCATCGTCATCAGCCATGACCGCTCGTTCCTGAAGCGGCTGACGACCAGCTGTATCTGGCTCGACCGCCGCACCCTGAGGCGTGCCGAGATCGGCTATGGCGGGTTCGACAAATGGACCGAGGAGGTGCTTGAGGAGGACCGGCGACGTCTCGAGAAGCTCGACGAGAAGCTGCGGCAGGAAACCGAGTGGCTGCACAAGGGTGTGACGGCGCGGCGCAAGCGCAACCAGGGCCGCCTTCGCCAGCTGTTCGAACTGCGCGCCCAGCGTGCCGCGATGATCGGCATGCAGGGTACCTCGGCACTCGGCCTCGCCAAGGACGAAGTGAAGACCAAGACGGTGATCGATGCCGAAAATGTCACCAAGCGCTTCGGCGAGCGGACGATCATCGACGACTTCAGCCTGCGGGTGCAGCGCGGCGACCGGATCGGCATCGTCGGCGCCAATGGCGCGGGCAAGACGACGCTCCTCAGGATGCTGACGGGCGAGCTTGAACCCGACGAGGGCAAGGTCAACCTTGCCAAGACGCTGTCGGGGATCGTCGTTGACCAGCAGCGCAAGCTCCTCGACCCCAAGAAGAAGGTACGCGACATCCTCGCCGAGGGCGGCGACTGGATCGAGGTGCGCGGCACCAAGAAGCACATCAAGGGCTATCTCAAGGAATTCCTGTTCGACCCGGGCCTGTCCGAGGCGCTCGTCGGCACGCTGTCGGGGGGCGAGCGGCACCGCCTGCTGCTGGCGCGCGAATTCGCCCGCGAGAGCAATTTGCTCGTGCTCGACGAGCCGACCAACGATCTCGACATGGAGACGCTCGACCTCTTGCAGGAAGTGATCGCCGACTATCAGGGCACCGTGCTGCTGGTCAGCCACGACCGCGACTTCCTCGACCGCACGGTGACGATCACGCTCGGCCTCGATGGCTCGGGCACGGTCGATGTCGTGGCGGGCGGCTATGAGGACTGGGCCAAGCGCCGCAAGGACAGGAAAAGCGGGGCGAAGAAGGCGAAGAAGAGCGGTGCTGCCTCCAAGCCCGCGCCGAGCACCCGCGCGGTGAAACTCAGCTACAAGGACCAGCGCGACTTCGACCGGCTGCCGAGCGAGATCGAGAAGCTGGAGACCGAAATGGTCGAGATCGAGACCGCGCTGGCCGACCCCGAGCTCTTCTCCGCCGACCCCGACCGCTTTGCCGCGCTCACGCAGAGCCTCGAGGACAAGCGCGCGGAGAAAGACGCGGCCGAAGAGCGCTGGCTCGAGGTCGCGGAGAAGGCCGAAGGGCTCGGCTAGGCCAGCGGCGCGCCATCTGGTGCCGCGAGTGCCAGTTCGACCGGATCAAAGGGCATGATCATCATGTCCGCGATGCCGTTGTCGGCTTCCGCGACGACGGGCATGGCGCTTTCCGCATCGGACTCGCTGCGCGCGGTGAGCGCAGCGAGCAATGCCTCGACCGGATCGCCATCAACCTCCACCAGCGCCTCCACGAGAACGGCGGCCAGGTCGGCATCGCCTGTCATGGGGGCCGCCATCATCACGCCGTCGCCGAAATCGGGAGGTGCGATATGCTCGGCCGGCATCGGCAAGTCGGATGCATCGGGGAGGGGTGGTAGCGCGACTTCCTCCACCACCGGCACCAGTGTCGCGGACGTTTCTGCGAGGCCGTGGGCCGACCGCGCGCTTTCGACCGTCACGCTCTCGGCGGCAACCGGAGAGGCAAATTTCACCACATCGCTTGTTGCCATCGTCAGCGGTGGCAGTTCGGCGGCCTGCGGGGTCGGCGACGACATCACATAGGTGTCGTGGCTTTCCGCGCTGTCGGCCACTTCCATCGCCACGACCGCGAAGGCGGTGAGGCCGAGCGGGGAGGCGAGCAGGGAGTTGGCGGTCAGGTTGTTCCTGCCACCCTTCGGACCGCCGCCACCCTTGGATCCGCCGCCGCCGCCCTTGGTGGCGCCGAAGCTGACCTCGGCGACCTCGCCGCCCGAACGGTAGAGGAAGGTCGCGGCACTGACACCGACCTCGGCGATGGCGACCCATTCGTCGCCGCCACCGTCGAGATCGACCTCGACCTGCCCGCCCGCGATCCGCAGATAGCCGGCCGACACGGGGTCGACGCCCGCCTCGAGCGACAGCAGCGTGCCAACGTCGATGCGGTCCTCGCTGCCATAGTCGAGGATGCGGTCGACCCCGTCGCCATCGAGCACGAAAATGTCTTTCCCGCGCCCGCCGAACATCTCGTCTTCGCCGCCGCCGCCGTCGATGCGGTTGTTTCCCGCATTGCCCTGGATGAGCTGGTCGAAGCCGTTGCCGGTGAGATCGATCGACGCCTTGCCCTTGTCATTGGCCGTCTCGAGTACCTCGATCTCGCTGCCCCCAGCGAGCGCGTAATCGACGCTCGCGCGCACGACATCGGTGCCGACCCCGCCCTCGGCCTCGAGCACCAACGTGGTGGAGGATGAGACGACATAGCTGTCGCCGCGGCCCATTGCCGCACCGCCGACCGCGGCGGCGAGCAGGACATAATCGCCCGTCACCATCCCCACCGCATCGAGGGTCAGCGCGTAGGTGCCCGATTGCGCGACAGTGACGGCGAGATGGGCATCGAAACCCGCCCCGCTGTCGTCATCGCCCGCCGACAGCCCAGCGCCCGACAGGAAGAGGATCGGGTCGGCGAGGCTGCCTGTGATACCCAGCGAACTCATGCCGAGCATGTCGAACGCATAGTCGGTGTCCGCGACGAGGAGGACGTCCACGGTCGTCGTCGCCCCGGCCACGTCGAGCGAGCCTGCGACGAGCGCCTGCGGCGCCTCCATCGGCAGGATCTCGATCCATTCGGTCCCCGCCATCTGCGCCATCATCAGCGAGCCGGCGATGGCATGCACCTGCGCGGTCGGGTGGATGTCGTCGAAGAAGACGAGGTCGCGATAGGTGAGGAAGTTGTTGGCGAGCTCGGCCGGATCGAGCCCGTAAAGCCCCGCCAGCGTCGGCAGGATGAGCGACAGAGCACCGAGCTGGCCGACATTGTCGGTCAGCGGCGCATAGGTGACATTGGCGCCGCGCGCCTCGAGGTCGGGGACCACCACCGTGCGGATGAGGAAGTCGAGGTAGAGACTGTATTCGGTCGCCGCGTCCGCGCGCGCCTGCTCGTCGGGATCAAGCACGCCGTTGCGGTTATAGTCATATTCGGGGACCACGCCGATGTCGGCGACGCCCGAGATGAGCATGTCGACCGCGCCGTCGCGCACCAGCTGGCCGAGATGCTTGAGCATGTCGGCGATGATGTCGTCGATCCGCGCATAGGCTTCGGACGGCGGCGTGATCGTGCCATTGTCGGGAACGAGGCTGCGGATGTCATTGCCGCCCAGCGTGACGATGATGAGCGCATCAGACGGGATGTCATTATCGAGCGCGTCCTGCAGCGCATCGACCTGGTCCGACAGGTCGAGGACGGCCTCGTCGCCCTTCAGCACCTGCGCGCCGCCATAAGCGAAGTTGAGCGCATTTCCGACGGGATCGGGCTCGAAGGGCGCGATCGGGATACCGAGCCACGGATCCTCGTAGCGGAAGGGGAAGGTCGGCTCGCTCACCTCGCCGGTGAACTTGTTCGAGATGAGGTCGGAGAAGGTATAGCCGTCGGTGAAGCGTCCCTCGAAATAGCCGAGCTCGGGCAGCGGGGTGCCGGCGGGCAGGGAGGCGAAGGGCAGGCCGTCATACCAATAGGCAAGCGCAAGGGCATTGCCGCTGTCGGCGAGGCTGTCGCCGATCACATAGACGCGCGCATAGGTCATGGGATGTCCCCCGAAGCGTCGCGACCCCTACATCGAGTCGCTCCGGAGAGTGTCTCTCACTATGCTTGTTAATACAATAGGTTAAGAAATCAGGCGCTGAGCTTATACTGTTTCATGAGGTCGTAGAGCGTCGGGCGGCTGATGCCGAGGAGCTTGGCCGCGCCCGAGATATTGTTGTCGGTGCGGGTCAGCGCCTGGCGGATGGCCTTGCGGTCGGCGATCTCGCGCGCGGCGCGCAGGTTGATCGGGCTCGCGCCCTCGCCGTCGCTGTTCGATTGCAGGTCGAGGTCGCCCGCGGTGACGAGCTTGCCGTCGGCCATGATGACCGCGCGTTTGATGCGGTTTTCCAACTCGCGGACATTGCCGGGCCAGGGATGCTCGTCGACCGCCTCGACCGCATCGGGGGCGAGCCCGCTGATGTTGCGCCCGAGGTCCTTGGCATATTTGCCGGTGAAATAGCGCGCCAGCAGCACGGCATCGCCGGTGCGAGCGGACAGCGGCGGGATCGGCACGACGATCTCGGCGAGGCGGTAATAGAGATCCTCGCGGAAGCTGCCCTCGGCGATCATGCCGTCGAGGTCGCGGTGGGTGGCGCAGACGATGCGCGTGTCGACATCGATCGGCTTCCTGCCGCCGATGCGCTCGATGACGCGTTCCTGGAGGAAGCGGAGAAGCTTGACCTGGAGGGGCAGGGGGATGTCGCCGACCTCGTCGAGGAACAGCGTACCGCCCTGCGCCAGCTCGATCTTGCCCGGCGTGGTCTTCACGGCGCCGGTGAAGGCGCCGCGCTCGTAGCCGAACAATTCGGCCTCGAGCAAATTCTCGGGGATGGCGGCGCAGTTGATGGCGACAAATTCGCCGCCCTTGCGCGGGCTCTGGTCATGGACCGCGCGGGCGAGCAGTTCCTTGCCGGTGCCCGAGGCGCCCAGCAGCATGACCGAGACGTCGGCCGAGGCGACGCGCTCGATAGTGTGGGCGACCTTGAGCATTTCCGGCGATGCCGAGACGATCGAGCCCAGCACCGTCTGGCTGTCGTTGGCGGTCGCCTCGAGGCGGCGGTTCTCGCTCTCGATCTCGTGCAGCTGGAAGGCGCGTTTCACGATATGGCCGAGCTCGTCGATGTCGACGGGCTTGCGGTAGAAGTCGTAGGCGCCGTTGGCGATGGCCTTGAGGGCACTCTCGCGCGCGCCATGGCCCGAGGCGACGATGACCTTGGTGTCGGGCTTCAATGCAAGGATTTCGGACAGGGTGGCGAAACCCTCGCTGGTGCCATCGGGATCGGGCGGCAAGCCGAGGTCGAGCGTGACCACGGCGGGCTCGTGGAGGCGCAGGAGGTCGATCGCCTGCTGGCGGCTCGTGGCCGCGACGACTTCATAGTCCTCATAGGCCCATTTCAACTGGCGCTGCAGGCCCTCGTCATCCTCGACGACGAGCAGGATCGGGCGGGTCGGCTTGGTCATGCGGATTTCCTCAATTCCCCGGGCGCGGCGGCGGCGAGGCGGATGGTGAAGCGGGTACCCTCTCCCGCGCGGGATTCGACATCGAGGCGGCCCCCCATGGCGAGGATCAGCGCGCGCGCCTCATAGGCGCCGATGCCGAAACCCCCGTCCTTGGTGGAGGCGAAGGGTTCGAACAGGCGCGAGCGGACGAAGTCGGGATCCATGCCGTGCCCCTCGTCGATGACGTCGATGACGACGTCGCCGTCGTCGCCGCCGATGCGGACGATGACAGGCTTGTCCTTGGAGCTGGCATCGATGGCATTCTGGACGAGATGGCCGATCGCCTGTTCGAGGCTGGCGGCATCGGCCACCGCCCAGCGCTCGCGATCGCCGAGAAGGCGGACGTCATGGTCCGCGCGCTTGGCGGCGATGGCGAAGGAGAGGACATCGTCGAGGCGGGTAGCGCGTGCCTTCTTGTCGGGGCGGGTGCCTTGCGGTGCGAGGCGGGCGAGGAGGTCGTTCATCTTCGCCACCGAGCTCTTGAGCGTGGCGACCATGTCTGCGCGGAACTCGGGGTTGTCGGCATGGCGCTCGGCATTACGCGACAGGAGCGACAACTGGCTGACGAGATTCTTGATGTCGTGCATGATGAAGGCGAAGCGGCGGTTGAATTCCTCGAACCGCTGGGCCTTGGCGAGCGCTTCCTGGCTGACCTTTTCGGCGAGCGCGCTGGCCGCCTGCCGTCCCGCGGTGCGCAGGAGGTCGAAATCCTCCCAGTCGAGCGGACGGCTGTAATCGGGCTGGGCGAGGAGGACGAGGCCGATCAGCTGGCGGTCGGCGAGCAGCGGGATGGCGACATAGGCCTCGTCGCGCTCGAGCAGCCATGAGGGCGGACCGGCGGCGCGGTCGCGCGGGTCGCCCCAGCCTTCGCGAAGGCCGTTGAGTTCGAGGATGCGCGTCTCGGCGACGACATGCTCCCAGAAGGGCGCTTCGCGCTCGTTGGTGAAGACCCCGGCGGGCGGATCGACGAGGCGCGCGCCCCAGTTCCAGACGCCGCCAGCGCGCAGCCCCTCATGCTCGTCGCGCACGAGGAGGACGCCGCCCGGCGCATCGAGCATGTCGGCAAAGGCGCGCACGATGCGGGCACCCAATGCGCCGCGCTCGCCTTCGTCGCCGCCGATCGTCTCGGTAAAGCGCAGCCATTCGGTGCGATAGTCGTAGCGATGCTCGAAGAAATGCTTGGCGATCTTGACCTTGGCCCAGGCGCGCGCGCGGCTCGAGGGGAGGATCGCCATCGCGCCGACGACGAGGATGGTGAGCAGCGTGACCGCGACCCCGCCCGCCACTTCGCCGCCTTCCTCGCGCATCACGGTGGCGAGCACCGCCATGACCGCGAAATAGGCGCAGATGCCGAGGAGCGAGAGCGACTGGAAGGTCGCCGCGCGGCTCATCCGGAAGCGCCATGCGACGTCCGAGCGCGCGCCGAGGGCGAACAGCGGACCGGCGGCGGCGACCGCGAGTCCGCGCCAGTCGCCCACCGCGGCCCCGAGTTCGGGCGAGAGATAGGCGATGGTGTAATAGTTGAGGTCGTAGAGCCAGATCCAGGCGAGCGCGAGCATGGCATAGCGCATGGTCGAGCGACTGCCCGGCTCGGCCTGCCCATAGAAGTTATGGACGAGGACAAGACCGCCCGCGGCCCCGAGGATGTGCAGGAGGTTGAGCGTGGTCGACACGGTCGCGAGGTCCATGTCTGCAGGAGCGAGCGGGGGGACGATCACGGTCACTAGCTGGAGGCCGAGCACGCCTGCGACCGAGGCATAGACGAGCTTCAGCCCCTTCTGGCGCCGGTCGGGCTCGCCGCTGGTCGCGAGGCTGTGGAGGAGGCCGATCCAGACGAGGTTGCGCAAGGTCTCTGCCAGTCCCGTCAGCACGTCGGCGGCGCCCAGCGCATCGAGCCAGGCCCAAAGGCTGGTCAGCGCGAAGGCGCCGATGAGCGTGCGCTGTGCGGCCGTGCGCGGGCCCTTGAAAAGCTGCCACGCGACGAGCAGCGCGAAGAGGATCGCCGCGAGATAGGAGCTGTAATGGGCCTCGGGGAACGACATCAGCGGGCCAAACCTTCTGTCAATGATACCGACATGGCCCCACTGTCGGAAAAATTTACAAAGATAAGGTGAACGACATGGCAAGCATCGACGTCGGCAAGGTCGCGCCCCTCGCACTCGGCGGCAATGTCTTCGGTTGGACCGCCGACGAGGCAGTTAGCTTCCGTCTGATGGACGGGTTTGTCGCCGCGGGCGGGCAGATGATCGACACCGCCGACAGCTATTCGGCCTGGGTACCGGGGCATGTCGGCGGCGAGAGCGAGACGGTGATCGGCAAGTGGCTCAAATCCTCGCGCAAGCGCGACGAGGTGGTGATCGCCAGCAAGGTCGGTTTTCTCGAGGGCCTCGCGCCCGAGGTGGTGGCGAAGGCCTGCGATGCTTCGCTGAAGCGTCTCGGCACCGATATCGACCTCTATTACCTCCACACCGATGACCAGAAGGTGCCGCTGGCCGACAGCCTCGGCGCCTTCGATGCATTGGTGAAAGCGGGCAAGGTCCGCGCCATCGGCCTGTCGAATTTCACGCCCGGGCGTATCGACGAGGTGATGGCGACCTGCGAGGCCGAGGGACTGACGAAGCCCGTCGCACTCCAGCCGTGGTACAATCTTGTCGAACGCGCGCGCTATGAGGACGAGCTCGAGGCCTGCGTGCGCAAGCACGACCTGGCGGTCTTCACCTATTACAGCATCGCCAACGGCTTCCTCGCCGGCAAATACCGCTCGAAGGACGATCTTTCGAAAAGCCCGCGGGGGCTGCGCAACATCGCCTATCTCGAGGGCAGGGGGCCGAAGGTGCTCGAGGCGATGGACGCGATCGCGGGCGAGACGGGCGCGCCGCTCGCCACCATCGCGCTGGCGTGGCTCGGCTCGCGCCCGACCGTCACCGCCCCCATCGCCAGCGCGACGAGCCTCGCGCAACTGTCCGAGCTGACCGCGAGCCTGACGCTTGAGTTAAGCGAGGCGCAACTCGCCGCGCTCGACGCGGCCAGCGCCTAGTCGGCGATCCGCCAGGAGATGGTCGTCCAGCTTCGCCCCTCCACGGCGTTGCCGGACGCATCGCGTGCGGGGTCGTAGCGCAGGCGCTGCGTGGCGAGGCGGCAGGCGGCTGCGTCGAGCACGTCCGAGCCGCTGCTCGTGGTCACCGCGCAATCCTTCACGCGACCATCGTTGCCCACTGTCCACGTCATCGTCACGTTGCCCTCGGCGCCCTGCCGCATGGCGACGACCGGATAATCGATCCCGCGCACCAGCGGGCGCCCGGGCAGGAGATGAAAGCCGAGCGGCCCGACCCCCGCCACGGGTGCCGACAGCGCCTCGAGCCGCTCGAGCTCGTCGAGCGCGACCCGCATGCGCGGCGCGCAGGCGTGGGCGGGGTATTCCGTGAGCGCCTGCCTGTAGGTCCGGACCGTGTCGGCGGCGAAGGCCTTGCGATAGGTCGAGGCCTCGTCATCGATGGGCAGGTCGTCGGCATAGGCATCGCAGGCCGCCGACTGGGCCTCGCTCTCGACCGGGCGCGATGGCGCGAGCCGTGCCAGCGCCGCCTTTGCGGTATCGACATGCTCGCCCTCGGGGAAGCGCCGCAGGTAGATGTCGTAGGCGTCCGCATGGTCCGCCGCCGACACCTGCGTCCAGACGGTGTCCTCGCTGCTCGTCGGCGCGGCATCATGGGGCAGCGACGCCGCTGCCTGTGCCGCGAGCAAGGCGAGGGGCGCCGCCAGCATCGCTAGCCGAGGATGTCGAGCGCCAGCAGGGTCAGCGCTTCGGTCGCGGTCGAGATGACGGCTTCGGCATCGGGCGCATAGAAGGGGCTGTGAAGGCTCGGCAGCTGGGCCGTGTCGCCGCCTGCCGCCGCCCACTTGTCGGCGGGCGTGCCGCCGACCCAGAAGATCAGGCTCTCGATGTCATTGTCGGCGCGGTAGAAGCGGCCGAAATCTTCCCCGCCCATGACCGGCGGCACCTCGGCCACGCGCGCCTCGCCGAAGCGCTCCTTGAACAGGCCGAGCGCGCGGCCCGCCAGTTCGGGGGTGTTGTAGGTGGCGGGCGTATATTCCTGGTCGCGGATGGTGACGATCGGCATCCGGTCCTCGGGCACGCCCGCGACCATCGCCTCGGCCTTGGCGATGCGCTCGATCGCCGAGAGAAGATGCGCGCGCGTCTCGTCCGAATAGCTGCGCACGGTGAGGAGGAGGTCCGCCTCGTCGGGGATGATGTTGTGCTTGGCACCCGCGTGGAAGCTCCCGACGGTGACGACCGCCGGTTCGCGCGGGTCGAGCTCGCGCGATACGATGGTCTGGAGCGCGCCGACGATGCGGCTGGCGATGACGATGGGGTCGCGCGTGGTGTTGGGGTAGGCACCATGCCCGCCAATGCCGCGCACCTTGATGTCGACGCTGTCGACATTGGCGAGCGCGAAGCCCGAACTTACGCCGACAAAGCCCGCGGGGCCCGCCGCTGCATTGTGGAAGGCGATGGCGTGGGTGGGGTGGGGGAAGCGGTCGTAGAGCCCGTCGTCGAGCATCGCCTTTGCGCCTTCGCCAATCTCTTCGGCGGGCTGGAGGATCATGACGAGCGTGCCCGACCATTCGTCTTTGCGATCGACAAGCTGGCGCGCGGTGCCGACCCAAGCGGTCATGTGGGTGTCGTGGGCACAGGCATGCATGACGCCGGTCTCGACCCCCGAGGCAGGCGCGGTGGTGACGACCTTGCTGGCGAAATCGAGCCCCGTCTGTTCGACGACCGGCAGCCCGTCCATGTCGGCGCGGATGAGAAGGGTGGGACCCTCGCCATTTTCCATGACCGCCACGACGCCGGTGCCGCCGACGCCTTCGGTGACATCGAAGCCCATGTCGCGCGCGATCCCCGCGAGCTTCGCGGCGGTCTGCGTTTCCTGGTTCGACAGTTCGGGATTGGCATGGAGGAAGCGGTAGAGCTCGATCAGCTCGGGCATGTCCTCGGCGATCCCGGCGGGCACGCCTTGTGCGGCGGCGGGGGTGGCAAAGGCGATGCTGGCGGCTGCGGCCATCAGGGAAAAGCGCATGTTCAGACCTCCGGGACGAGTTCGATGATGTCGAGGCGGCTCTCGTAGCGCGGCTCGGGAATGATAAGGCGATAATGATTGTCACCGATGCGCTGGAGCGCACCGATCATGTCGCGCTGCGGGTCGGCGCCGTAGCGCATGGCACGGTCTTCATCGCCCAGCACCAGCGTGCCGAGGAAGACCTGTCGATAGGCATCGTCGGGAAAGAGCAGCCCCACGGGGCGTTGCGAGCCGGTCAGCTTGGCGAGGCCGAAAAGATCCTCTTCGGGACGGATGCGGCAGTCAAACCAGGGATAGTCCACATAAGCGAGCGTGCCGCCACCCTGCGTGCCGAGCTTGATCGTGCGGCAGCGGAAGTCGCCCTCCGGCACCGGACCGAGGCCAAGCAGCAGGTCGGGGTCGCCGACCGCACCGAGCGCGTCGACCTGAGCGCCATAGCCCTTGTCGCGCGCCTCGGCGAGCGCGGCGCCGAAGGTCGAGCGCCAGGTGCGCAGGCGGCTTTCGTCGGCATCGCTGACGACCTGGCGCCACTCGCGGCTCTCGATCGTCTCGATGGCGGGCTGGCCCGGCAGGACGGCGCAACCAGCGAGGAGGAGCAGCGGGGCGAGGAGGGCGGCGATGCGCGGCGCGATGCAGTTCATGGGGGCGAGCCTATTGCGCGGTCCAGCCGCCGTCCATGCTGATGTTCGTGCCGGTGATCGAGGCGGCCCCGTCCGAGCAGAGGTAGAGCGCGCAGCTCGCCACTTCCTCGACCGTGACGAAGCGCTTGGTCGGCTGTGCCTTCAGGAGCACGTCGTTCATCACCTGCTCGCGGGTCAGCCCGCGCGCCGCCATCGTGTCGGGGATCTGCTGTTCGACGAGCGGCGTCCAGACATAGCCGGGCGAGATGCAGTTGACGGTGATGCCGTCCTCGGCTGTCTCGAGCGCGACTGTCTTGGTGAAGCCGGTCACGCCATGTTTTGCCGCGACATAGGCCGACTTGTTGGGGCTGGCGACGAGGCTGTGCGCGCTGGCCGTGTTGATGATCCGCCCGAAGCCCGCCTTGCGCATCATCGGGATGACAAGCCGGCTGGTATGGAACACTGCCGACAGGTTCAGGGCCATGATCGCATCCCATTTCTCTATCGGAAATTCGGCGATCGGGGCGACATGCTGCATGCCCGCATTGTTGACGAGGATGTGCGGAGTGCCGATCGCGCTGACGCAATCGGCGACCATCGAGGCGATGGCTTCGGGGTCGGTGAGGTCGGCGTCCGAATGAACCGCTTCGGCGCCCGAGCGCTTGCGCAAGTCGCCGAGGATGGCGTCGATCTCATGTTCCTTGCCGAAGCCGTTGATCATGACCGCGGCCCCGGCATCGGCGAGCGCCCTCGCGATGGCCAGCCCGATACCCGAGGTGGAGCCGGTGACAAGCGCGCATTTTCCGGTGAGGTCGGTCATTTTCTCGTCTCCCTTTCGAACAGCCATGACGTTAGCGCAACGAGGATGCAACCGCCACGGTCACCCGTCCGTTCAGGCGGGGCAAAGAGGGAGAGCATGAGCGATGCGCATCGGCGACCGTGACAGTGACAATTTCATCGACCGCACCGGCCAGCGCGGCGGCGGCATGCGCGGCGGCGGCATGTCGGCGGGTGTCTTCGCGCTGCTCGCGCGCTTCGTCTTCAACAAGTTCGGGGTCGTCGGCCTCCTCATCCTCGCGCTCGGCTATTGCGCAATTTCCGGCGGGCTCGGCGGCCTGACCGGCGGCGCGCCGCAGGGCAGCAGCAGCAGCGCCTCGGCAGGCGAGAGCACACTGACCCAGGAGGAGCTCGCGCTGCTTCGCGGCACGCTCGAGAGCACCGACGATGTGTGGGGCGACCTGTTCCGCCGCGCCGGTGCCACCTACCAGGAACCCGAACTCGTCGCCTATGAGGGCGGCACGCAGACCGCTTGTGGCTACGGGCAGGAAGTGATGGGGCCCTTCTACTGTCCGGGCGACAGCCGCATCTATATCGACCCCGACTTCTTTACCGAACTGTCGCGCCGTTTCGATGCGCCGGGCGATTTTGCCGCGCGTTATGTCATCGCGCATGAGGTCGGCCACCACATCCAGAACCTCGAAGGCACGCTCGCCAACGTCCAGCGCCAGCAGCAGCGCGTCAGCCAGACCGCAGGCAATCGCCTCCAGGTCGGCGTCGAGCTGCAGGCCGACTGTTATGCCGGCGTGTGGGCCGCGCAGACGGGGGCGATGGAGCCGGGCGATCTGGAGGAAGGGCTGCGCGCCGCCGCCGCCATCGGCGATGATGCGCTGATGGAACAGGCAGGCCGCGCGGTGCGCCCCGAAAGCTTCACCCACGGCACCTCCGCGCAGCGGATGGAAGCTCTCCGCCGCGGCCTTGCGAATGGCAATCCGGCCGACTGCGACTACGCCGGCTAGGGTCTGGCCTTACCCATCGCCGGCGCCTAGGCAGGACCCATGGAAACGACCGCGCTTCGCCGGTTTGCCCCGGCCCTGCTGATCGTCGCGCCGCTTTTACTTGTCGGCGGCGCGAGGGCCTTCACCTTCACCGACTGGGCGGCCGCAAATGCCAGCATCGCCGCGCTCCTCTTCGCCTGGGTCATCGCTGATACGCTGGGGATCGTGGCGCTCACCAAGGCGCCTCGCGACCGCGTTCGGTTGCGCGCCCTGCTCGGCGCGCTGACGCTGGCAAGCCTTGTCATCCTCGCGGGCGCGTCTGGCCCGGTGCGCGAGGCGATCCTCGCCATGCCCCCGCTGCTTGCGGCCATGGGGCTCGTTGGAACGCTCTGGGTTGGCTGGAGCTTAGGGGTCTTCGGCAAGGCGCTGCGCCGGGGAGCGAGCCTTGAAGAGAGCTTCGCGACGATCCTGCCGCCGCGGCTGGTCCACCTCGCCGCTCGCGAAAGCGCGGCGATGCGGCTGGCGCTCTTTCGCTGGCGCCTGGTCCCCGACGTCCCGGAAGGCGCGAGCGCGCATCGCTACGACCGCTATCTCGCCCCGATGCTGTGGGTCTTTCTCGGGCTGCAGGTGGTGGAGCTGGGCGTCGTCCATCTCCTCCTCATGCAATGGAGCGAGACGGTGGCCTGGGTCATGTTCGCGCTGACGATGGCGGGGATCCTGTGGTTCGTGGCGCTGATCAAAAGCATCCGCCTCAAACCGGTGCTGCTGACCGACAGTGGCATCGACGTGCGGCACGGCCTGCTCGTCGATCTCCACGTGCCTTATGACGCGATCGCCCGCCTCGGTGAGTCCTTCGATGTCGAAACGCTCAAGCAGTCCGACACGATCAATTGCGCGCTCATGTCCGCGCCCAATGTCACGATGACGCTGGCGCGGCCCGTGGCGATGACCGGAATGCTCGGCAACCAAAGACAAGTCATGCGGATCGCGCTCCGGCTCGATGCACCGGAGCTGTTCCAGCTCGAGTTACAACGCCGCCTCGCGCACTAGAGGCGTTTGATCATGCGCAGGGTTTCGGGCGCGAAATCCTGTTTCTCGTAAAATGCGAGGGCGCGCCGATTGCTCGCGAAGACGTCGAGCGCGAGGCGCTGATGCCCCTGCTCGCGGCTCCAATCCTCCGCGCCTTCCGTCAACCGCCGTGCAACGCCCTTTCCCTCGGCCTCGGGGGCCACGGCAAGCAGCGCGATATAGCCGCAGTCGTCCCCGGAAATCTCGTCCCGGCCGGACCGAACATTGACATAGCCGAGCCGCTCGCCGCTTTCCCCTAGCGCCACGAAGGTCGCCTGCTCGCCGAGCGAGGCGTCGTGTCGGCTTGCCGTGAAATCGCGCTGGAAGGCGCTTACTGCCTCGGCGTCGTGCGCGGGGGCCTCGATGACCTCGGCCAGCCGACGGTCGAGCGCCTCGATAAAGTGCGCATCGTCGGGCTGCTCGCGCCTGATGGTGATCAAAGCTTGACCAGCATCTTGCCGGTGTTGGCGCCCGAGAAGAGGCCGAGGAAGGCATCGAAGGTGCTCTCGAGGCCTTCGTGGACGGTCTCGCGGCTCTTGACCTGGCCCGACATGATCATCGGGCCCATCGCGCCGTAGAATTCTGGCATGCGCTCCATGAAGTCGGTGAAGATGAAGCCCTTCAGCTGGAGCCGCTTGCCGATCACGTACATGATGTAGCGATAGGCATAGGGATCCTCGTGATTGTAGCCGTCGATCATGCCGCATTCGGCAAAGCGCGCCTCATTGTTGGCGGTGGCGAAGGCGGCATCGAGGTGGTCGCGCCCGACATTGTCGAAATAGACGTCGATTCCCTTCTTGCCGATCTCCTTGAGCGCGGCCTTGAGGCCCTTGAGGATCGGCCCTGCCTTATAATCGACGCAGGCATCGGCGCCGAGGCCCTTCACGAAGTCGCATTTGTCGGGCCCACCCGCCGAGCCGATCACCGTCATGCCCTTGGCCTTGGCGATCTGGACCACCGCCGAGCCGACCGCGCCCGCGGCGGCGGAGACGAAGACGGTATCACCTTCCTTGGCGGAGGCCACGTCCATCAGCCCGAACCAGGCGGTGCCGCCGGTGAGGCCGAGGTTGGCGAGGAAGTGATAGGGCTCGACGCCGAGGTCGGGCAGCTTGTTGGCAGCCTTGGCGGGGATGACCGCCTCGTCGCGCCAGCCCGCCATGTGCAGCACCTTGTCGCCTTCTTCGAAGCCCTCGGCCTTCGAGGCGATCACGGTGCCGACCGCGCCGCCTTCCATCGGCTTGTCGATCTGGAAGCTCTCGAAATAGCTTTCGGTGTCGTCCATCCGGGCGCGCATATAGGGATCGACCGAGAGCCAGTCGTTGCGGACATGGATCGTGCCGTCTTCGAGCGCGGGCAGGTCATAGGCCTTGAGCGCGACGTCCTCGGTGGTGGGCTTGCCCTGCGGGCGCTGCATGAGGTGCCAGGCATTGGCCATGATATTCTCTCCTGATGGGTCGCGTTTCGCAACGAAGTAGGCGCTGCCAGCGCATAAGGAAAGGCCCGACCGTGGTGGCCGGGCCCTCCGGTGCCGACAGCAGGTCGGCTAGCCTGTTGCTGACTTAGTAGTTGTCCGAGAGGCTGCGGTTGTTCATGCGACCTTCGGTCAGGTCGTCATCGTCGCGCATGCGGCGACGGGCATCTTCGCTCGTCAGGTTGAGGCGCACCTCACTCTCGCCGATCTGGTCGACATTGCGCAGCGAAAAGACACAGCGGCTGTCATCGTCCTGACCCTTCAGGATCATGCGGTCGCCGCGGATGCTCGATAGCGAACCGATGGTCTCGCCATCGGACCCGATCACGGTCGCATCGTCGCCAAGGCCGCGAAGCTGCTCGCGCTTCATCTGGCGGTCCTGGCGCCACGAGGTGAATTCGTCGTCGAAGCGCGCCTGGTTCTCCGAGCGCCACTCGTCATAGTCGCGGTCGAGTGCGTCGATCTGGCGGGTGCGCCATTCGTCATAGTCGCGGTCGCGCGTATATTCGGCCTGCGTCTGCGGGCGGCCCCAGCGGTTCTGGGTATAGCCGCGATCATAGTCATAGGTGTCGACGCGGTCATAGTCGCCGGTCGGGGTCCGCGTGCGGGCCTGCGAGCGACCGTAGGCGCGGCGGCCGAGATGGTCGTCGTCGACATTCATGCTCGAGCGACCGACAAAGCGGCCACCTTCGTCATAGGGACGGCGATAGCCTTCGTTGACGCTCGAATAGGTGTCTTCGAAATCGAAATGCTGGTTTTTGTAGCCATCACCCGCATAGCCGTAGCGCTCGTCGAGTTCGCGGCGGCGTTCGGCGCGTTCATCGCCGAACCAGCTGCGCACTTCGTCGCTGGCGCGGTCGAAGAAATCGCGGTCGTCGCGGTCATAGCCGAAGCGCTCGTCGCGGGTCATGCGGCCACGGGGGCGATCGCGACGCATGTCGTGGCGGTCGTCCTCGCGGTTCCTCATCCGGTCATATCGATTGTAAGCCATTGGGTACTTCCCCTTACTATACATTTTTCGGGGGCCGGGCCGACTGCCCAACCCTTTGAAAACCAATGGATTTCGGGGAAAAATCGTTCCGTGGAGAGGCGCTCCACCCGATGAGGGGTGCATAGCGGCAGACAGGTTGTTGCAATGCGCGAAAAGCGGCGCTAAAGACCCCTCCACCCGAGGGTGCGGGGCTGTAGCTCAGTTGGGAGAGCGCTGCAATCGCACTGCAGAGGTCGGGGGTTCGAATCCCCCTAGCTCCACCATCCTCGGGTCATTCAAAAAGCCCCCGGCGCTAGACTGGCACCGGGGGCTTTTTGCTAGCCTCTCGATGAGGCCTCGTCCTAGCGGAAGAGCAGCACCGGCTTGGTCAGCGCGCGCATCATCGCGGTGGTCGTCGATCCCACGATCATGGTGCGCAGCGGGCTGTGGCCGTAGGCACCCATGAGCAGGATGTCGGCGTCGATGCGCTTGGCCTCGGCGGTCAGCGCGCCTTCGACATCGCCATGCACGCGCTCGCAGCCGCCGAGCCGCTCGCCCATGGTTTCGATCGCCCAGTTGAGGCCGCTCGTGCCCTTGTCGTCGTCATGGCCGACCATGAGGACGTGGCTTTTCACATTCTCGAATAGCGGCGAGGTGGCGGCCATCGCCACCGCCTTGCGGCTGGTGAGGCCACCGTCGAAAGCGATGAGCGCGGTTTCGATCGGCTGGAAGGCGCGGCTGGCGACCAGCACCGGCTTGTCCGACTGGCGCACCACGCGCTCGATCTTGCTACCGAGGTGGCCGCGCGCGAAATCGGCGCCGGCGCCGCGCTTGCCAATGACGACCATGTCGGCCTCGGCCTCGCGCTCGATCACGGTCTCGACGATGTCGCCGTGGCGCTCGAGAAGGGTGACCTTGTCGACACCCTGTTCGGCAAGGCGCGCGCGGGCGGTCTCGAGCAGGGCATCGGCCTGCGTCCTGGCGAGGCGGCTCTGCGCTTCCTCGATCGACACCAGCTCTTCCATCAGCGCCGACTTGGCACCGAGGCCGAGCGCGCCCGACAGGTCGTGGCGCTTGGCGACGACGTCGCGGCGCTGGATGACGTGGAGCAGCTCGACCGAACCGCCAAGACCCTTGGCGACCCAGCCGGTATGGTCGGTGACGCTATTGGCGTAGAGCGAGGCGTCGAGGCAGGCGAGAAGCTTCATCAATCCTAATCCTATGCGTTGGCCGCGGTCGCGGCATCCTTGTCATCGCGCTCGGCGAAGCTGCGCACAAGCGTGGCGCTCGCCGCGTTCATGCCCTTGATCTCGACGGTCGTGCCCTCGCGGCGGAATTTCAGCACCACCTTGTCGAGCGCGCCAACCGCGCTGATGTCCCAGAAATGCGCGTCCGAGACGTCGATCACGACGGTGTCGAGCACTTCCTTATAGTCGAAGGCGGCGACGAAGCTCTGCGAGGAAGCGAAGAACACTTCGCCCAGCACGTGGTAGGTGCGCGTCTTGCCGTCGGCCGACAGGCGGCTTTCCATGCGCGACAGGCTGGTGACCTTGTGGGCGAAGAAAATGCCCGACAGGAGGACGCCGACGAGCACGCCCTTGGCAAGGTCGTGGGTGGCGACCACGGTCACGACGGTGGCGACCATGACGACCGACGAATGCCACGGGTGCGAGGCGATGTCGCGGATGGACGACCAGCTGAAGGTACCGATCGAGACCATGATCATGACCGCGACCAGCGCAGGCATGGGGATCTTGGCGACCCACGGGGTGACGAGCATCAGGAGCGCGAGCAGTGTCAGGCCCGCGGTCAGCGTCGACAGGCGGCTGGTACCGCCCGACTTCACGTTGATGACCGACTGGCCGATCATCGCGCAGCCGCCCATGCCGCCGAAGAAACCGGTGACGAAGTTGGCGATGCCCTGTCCACGGCTCTCCTTGGCCTTGTTGCTGTCGGTGTCGGTGAGGTCATCGACGATCTGCGCGGTGAGCAGGCTCTCGAGCAGGCCGACCGCCGCCATCGTCAGCGAGTAGGGCAGGATGATCTCGAGCGTCTCCAACGTGAAAGGCACGTCGGGAATGAGGAAGGGCGGCAGGTCGGAGGGCAGCTTGCCCATGTCGCCGATGCGGTTGACGTCGAGATCCGCATAAAGCGCGATGATCGTCAGGATGACGATCGCGACCAGCGGCGACGGCACGGCCTTGGTGAGGCGCGGGAAGAGGTAGATGATGCCGAGGCCCAAGGCGATCATCCAGTAGGTGTGGATGCTCACGTCGATGAGCTGCGGCAGCTGCGCCATGAAGATGAGGATCGCGAGCGCGTTGACGAAGCCGGTGATGACCGAGCGGCTGACGAATTGCATCAGCCGGTCGACGCGCAGGAACCCGCCGAGGAACTGGAGGACACCCATCAGGATGGTCGCGGCGAACAGGTACTGGATGCCATGATCGCGCACCAGCGGCACGACCAGCACCGCGACCGCGGCAGTCGCCGCCGAAATCATGCCCGGGCGCCCGCCGACCAGCGCAATGATGATCGCGATGGTGAAGCTGGCATAGAGCCCCACCGCCGGATCGACGCCCGCGATGATCGAGAAGCCGATGGCTTCGGGGATGAGCGCGAGCGCGACGACGATCCCGGCGAGGATGTCGGCGCGGGGGTTGGCGAGCCATTCGCGGCGGAGCTTTTGCGTGTCGATCATGGGCATCGGCGGCCGGCGCTCGGGGGGAACGCGGCCAACTTTCCTTGAAATTCTTACGAAAAAGGCCGCCGACGGCGACCTTGAATGAGCCTCATAGCGGTTTTTGCTTGAGGCGCAAGGGGTTGGGCAGGGAGGCGCGGGGGTGCGCGCCTCCCCCTTGCCCTATTTGCCGCCGCGCTCGCCTGGCTCGGCGACCTCGGCGGGGCCGATGCGGAAGCGGCCGAGCGGAAGGCGGTCGCGAAGCTGCCCGTCCATCGCGACATCGACATATTCGACCCGCTCGGTCGGGCGACCGAAGTCGCGGATCAGGCGGGCGCGCACCCACGGTGCGCCATTGGGATCGATATTGTCACGGCGGAAGACGGTGGAGCTCACCTCGAAGCTGCCGCCCGGTGCCTTGCGGATCCAATATTCCTCTGGGCCGAAGCCCTGCGTCATGTCGTTCGACATCCAGCCGCCCGAGAAGCTTTGGCGGTGGCCGTAGAAAACATGTTCGCCGCTCGGCTCGTCGACATGCATGTCGAGGTCGGTGGCATCGGCGGTCCATTCCATCGTCACGCGGAAATCGCTGTCGAGATTCTTCACGATGCGCGGGTCGAGGTCGTGGCTGCCGCCGAGCGCCTCTAGCCGCGGCACGAGCGCATTGGCTTCCTTGAGCGCGATCATGTCGATCCCGTTGAAGCGCGGGTCGAAGGGGCGCAGCGCGACATCGGCGAGCAGCGCGATGGCGCGGGCATAGTCGTCGCGCGCGCCCGTGGCATCGCCCGCCGCAGCGCGAGCCTTGCCGCGCTCGGCGAGCGCGAGACCGAGCAGGCGGTCGGGCTGCGGGCGGTGCGTCACCATCGCTGCACGGCGGGCGCGCAGGTCGACCGCGAGGTCGAACTCGCCCCACGCCTCGAGCCGCGCGGCGACCATCGCCAGCGTGGTCGAATCCGCCAGCGGCAGGTCGAGCGCGGACAGGAGCGTGCGGATCGCCTTGTCCTTCTCGCCCGCGAGCCACAGCCAGTTCGAGCTTTCGAGATAGAAGCCGGGCAGCGTGCCCGCCTTTTCCTGCCACTCGGCAAAGGTCGCGTCGAAGGCGGCGGGATCGGCGTCGTAAGCGGCGATCCATTCGCTGTCGGGATATTGCGCGCCGACCGCGATGCGAATGCCGCTGCCCTGCGGCGAGGGCGCGATGTCGGCTTCGGCCGCGGCTTCCTCGACATCCATTACCATGAGCGGCTCGGCGCTTTCCTGCACCTGCCGGCTGACCCGTGCGCCGGTGACCACGATATTCTGGGCCTGATCGTCTCCGCCGCGCTCCGGCGTGGGCGGGGGCGGCGGAGGTGGCGGCGGTGCGACCGTCGGCGGCGGCGCGGTGGTCCGCACCGGCGGCGGGGGCGGGGGCGGAATATTGCCGTTCTTGTCGGAGCGCGCGTCGAACCGGGAGGGATCGTGCTCCTTCTCCCACCATTCGACCTCGCGTTCCCAGCTGGCGATGACCTGCGCGAGGCGATCCTCGCGCGCCTCGGCCATGTCGAGATCCTTCTCCTTGCGCATACGCTGGAAGCGCAGGAATTGCGGGTGATCGGCCTGCGGAGTGACGTCGAAGCGCAGATAGTCCTCCACGCTCTCGAGCACGAGGAAGGGCAGGCTCTGCGAGGCGATGCCATAGCGACGGCTGTGCGCGACGAAGGCCTCGCGGTCGGCGCCGGCCTCGAGGATGGCGTTCTGCGTGGCCTCGAACAGGATCGCGTCCTGGTCGGTCTCTGTGATGTTGCGCGGCGCGTTGAATCCCGAGATCTGCCCATCGGAAACCATTCCGAGGCGGCCTTCCACGGGCGCTTTCACGATGGCGCGCAGCATGCCGTCCTCCGAGGGCAGGCGGCGGTGCGGAAGGGTGACATTGCCGAAGGCGGTGAAACGGATGCCATCGAGCGTGGCGGGCGCGGTATCGCCGGCTTCGACCAGCGCACCGCCGCTGCGGTCGGCGAGTGCGGACAGGACAGCGTCGGCCGCGCCATCGCGCGTCGACACGACGAGAGTCGGGCAGTCGGGGACGACATCGAGCGTACCGAGCGTTGCCTGTCCGTCGCTGACGAGGATGCAGCGGTCGGCGGCGGGGGCGTCGGCGAGCCAGTCGAGACGGCTCGCGCCGCCGTAGGTCAGGCCGGCGACCGCCTGCTCGAGCGACAGGTCGCGGCCGATGGCGCGCGGTGCCCGGGCGGCATGGTCGAAAGCGACGAAGGTCACCCGTCCGGCGCGCCATTTCGACAGCGCGCCCTCGACGGTGCGGCGCGCGGCGGCATGGTCGTCATCGAGGCGCGAGCGCGACATGTCCCAATAGACGCGCACTTCTTCGGGGCGCTCGCGCTTGGTCGCGGCGCGGATCGGCGTGTTGACCTGCCAATAGGTCTCGCCCGTTTCGGGATGCCGGCTGGCGAGCACGCGAATATTGTCATCGGGACGACGAAGGCGGATCTCGGTCTCGAAGGCACCGCGTCCGCTCACGGACGCGAAGCCGTCGCCGGCCTCGAGTCGGCGGTCAGCGAGGGTCAGTCCGTCGCCGTCCTCCCCGTCGAAGCGGATTGTCCAGTTGCCTGCCTTGTCCCCGAGGCGGATCGGCAGGGCGAAGTCGTCGGTCAGCGGGGCGACGAAATCGACCCGAATGGTCCGTCCGTCCCTGCCGACCGGAAAGACGCGGGTCGAGAAGGTGCCGTCACGGCTGATCTCGCCAAGCCCCGGATCGACCTGCCCGCGCACCAGCGTGTTGAACGCCTCGCGTGCCTGCGCCTCGTCGACCAGGGCGCCCTCGATCATCTGCCCCTCAACATCGAGCGCATAGCCGGTGACGACCGCGCCCTTTGGCAGGTCGATGGAGAGGCGGCCTTCGGTGCCTTCCTCTTCGGCCGAGAATGTCATCAGGTAGCTGACGGCCACGCTCGCGCCGTGGCGGCGGGTGGTGACCTTGAAATCGTCGAGCGCGAGGTCGCGGACCATGCGTTCGTCCTCGACGCCGCGCGCGCGGGCGGTGAGGGAGGGGGAGAGGGGCGGTGCTTCGACACCCACACCGGTGGTGGGTTGCCCAACTTCGGCGTGGGGCGCGGCCATCGCCGCCGTTCCCGCCAGAAGCATGATCGCCGCAAAACGCATCGCCGTCATCTGCACTCTCCCATCAAGGAATAGGCGGATGTTACAATGTTACATAGTCTTGACAAGCCCCCAAAATCGGGGCGAGGGGTCAGCCGTGGCGGGCCCAGATCTCGTAGGTGCCGTCCTTCTTGAGGAGGAGGACGTTGTAGGGCTGGACATGGTTGCCATGCTCCATGCCGGGCGAGCCCATCGGCATGCCGGGCACGAAGATGCCGACCGCGTCGGGCTTTTCGGCGAGGAGGCGTTCGATGTCGGCGGCCGGCACATGGCCCTCGACGACATAGCCGCCGACGAGCGAGGTGTGGCAGCTGGCGAGGCCGGCCGGCACGCCGTGCTTCGCCTTGAAGGCCATCAGGTCGGCTTCATTGACGACCTCGACCTCATGGCCCGCCTCGACCATCTTCTCGACCCATTTGAGGCAGCAGCCACAGCCCGCATTGCGGTGCATGACGATGTCGGCGGCCTGTGCGGCGGTGGCCGACAGGGCGAGGGTGAGGGCGAGGACGGTCTTGCGCATCGTGAACACTCCGGAAGTCTGCTTGCGCTCTAGGATAGCAGCAGTTTCGCTCGAATGAACGAAAAACCCCCGATGCCGCGAGGCACCGGGGGTCTTTTCATCGGTCAATGGAGACGAGGCCTACTCGTCGTCGCCACCGGTGAGGAAGGCGGGCTTATGCTCCATCTCACCGCTGTCATTGCCCTTGTCCTCGCGATCACGGCGCGGACCGCGGCCACGGCCACCGTCGCGACCGCCGTCACGGCCACCGCCGCGCGGACCGCGACCACCGTCGCGACCACCACGACCGCCGTCACGACCACCGTCGCGGCGCGGGCCCTTTTCACGCGGCGGGCGCGTGTCTTCGAGCTCGTCGCCGGTTTCCTGGTCGACGACGCGCATCGACAGGCGGACCTTGCCGCGCTGGTCGATCTCGAGGAGCTTGACCTTCACTTCTTGGCCTTCCTCAAGGACGTCGGTGACCTTTTCCACGCGCTCGTTCTTGATTTCCGAGACGTGGACGAGGCCGTCCTTGCCCGGCATGAAGGTCACGAAGGCGCCGAAATCGACGATGTTGGCGACCTTGCCGGTGTAGATTTTGCCGACCTCGGGCTCGGCCACGATGCCTTCGATCCACGCCTTGGCGGCGTTGATCTGATCGACGTCGCTCGACGAGATCTTGACGATCCCTTCGTCGTCGATGTCGACCTTGGCACCGGTTTCCGCGACGATTTCGCGGATGACCTTGCCGCCCGTGCCGATGATGTCGCGGATCTTGTCCTTGGCGACCTGCATCGTCTCGATACGCGGTGCGTGCGCCGACAGTTCGGTGCGCGCTTCGCCCAGCGCCTTGGTCATTTCACCAAGGATGTGGGCACGGCCGTCCTTGGCCTGCGCCAGCGCGGTTTTCATGATCTCGGGGGTGATGCCCGCGACCTTGATGTCCATCTGGAGCGAGGTGATGCCGGCTTCGGTGCCCGCGACCTTGAAGTCCATGTCGCCAAGGTGATCTTCGTCACCGAGGATGTCCGACAGGACGGTATAGTCGTCACCTTCGAGGATGAGACCCATCGCGATACCCGAGACAGGGCGCTCGATCGGCACGCCGGCGTCCATCATCGAGAGGCAGCCGCCGCAGACGGTGGCCATCGACGAGGAGCCGTTCGACTCGGTGATGTCCGACAGGATGCGGATCGTGTAGGGGAAGTCCTCGGCGCTCGGCAGCACGGGGTGCAGCGCGCGCCAGGCCAGCTTGCCGTGACCGGTTTCGCGGCGGCTGGTAAAGCCGAAGCGACCCACTTCACCGACCGAATAGGGCGGGAAGTTGTAGTGCAGCATGAAGGGCGAGTAGCTGAGGCCCTCGAGACCGTCGATCATCTGCTCGGCGTCCTTGGTGCCGAGCGTGGTCGTGCAGATCGCCTGCGTCTCGCCACGGGTGAACAGCGCCGAACCGTGGGTGCGGGGCAGGAGGCCGACCATCGCCTCGATCGGGCGGACCTGGTCGGTCTTGCGACCGTCGATGCGCTGGCCGTCCTTGAGGATGGCGCCGCGAACGATTTCGGCTTCGAGCTTCTTGACCGCCTTGCCGGCCGTCATCTGCGTCTGGCCGTCTTCCTCGGCATAGGCTTCCTTGGCCTTCTCGCGCACGGCGTTGAGGGCGTTGGAACGCTCCGACTTGTCGGTCAGCTTGTAGGCGGCGGCGATGTCGTCGCCGACGAGGCCGCGCAGCTTTTCCTTGATCGGGCCGATGGTGTCGCTCTGGTCGAGCTCCCACGGATCCTTGGCGGCCTGTTCGGCCAGCTCGATGATCGCGCCGACGACCTTCTTCGAGGCTTCGTGCGCGAACTGGACGGCGCCGAGCATCTCGTCTTCGGTCAGTTCCTCGGCTTCGGATTCGACCATCATGACGGCGTCATGGGTGGCGGCGACGACGAGGTCGAGGCGACCTTCCTCGAAGATGTCCGAGACCTTGGGGTTGAGGACATATTCGCCATCGACGAAGCCGACGCGCGCGGCGCCGATCGGGCCCATGAAGGGCACGCCCGAGATGGTGAGGGCGGCCGAGGCGGCGATCATCGCGAGGATGTCGGGCTCATTCTCGCCGTCATAGCTCAGCACCTGCGCGATGACGTTGATCTCGTTGTAGAAGCCCTCGGGGAAGAGGGGACGGACCGGACGGTCAATGAGGCGGCTGGTCAGCGTTTCCTTTTCGGTGGCGCGACCTTCACGCTTGAAGAAGCCGCCGGGGATGCGGCCGGCAGCCGAGAATTTTTCCTGGTAGTGGACCGTGAGCGGGAAGAAGTCCTGCCCTTCGCGCACGCTCTTGGCGGCGGTGACGGCGCACAGCACCACGGTTTCGCCGAGGGTCGCGAGTACCGCCCCGTCGGCCTGGCGGGCGATACGGCCCGTTTCGAGCTTGAGGGTCTGGCCGCCAAGATCGATTTCAACAGTTTTCACATCGAACATATTTTTTGTCACCCGCAGGCCGGATGCCGGCGGGGCCTCTCATGGTGCGGACTGTCCGGTCCGCGCGGTTCGGGGCGGTTTCGACTTGCCCCACGGATGGCCCCGCCGGATTGCGAGGCGCTTGGTCTGGATGTCATTCCCCAGATGTTGCGGGATGACAATAAAAGAAAAGGGCGCCTCGTGGGCGCCCTTCCCTTGAAACTTGTTACTTGCGCAGGCCGAGCTTCTTGATGAGCGTGGCGTAGCGGTCGTGGTCTTCGCGCTTCAGGTAATCGAGCAGCGAACGACGCTTGTTGACCATCATGAGCAAGCCGCGACGCGAGTGGTTGTCCTTCTTGTGCGACTTGAAGTGGTCGGTCAGGGTGTTGATGCGGTCGGTCAGGATTGCGACCTGCACTTCGGTCGAGCCGGTATCACCTTCGCTGCGACCATATTCCTTGACCAGTTCGGCCTTGCGTTCGACAGTAATCGACATCGGTTCAATCTCCTAAATCATTTGCGGGTCATCCCCCAAGGGGGCGGCCCGGTTACAGGTTGAACCCGCGCAGGACGGCGACCTCGCCATCCTCCACCTCGACCAAAGCGATGGGGGTGTCACCCTCCATCGCCAGATGCTGCCCGGGCGGTGCGGGGTGCCCTTGGAGCCGCTGTCCATGTTTCAGGATCCGCGCTTCTTCGGGCGAGACGGCGAGGGCCGGGATGTCGTCCAGCCCCGCGTTAAGCGGGAGCACCTCGTCGTCCAAGTGGCGCGCCTTAGAGATTTCCTCCAATTTGTCCAGCGAAATCGCTTGTGACAGGTCGAAGGGACCGGCGCGGGTCCGCCTCAACTTGGTGACGTGCCCACGCGATTCAACCGCCAGCGCGATATCCCGTGCCAGCGAGCGGATGTATGTGCCCTTCGACACGACCGCGTGAAAGCGCGCTTCGAGCCCATCGAAGGCGATCAAGCGCAATTCGAAGATGGTGACCGTGCGGCTGTCGAGCTCCACCGTCTCGCCGGCTCGGGCGAGGTCATAGGCGCGCTTGCCGTCGACCTTGAGCGCAGAGAAAGCGGGCGGCATCTGCTCGATCGTGCCGGTGAAGCCCGGTAACACGTCGATAATTTGCTGTTCGGACGGGACATGGTCGCTGGTGGCGATCACCTTGCCTTCGACATCGAGCGTATCGGTTTCCTCGCCGAATCGGAGCGTGAACCAATAGGCCTTGGTGGCATCGAGCATGCGTCCTGCCAGCTTGGTCGCCTCGCCGATCGCAATGGGAAGGACACCGCTCGCCAGCGGGTCGAGCGTGCCGCCGTGGCCGACCTTGGGTTTGCGGATGCCCATTTCGCGCAGCGCGCGCTTGACCTTGCCGACACAGGGGGTCGAGCCGATCCCAACCGGCTTGTCGAGGACGATCCAGCCGTGGAGCATCAGGCGGCGGCGGCGGCGGCGCGCAGGCGGTCGTTGAAATGCTTGCGGCAGAGCGCGACGTAGCGGTCATTGCCGCCGATCTCGGTCTGCGCCCCTTGCGCCACCGCGCGGCCCTCGCCGTCGACGCGCAGGTTCATCGTCGCCTTGGCGCCGCATTCGCAAACGGCCTTCAGCTCGACGAGCTTGTCCGCGATAGCCAGCAGCGCGGCGGAGCCGGGGAAGAGTTCGCCCTGGAAGTCGGTGCGCAGGCCGTAGCAGATGACGGGAATCTTCAGCCGGTCGGCGACCTCGGCGAGATCGAGGACCTGTTGCTGCGTGAGGAACTGCGCCTCGTCGACGAGGATACAGTCGAGCGGGCGGGCGTTCTTCTCGGCTGCGATGCGCTCGTAAAGCGGGGTAGCGACCTCGAAGCGGTGCGCCTCGGTCTCGAGGCCGATGCGGCTGCCGATGGTGCCTTCGCCCATGCGGTCATCGAGGGCCGCGGTCCAGAGCATCGTGCCCATGCCGCGTTCGCGATAGTTGAAGTCGGTCTGCAGGAGCGTCGTCGACTTGCCCGCATTCATCGCGGCATAATAGAAATAGAGCTTGGCCATGGGACGGACGGTGCCGCAAGCGCGCGCGCTTGTGAAGCTATTCCTCTTCGTCCTTCGCGACGTCGCGGGCGACCTTGTCGGTGCGCAGCAGGCTGTCGATATGGCTGCCCTCGTCGAAGCTCTCGTCGACCTTGAACTTCAAGGAGGCGGCGAACTTCATGGCGACACGCTTGGAGACTTCGCCGCGCAGGTAGCGGACGTTCTTCTTCAATGCGGTCAGCACCTCTTCCTCGTTGCCGCCGAGAAGCGGCTTCACGAAGACCAGCGCATGGCGAAGGTCGGGGCTCATCCGCACCTCGGTGACCGAGATCGGGGTTTTCGAGAGCGCCTCGTCATGGACGTCGCCACGGCTGAGAACGTCGGACAGGGCGTGGCGCACCTGTTCGCCGACGCGCAGCATGCGCACCGACGGTTCGGTAGAAGAGGCTTTCTGCTTCATGCGGTTCCAACTCCTGCATCAAGCGGCGGGGGCAGGGCGCGCCTGCCCCCGTCCGGCTTAAAGCTGGCGCTCGCGCTCCTCGATCTCGAAGATCTCGAGCATATCGCCCGGTGCGATGTCGTTGGTGTCCTCGAGCACGGCACCGCATTCGGTCCCGGCTTCGACCTGGTCGACATCGTCCTTGAAGCGGCGAAGCGAGGCGATGGTCGTCTTCGAGACGATGACATCGTCGCGGGTAAGACGGGCGTGGAGGCCCTTCTTGATGACGCCTTCGAGAACGAGGAGGCCGGCGGCCTTGTCCTTCTTGCCCGAACGGAACACCTGCTTGACCTCGGCCTTGCCGACGATGTGCTCGATGATCTCGGGGCCGAGTTCGCCCGCCATCGCCTGCTTCACCCAGTCGGTGAGGTGGTAGATGACATCATAGTAGCGCAGTTCGACCTGGTCGCGCTTGGCGATTTCCTTGGCCTTGGCATTGGGACGCGCGTTGAAGCCGATGATCGGCGCGCCGCTCGAGGCGGCGAGCGTCACGTCGCTCTCGGTGATCGCGCCGACACCCGAATGGATGACGCGGACCTCGATGTCCTCGGTCGAGATCTTCTTGACCGCGTTGACGACCGCCTCGGCGGTGCCCTGTACGTCGGCCTTGATGATCAGCGGGAAGCTGATGGTCGAGCTGCCCTTCTTGTCGAACATCGATTCGAGGCTCATCGGCGCGGCGGTGGTGCGCTTCTTGTCGAGGACGCTCTGGCGATATTCCGCGACTTCGCGGGCACGCTGGTCATTCTCGACGACGGTGAACTGGTCACCCGCCGACGGCACGCCCGACAGGCCGAGAACCTCGACCGGGAAGGACGGACCCGCCTTCTTCACGCGGCGACCATGGTCGTCGATGAGGGCGCGGACTTTGCCGGCGGCAGCGCCGGCGACGAAGGTGTCGCCGACCTTGAGCGTGCCGCGCTTGATGAGCACGGTCGCAACAGGGCCGCGGCCCTTGTCGAGCTTGGCTTCGACGACGGTGCCGTCGGCATCGCGGTCGGGGTTGGCCTTGAGTTCGAGCAGCTCCGCCTGGAGGTTGATCGCCTCGAGGAGCTTGTCGATGTTGGTCTTTTCCTTGGCCGACACCTCGACGTCCTGCACCTCGCCCGACATCGCCTCGACGATGATCTCGTGCTGCAAGAGTTCCTCGCGGATCTTTTGCGGGTTGGAGCCTGCGGTGTCGATCTTGTTGATCGCCACGATCATCGGCACGCCGGCCGCCTTGATGTGGTTGATCGCCTCGACCGTCTGCGGCTTGAGGCCGTCATCGGCGGCGACCACGAGGATCGCGAGGTCGGTGACGGTGGCGCCGCGAGCGCGCATCTCGGTGAAGGCCTCGTGGCCCGGCGTATCGAGGAAGGTGATCGGATCGCCGCCCTTGGGCGTGACCTGATAGGCCCCGATATGCTGGGTGATGCCGCCGGCTTCGCCCGCCGCCACGTCGGCGCCGCGAATGGCGTCGAGGAGCGAGGTCTTGCCGTGGTCGACATGGCCCATGATGGTCACGACCGGCGGACGCGCCTTGAGGGTGTCCTCGGCATCGACATCCTCGGTGGTGTCGATGTCGATATCGCTGTCGCTGACGCGCTGCACGTTATGGCCGAATTCGTTGACCAGCAGTTCGGCGGTGTCCTGGTCGATCGTCTGGTTGACGGTGACCATCATGCCCATGTTGAAGAGCGACTTGACGAGGTCGGCCGCTTTCTCGCCCATGCGCTTGGCGAGATCGCCGACCGTGATGTGGTCGGGGACCTGGACGTCGCGGTAGGTCTTCTCGCGCGGGCCCGACTGGCCGGCCTGCGCCCGCTTTTCCTTCTCGCGGGCACGCTTCAAGGCTGCGAGGCTGCGCGCACGGCCACCGCCGTCGCCGCGCAGGGCGCGGTTGACGGTGAGCTTGCCCGAGCGGCGGTCGGGGGCCGGACGGCCCTTGTTGCGATCGTCGCGCTTGGGCGCGGCGGGCTTGGCGGGGGCGGGCTTGGCCGAACGCGGTGCGGGCGCGGCAGCGGCGGCCTTTTCGGCCTTGGCCTTGGCGGCAGCGTCCTTCTTGGCCTGCTCGGCTTCTTCCTTGGCGCGGCGCTCGGCCTCTTCCTCGGCCTTGCGGTTTTCCTCGGCGCGGCGGGCTTCTTCCTCGCTCGCACGGGCCTTGGCCTGCTCGTCGCGGCGGCGCGATTCCTCGAGCGCTGCCATGCGGGCTTCCTCGGCCTGGCGCTCGAGTTCCTTGACCTGCTCGCGGCGTTCCGCGGCGGTCAGCGGGCGCTTGGGCGCGGCGGCCTTCTTGGGCGCCGGCGCGGGCTTGCGGGCGGCGTCCTTGGCGGGCGCTTCCTTCTTGGGGGCCTCGGCCTCGGGGGTCTTTGCCTCTTCCTTGGGGGCCGCGGCGGCATCGCCCGGCTTCAGGATGCGGCGCTTCTTGACCTCGACCACGACGGTATTCGAGCGGCCGTGGCTGAAGCTCTGCTTCACCTGGCCGGCTTCGATCGTCTTCTTGACGCCGAGGGGTGCACGGGTCCCGAGCTTTTTCTTATCGTCGCTCATTCTGTTCCTTCGTTCCTCAAATCTTCGCTCACGGGCTCGGTCCCGGCGGGCTCGCCGCCGTTTACCCTAGCATCATTCCCAAGAAAAGCTTGGTATCGGGCCAGCGCGTGCGAAACGCGCCTGGCGGCACCGGCATCGACCAGCGCGAGATGGACCGCGTTGCCGCGGCCAAGTGCACTACTCAATGTGGTGCGATCGAACGGGAGAACAAGTCCCCCGGCCATCCCCAGTTCCTCGCCGCCGCCCATGCGCCAGCCCTGGCCGAGCTTGGACACGCCGTCGGCGCTGGCATCGCTGGCATGGAGGAGCAGCATCGCCTCGCCCTTGCGGCAGGCGACGTCGACCTTCTCGGAGCCCGAGATCAGCATGCCGCCACGTGCCTCGAGGCCGAGGCGGTCGAGGAAGTTGCGGCGCAAGGCCTCCTCGATCCGCGCGCCGAGGTCGGCGGGGATGTCGAGCTGGCCGGTCTTGAAGGCGCGGGCGAGCGCGCCCTTCAGCTTGCCCTTGGCCTGCGCCTCGTCGAGCTGCGCGCGGGTGACACCGACATAGGCGCCGCGGCCGGGGGCCTTGGCGCGCACGTCTGGAAGCACCTGTCCGTCGGGCCCGAGGGCGAGACGGACAAGCGCGTCCTTCGCGCCCGCATCCCTCGTCAGGATGCAGGTGCGTTCGGGCGACCGGTTATCGCTTAGTTGGCGCTCATTGGTTCCCATCCGCTGCCGCGTCCTCCTCGGATGCGGAAGCGGCAGGAGCCTCTTCCTCGTCTTCGAACCAGTGGGCGCGGGCAGCCATGATGATCTCGTTGCCCTGCTCTTCGGTCAGGCCATATTCGCCGAGCACGCCGCCGCGATGGTCATCGCCCGAGCGACGGGTGTCGCCGCGACGACGATTGTCGGTGCGCTTCTTCTGGATGAGCTCGTCGGTGGCGAGGTCGGCGACATCGTCGAGCGTCTTGAGGCCGGCTTCGCCCAGCGTCACCGCCATGATCTCGGTCATGTGCGGCAGTTCGGCGACGGCATCGTCGACACCCAGTTCGCGGCGCTTGCCCCGGGCGGCTTCCTCGGCGCGCTCCAAGGCTTCCTTGGCGCGGCTCTGCAGTTCCTCGGCGATTTCCTCGTCGAGACCCTCGATGGTCGAAAGCTCGTCCTGCGGGACGTAGGCGACTTCCTCGAGGCTGGTGAAGCCTTCGGCGACCAGCAGCTGGGCCAGCGTCTCGTCGACGTCCAGCTCGTTCTGGAACATCTCGGTGCGCTCGGTGAATTCCTTCTGGCGCTTCTCGGAGGCATCGGCCTCGGTCAGGATGTCGATCTGGCTGTCGGTCAGCTGGCTGGCGAGACGCACGTTCTGGCCGCGGCGGCCGATGGCGAGCGACAGCTGGTCATCGGGCACGACGACCTCGATGCGGCCTTCTTCCTCGTCGATGACGACGCGGCTGACGGTCGCGGGCTGGAGCGCGTTGACGACGAAGGTCGCGAGATCTTCCGACCACGGGATGATGTCGATCTTCTCGCCCTGCAGCTCCTGGACGACGGCCTGGACGCGGCTGCCCTTCATGCCGACGCAGGCGCCGACGGGGTCGATCGAGCTGTCGTAGCTGATGACGCCGATCTTGGCGCGCGAACCCGGATCGCGGGCGGCGGCCTTGATCTCGATGATGCCGTCGTAGATCTCCGGCACTTCCTGCGCGAACAGCTTGCGCATGAAGTCGGGATGGGCGCGCGACAGGAAGATCTGCGGGCCGCGGACTTCGCGGGAAACGCGCAGGATCAGCGAGCGGATGCGGTCGCCGACGCGGACCATTTCGCGCGGGATCTGCTGGTCGCGGCGGATGACGCCTTCGGCGCGGCCGAGGTCGACGACGACGTGGCCGAATTCGACGCGCTTGACGACACCGGTGATGACTTCGCCGGCGCGGTCCTTGAATTCCTCATACTGGCGCTCGCGCTCGGCGTCGCGGACCTTCTGGAAGATGACCTGCTTGGCAGCCTGTGCGGCGATGCGGCCGAATTCGATCGGCGGCAGCGGGTCGACCAGATAGTCGCCGACGGCGGCGCCTTCCTGCAGCTTCTGGGCGGCCTTGGGGTCGATCTGCTTGAAGTTGTCTTCGACTTCCTCGACGACCTCGAGGACGCGCCACAGGCGAAGGTCGCCGGTGTTCGGGTCGAGCTTGGCGCGGATGTCGTTTTCCTGGCCGTAGCGGGCACGGGCGGCGCGCTGGATCGCATCTTCCATCGCCTCGATGACGATGCCCTTGTCGATCAGTTTTTCGCGCGCAACAGCGTCGGCAATGGCAAGGAGCTCTGCCTTGTTGGCCGTGGCTGCGGGAGGAGGCGTGCTAGCCATTGTCGGTACCCTCTTCTTCGTTGATCTCTTCGGCGCCCTCGGCGGAGAGCGGCTGGGTTTCCTGGAGGAGCCTGTCGGTAAACAGGAGCTTGGCATCCTCGATCATGGGATAAGGGATGCGATGCTCCTTCTCATGATCGTCGGTGAGCATGATGGTCTCGCCATCGACGCCGTCGATCACGCCCTTGAACTTCTTCTGGCCCGCGAGCTTTTCCTCGAGCGTGATGCGGGCGAGGTGGCCCGACCAGTCGCTATAGTCCTTGAGGCGCGTCAGCGGGCGGTCGATGCCGGGCGACGACACTTCGAGGCGATAGGCATGCTCGATGGGGTCGGCCTCTTCGAGCGGCTCGTCGAGGGCGCGGCTAATGGCGGCGCAATCGTCGATCGTCAGCTGGCGCGTGTCGGGGCGCTCGGCCATGACCTGAAGCGTGGGTTCCTCTTCGCCGCCCATCATCTTCACGCGCACAAGCTCGAAGCCCATGGCCTTCACCACCGGTTCGATAATGTTCGCGATCTGATCCATGTCGGCCAAGCAGGGGCTCCTCTACGTAAATTCCATATCCCTTCGGTGCCGCCTCCGTCCCCGGTGGCGGCCCATGGCACCTGACGATGTCTTGGGATGAAGCGCATATAGGCAGAAGGTGGGGCCAGCGCAAGCGGTGATGCATCCCCGTAGCGCGCTGAAGTGTTGGCCTGTCATATCCACCCCGTCCTTTCCATTGGGAGAAGAACGTTGCGTCACCTGTCCGTCCTAGCCCTCCTGTTCGCCACCAGCGCTTGCGAGGAGGTGCCGGCAGGCGAGGGGGCGGCACGCGCCGCGCCGGAGGGGGGCGGCGCGGGCCCGGTGCTGCGCGGCGCCAAAGTGGCGCTGGCCGACGCGCCCTTCGCGGTGGAGGAGCTGGGCAATTTCGACGAACCGTGGGCGGCCGCCTTCATGCCGGGCACACCGCTCCTCTTCATCACGTCCAAGCGTGGCGGGATCGTCTTCAAGGACGTCGTGTCGGGGCGGCTGGGATCGGTCCAAAGCGGTCTGCCCGACATCGCTTACGGCGGGCAGGGCGGGCTCGGCGACATCGCCTTCTCACCGGGTTTCGAGGTCGAAAATCCCGGACGCCTCTATCTCAGCTGGGTCGAGAGCGGGGCGGACGGTACGCGCGGCGCCGTCGTCGGCCGCGGCATGCTCCTGTGCGAGGAGGCCGACAGTTGCCGTCTCGAGGGGCTCGAGGTCCTCTGGCGGCAGGACAAGACCGGCGGGTCGGGCCATTATTCGCACCGCCTCCATTTCTCGCCCGATGGCCAGCACCTCTTCGTGACATCCGGAGACCGGCAGAAGCAGGATCCGGCGCAGGACCTGTCGAACAATCTCGGGGCGGTGTTGCGGCTGACGCCCGATGGCAAGGCCGCGCCCGATAATCCGTTCGCGGATCGTGGCGGCTCGGCGGCGCAAGTCTGGAGCTACGGGCATCGCAACCTGCTCGGCATCGACTCCGACGGCGAGGGGCGCTTGTGGGTGAGCGAGATGGGGCCGCGCCATGGCGATGAACTCAACCTCGTCGAGAAGGGCGCCAATTACGGCTGGCCCGAGGCGAGCTATGGCGACAACTACAATGGCTCGCCCATCCCCGACCATGCGCCGGGCGACGGCTATGTCGGACCTGCGGCGACCTGGGTGCCAGCAACGAGCCCCGCGAGCCTGCTCATCTACAAGGGCGCGATGTTCCCCGACTGGAGGGGCGATGCGATCGTCCCCGGCCTGTCGGGCAAGGAATTGAACGTCGTCAGCCTCGAGGGCGGGCGCGCGACGGCGATGACGAGCTACGCCTTCGGCATGCGGCTGCGCGAGGTGGTCGCGGGGCCGGATGGTGCCCTGTATATCCTCGAGGACCAGGGCAGCCGAGGCGGTGACGGGACGCTGATGCGTCTGGTGCCCAAGTCCTGAACGGGAAAGGGCGGCGCCTCGCGGCACCGCCCTTTCTTCATTGCCAAAGCTCGCGGCTCACTGCGGCTGCGGGATGCGGCGCAGGTAGGGCTTCACGGTTTCGAAGTCGCCGAACTTGGCCTTGGCGTCCTCGTCCGAGACGGTCGGCGGCACGATGACATCCTCGCCATTCTTCCAGTTCACCGGCGTGGCGACGCCCTTGTTCTCGGTCAGCTGGACGCTGTCGAGAAGGCGCAGCACCTCGTCGAAGTTGCGGCCCGAGCTCATCGGATAGAGGAGCATGGCGCGGATCTTCTTGTCGGGGCCGATGATGTAGACGGTGCGCACGGTCGCATTGTTGGCGGCGGTGCGGCCCTCGGCGCTGCCGCTCTCGTCGGCGGGCAGCATGTTGTAGAGCTTGGCGACGTTGAGGTCGCTGTCGCCGATCACCGGATAGTCGACCTTGTTGCCCGACACTTCCTCGATGTCCGGAAGCCAGTTCTTGTTATCCTCGCTCGTGTCGACCGACAGGCCGATGATCTTGGTATTGCGCTTGGCGAACTCGTCCTTGAGGCCGGCCATGTAGCCGAGCTCGGTCGTGCACACGGGCGTGAAGGCCTTCGGGTGCGAGAAGAGGATCGCCCAGTCATCGCCGATCCAGTCGTGGAAGCTGATGTCGCCCTCGGTGGTCGAGGCGGTGAAGTCGGGGGCGGTCGAGCCGATCGAGAGGGTCATGCTTGTATCTCCTATTCGGTGGGAAGGTAGGGAATGTCGATTGCGGGGCGTTGGCGGGTCAGGAAATCGGGGACCCGATAGCCTTTCTCGCGCAGGAAGTCGGCGTTGAAGAGGCGGCTGGCGTAACGGGTGCCGGGATCGCACAGCACGGTCACGATGGTGTGACCGGGGCCCATTTCCCTGGCGAGGCGGATCGCGCCCGCCACGTTGATGCCCGAGGACAGGCCGAGGTTGAGGCCTTCTTCCTCGAGCAGGCCGAAGTTGATGTCGAGGCTTTCCTGGTCCTCGACGCGGAAGGCGTGATCGACGGTGAGGCCTTCGAGGTTGCCGGTGATGCGGCCCTGGCCGATCCCCTCGGTGATCGAGCTGCCCTCGGCCTTGAGTTCACCGGTCGTGTAATAGCTGTAGAGCGCGGCGCCGGGCGGATCGACGATGCCGATCTGGATGTCCTTCTTGCGCTCGCGCAGCGCCATCGCCATGCCCGCGAGCGTGCCGCCGGTGCCGACCGCACAGATGAAGCCGTCGACCTTGCCGTCGGTCTGCTGCCAGATTTCGGGGCCGGTCGTGTCGATATGCGCCTGGCGATTGGCCTTGTTGTCGAACTGGTCGGCGAACATGGCGCCGCCGTCGCGGCTGCGCGACAGTTCCTCGGCGATGCGGCCGGCGATCTTCACGTAATTGTTCGGGTTGCGATAGGGCACCGCGGGCACTTCGACGAGCTGGGCGCCGAGCATGCGGAGCGTCTGCTTCTTTTCCTCGGTCTGCGTGTCGGGGATGACGATCACCGTCTCCATGCCGAGTGCATTGCCGACCATGGTGAGGCCGATGCCGGTATTGCCCGCCGTGCCGTCGACGATCGTGCCGCCGCGCGCGATGCGCCCCTCGTCGATCGCGTCGAGGACGAGGCTCTTGGCCGCGCGATCCTTCACCGACTGTCCGGGGTTCATCCATTCGGCCTTGCCGAGGATCGTACAGCCCGTCTCCTCGGAGGCGCGGCGGAGCTTGATCAGCGGGGTGTTGCCGATGGCGTCGAGTACGTCGGTGCGGATGGTCATGCGCCATAGCTAGGAAGCCGGATGCCCGAGGGGAAGGGTCAGCCGCGGTTCAGGGCGCCGAGTTTAGGGCAAGTGGATGAAATTACGAGCTTCTTTGTTCCTTTTCGCCGCTCTTGTCGCCGCGCCCGCGCAGGCGACGCAGGGCATTGCCTGCACCGCGACCGACGATAGCGGGGTGGTCATCAGCCTCGGCGCGGGCACGATCCCTGCGCCGACATGGTGGGCCAGCGAGAAGGTGGACGGCGAGTGGCGCAAGCTCGGCGTCGCGATGCACTGGATCGACGACGAGGTCATCCGCATGATGTTCGTGGCCGAAGACGGCATGAGCCGTGCGGGCGAGCTACGCGCCGCGCGGGCCGAGGACTGGATCTATGAAGGCGAGCTCTTGCGCGGAGGGCAGGCCATTCCGATGCGCTGCCAGCCCGACTAGCGGCGGCGATAGCGCAAGTAGTAGGGGCGGCGTCCCTCGCGGCGCGCCTTGGCGGCATAGCGGGTGTCGACCCAGCCGCCCGATTTCTCGAGGAAACCGCTCGCGTCTTCGATCATCCAGTCGAACTGCTCGCGATGCTTCTCGAGCTGCATGACCATCAGCGCCCATGACAGGTAGACGGGGTGATCGGTGGCGCAGCGGAATTCGCCGCCGGGCTTGAGCTTGGCCGCGATCATGTCGACCGGCCCGTCGTTCATCATGCGACGCTTGGCATGGCGCGCCTTGGGCCAGGGATCGGGATGGAGGAGATAGACGAAGCTCAAGCTGCCGTCGGGCACGCGCCGCAGCTGTTCGAGCGCATCGCCCATGTAGAGGCGCACGTTGGTGAGCGCCTGTTCCTTCACGTGGACGAGCGCTTGCGCGACCCCGTTGACGAAGGGTTCGCAGCCGATGAAGCCGTGGGCGGGCAGGAGGTCGGCGCGATAGGCGAGATGCTCGCCGCCGCCGAAGCCGATCTCGAAATGCATCGGGCGATCGTCGCCGAACAGGGCCTGCGCGGTCAGCGGCCCTTCCTCGGGCAGGCCGATCTGCGGCAGGAGATTGTCGACCAGTTCCTGCTGGCCCTTGCGGAGCTTGTGCGTGCTCGACCGGCCGTAGAGCCGGTTGAGGGTAGTGGGGTCGCCTTGCTTGTACGCCGTCATGCGCGCCTCCCTAGGGCCAAGAGCGGGCGGCGTAAAGCACCGCCCAGATCAATGGACGAGCTTGTTGATTTGAAACTTTTCTTTTGCGGGGCAATCGGTTAGCCCTTGTCGCTTGTGGGGCAGATTGGGGAGCTGGGGGCAGCGATGTCCGACGCGCGCATTTTCTTTTTCCTGGTGCCGGGCATGTTTGCCATGTTCGGCGCATTTTTGGTCGCGCTGTGGATGGCCGACCGGTCGCTGAAGGCCGCGCTCTGGGGCGCGATCGCCTTCTTTGTCGGCTCGGGTAGCATCCTCGTCGATGCGCTTCGGCCGCCGGGCGAGGAATGGCTGCGCCATGTCGCGCTCACCCTGCATTTCGTGACGGTCGCGCTGTTCATCCAGTCCTTCGCGCGGCGGCATGGTGAGGACTTGCCCACCGCCGCGCTCGGCATCGCGGCCATTGCGAGCCTGATCTTCACGCCGTTCCAACCGCTTTCGCCGCCGTCGGACATGCGCCTCGTACTGGTCCAGCTGGTGGCGCTTGCCATGATCCTCACGGTCCTGCCGCGCGCCACGCGCTGGCGCGACGGGCAGGCGATCGGGCGGCTCGTGGTCGGTGCGCTGGCGGTGGCGGCGATTTCCTATCTGGTGCGCGCCGCGCTCTTCCTCGTGCGACCCGATACCCAGACGTCGACCGATTTCTTCGCCAGCTTCTACAATGTCACCTTCCATCTCACGACGGCAATCATCGGCTTTTCGCTGGGGCTGGTTCTCCTCGTAGCATTGGGAAGCGATGCGGTCCGGCGCGAGAACCGGGAGACGGCGATCGACCCGCTGACCGGGCTCGGCAACCGGCGGCGGCTGCACTGGGCGATCAATTCGGACGAGAGCGGCAAGTGGAATTGCGGCGGCGTGATTGCCATCGACCTCGACCATTTCAAGGCGATCAACGACCGCTACGGGCATGGCGGGGGCGACCGCGTGCTTGTCGGGGTGGCCGATGCGCTGAAGTTCGTCTTTCGCGGCCAGCGCATCTGCCGGTTGGGCGGCGAGGAATTCCTCATCCTCCTGCCGCGCGACCTCAATGGCCAGCTGCCCGCGCTGGCCTCGCGCGCGTTGGCGGCAATCGAGGCGCTGCGCTTCGAGCGGCCGCTCGACAATTGCCGCGTCAGCGCCTGTGTCGGCACCGCGATCCGACAGCAGGGCATGAGTATCGAGGAGGTCATCCGCCGTGCCGACATGGCGGTCTATCGCGGCAAGAACCAGGGGCGCGGGCAGGTCAACAGCGCCGATGCCGCCAACGACGGCGACCCCCCGGGCGAGGGCGCGCTGGCCTGAACGCTAGCCCTCGAGCGCGGTTTTCAATTCCTCGACGAGGTCGGTGCGCTCCCACGGGAAATGGTCGCCGTTCGCCGTGCGCCCGAAGTGGCCGTAGGCGGCGCTCTTCTCGTAGATCGGCTTGTTGAGGCCGAGGCAGGTGCGGATGCCGCGCGGGGTCAGGCCGCCGAGACGGGGCAGCGAGAAAATCGCGGCCTCGAGCGCATCGTCGGACACGGTGCCGGTGCCATGGGTGTCGACATAGAGCGACAGCGGCTGGCTGACGCCGATGGCGTAGCTGAGCTGGATCGTGCAGCGGCGGGCAAGGCCAGCGGCGACGATGTTCTTGGCAAGATAGCGGCTGACATAGGCCGCCGAGCGGTCGACCTTGGTCGGATCCTTGCCAGAAAAGGCACCACCACCGTGCGGGGCGGCGCCACCATAGGTATCGACAATGATCTTGCGGCCGGTGAGGCCGGCATCGCCGTCGGGACCGCCGATGACAAAGCTCCCGGTCGGGTTGATATGATAGACGGTGTCGTCCGACAGGAGGCCGTCGGGCAGGATGTCGGCGACGACGCCCTTCACGTAATTCTTGAGCTCGGCTTCCTTCTCGCCCTTGTCATAGCCTTCGACATGCTGGGTCGAGACGACCACCGCGGTGCAGGCGGCGGGGCGGCCGTCCTCGTAGCGCAGCGTGACCTGGCTCTTGGCGTCGGGTTCGAGGAAGGGCGCCGCACCCGAATGACGGTCGGCGGCGAGCCGTTCGAGGATCTTGTGGCTGTAGTCGATCGCGGCGGGCATGAGATCGGGCGTCTCGTCGCAGGCGAAACCGAACATGATGCCCTGGTCGCCCGCACCCTCGTCCTTGTTGCCGCTGGCATCGACGCCCTGCGCGATATGCGCGGACTGGGCGTGGAGGAAGTTCTCGAAGGTGAGGTTGTCCCAGTGGAAGCCGTCCTGCTCGTAGCCGATGCGCTTCACCGTGGCACGGACCTTGTCCTCGATTTCCCGCTTGATGCCGGGGGCCCATTCGCCGCTCGGGGTCATCACGCCCTGGCCGCGGATCTCGCCGGCGAGGATGACGCGGTTGGTGGTGACCAGCGTCTCGCAAGCCACGCGCGCCTCGGGATCCTTCGACAGGAAGAGATCGACGATGGCGTCCGAAATCTGGTCGGCAACCTTGTCGGGATGGCCCTCGGAAACGCTTTCCGAGGTGAAGAGATAGGTCTGGCGCATGGAAATCCTGTTTGTCTGCCGGATGGCTTGACCCAAAGGTCTAACGAGGGCGTCGGGCGAGGGCAATGCCGGTGAGCGCAAACGCGGCGGCGGCGATGAGCGCGAGCCAGTTGCCGAGCCGCGCGAAGGGGGTGGGCGCGAGGGCGCGGGGCAGGAGAGCATCGATATGTCCCTCGGTCCCTGACGGGATCGTCGCGAGGAGGTCGCCCTTGGCATCGATCAACGCGCTGATGCCCGTCGGGGTGGCACGGATGACGGGCAGGCCTTCTTCGGCAGCGCGCAGTCGGGCCTGTCCGAGATGCTGGGGCGGGCCCCATGCGCCGAACCACGCATCGTTCGAAGGGTTGAAGACGACGTCGGGGCGGTCGGCGGGATCGACGACTTGCCCCGAGAAGATGATCTCGTAGCAGACCTGCAGGCCCATGCGGAGGTCGCGGTGCGGCAGCGGCAGGCTGCGCGGGCCGGGGCCGGGAGAGAAATCATAGGCGCCGGGCGCGAGGCGCGACAGGCCGATCGGCTCGAGGATCGAGCGCATCGGCAGATATTCGCCATAGGGAACGAGATGCGCCTTGTCGTAGCGCCCGTCGAGGCTGCCGTCATGATCGAGCATGAAAATGGAATTGGTGGCCGCATCGACCGTGCGCCGGTCGGCGGATTCGACCCCGATGCCGCCGGTGACAAGGGTCTGTCCCTCGACGAGGCCGCGGGTCGCACGGAGGCGTTCGAAAAGGGAGGCTGTCCGGCGGCTCTCCCGTTCGTCATAGGTCGGCTTGGTGATGGCGGCTTCGGGCCAGAAGATGACCATCGGCGGGCCGACATCGTCGCTCGCGCGCTTCAGCGTGAGGGCCGAGAGGCGGTCGGCGGCGATGCTGTCGTAGCCTGCGCGCCACTTGTCCGCCTGGCCGATGTTCGGCTGGACGATGCGGATCGTCGGCCAGAAAGTCGCCGGATCGAGGGGCGGTGGCGCGGGTGGCGGCGCCATGTCATCGGATACGGGTTCGGGCGGCGGCGGGACGGCGGCGGCGAGCACCGCCTCGACATCCTGGTGGACCAGCCGTTCCTGCGGAATCAGCAGCACGAGGAGGAGGGCAACGGCGACGGTGGCGCTTGCCTTGAAACGTCGCAGGACCAGCCACCAGAGCGCTGCGCCGATGAGCACAGTGATGCCGGAAAGGGCGTAGGTGCCGACCAGCGGGGCGAGGCGCAGGAGCGGGGTCGGGACCAGCGCGACCGAAAGCGGGTTCCACGCAAAGCCGGTGAAGAGGGTAGCGCGGAGCCATTCGCCGACGATCCAGAGGCCTGCGAAGACGAAGCCGAGCGCGATCGGCTGGCGCCTCGACAGCCACCAAGCGCCGAGCGCGGCGAGCATCGGGAAGACGGCGAGGTAGAGGCTGAGGAGGGCGACCGCGATCCAGCCGAGCCATGCGGGCATGTTCGACTGGAAGGTAAAGGCGGTGGCGATCCAGTTGAGACCGAGCGCGAACTGGCCGACCCCGTAGAGCCAGCCGAGCAGGGCGGCGCGCTTTGCAGTCTGCGCGGCCTGGAGAAGCGCCAGCAGTCCTGCAAGCGAGAGCAGGAGCAAGGGCCACAGGCCGAGCGGCTCGAAACCGGTGGCGCCGACGAGCCCGAGAACGAACGCGAACGACGGCGCGGCGCGATGGCTCGCGACGATGGCGCGAACGTCAGGCACTATTCGGTAACAGTGGGTTCGGCCGGTTCGGGCGCGTGGATGCGCAAGCGCGTCATGCGCTTGGGCTCGGCCTCGATGCATTCGAGGCGCCAGCCCGAGGGGTGCTCGACCGACTGGCCGGGCTCGAGGATGCGGCCGGCAAGCAGGAAGGCGAGGCCACCCAGAGTGTCGACTTCATCCTCTTCCCAGGCGAGCGCGGGATCGACATGCTCGATCACCTCTTCCATCTCGACACGCGCATCGGCTTCCCAGACGCCCTCGTCGAGCAGGACCAATGCCGCCTCGGGCGTTTCGTCATGCTCGTCCTCGATCTCGCCGATGATCTCCTCGACCACGTCCTCGATGGTGACGAGCCCCTCGGTGCCGCCAAATTCGTCGACGACGACCGCCATGTGGACGCGCTGGGTGCGCATCGAGGCGAGGATGTCGATCACCCCCATGGTGGTGGGCACGAAGAGCGGCTCGCGCATGAGATCCTCGATGCGCTGCGGCTTGGTGCCGACCTTGGCCGCGAAGAGGTCCTTGATGTGAATCATGCCGACTATCTCGTCGAGATTGTCGCCGGTCACCGGAAGCCGGCTGTGCTCGGCATCGGCGAATTGCGCGACGAGGCTTTCGAAATCGGCATCGCGGCTGACCGCGATGATGTCACCGCGCGGCACGCAGATGTCGCCCGCGGTACGGTCGGCAAAATGCAGGAGGTTGCGCAGCATGGTGCGCTCGTGAGGGCTGAGGTCGCCGACCTTGGCGGGGCCGGCCTCGTCGGCCTCGTCGATCGCTTCCTCGATCTGGTCGCGCAGCGATTGCTCGCCCTCCTCGCCGAAGAAGAGGGCGCGCATGCCGCGCCAGATTCGTGAGCCTTCCTCAGGCTTGGTGGCCATTACGGTCTCCATAGGGGTCGGCGATGCCGAGACGGGCGAGCGCGCGGGTCTCGCGCGCTTCCATGTCGGTCGCTTCTTCATCGTTCATGTGGTCGTAGCCCAAGAGGTGCAGCATGCCGTGTACGATCAGGTGGCGGGCATGGTCCTCGAGGCTGATCTTCTTGTCCTCGGCCTCGCGCGCGCAAACGCCGTGGGCGAGCGCCATGTCGCCGAGCATCAGTGGGGGGCCGGGCTGGCCTGCGGCGTCCAGTTCCCCGGGCTCGGCCATCGGGAAGCTCAACACGTTGGTCGGCTTGTCCTTCTCGCGCCACTGGCGGTTGAGGTCGTGGACGTCGGCGTCGGACAGGAGGGCGAGGCTGACCTCGATCTCGCGATCGCTGTCGGCAAGGGCGGGAAAGGCGCTTTCGGCAATGGCGGCGCGAAGCGTGGGGTCGGCAAGCTCGCTCAGGCGAGCGCTGCTACTGTCCCAGTCGTCGTCGGCGTCGAAATTGATGGTGAGGCTCATTGAGGGCCTTCATAAGCGTCGACGATGCGTCCGACCAGAGGGTGACGTACGACGTCGGCGGCGGTGAAGCGGCTCATGGCGATGCCGTCGACGCCCTCGAGCTTCTCGACTGCGTCGGCAAGGCCCGAACGGCTGCCGTCGGGAAGGTCGACCTGCATGGGATCGCCGCACACGACCATGCGGCTGCGCATGCCGAAGCGGGTCAGGAACATTTTCATCTGCGCGGGCGTGGTGTTCTGCGCTTCATCGAGGATGATGAAGGCGTCATTGAGGGTGCGGCCGCGCATGAAGGCGATGGGCGCGATCTCGATTTCGCCGGAGGCGATGCGGCGCTCGACCTGTTCGGCCGGCAGCATGTCGTAGAGCGCGTCGTATAGCGGGCGCAGATAGGGATCGACCTTTTCCTTCATGTCGCCGGGCAGGAAGCCGAGGCGCTCGCCCGCTTCGACCGCGGGGCGCGAGAGGATGAGGCGCTCGACCGCGCCGGTGATGAGCATGGAGACAGCCTGCGCGACGGCGAGGTAAGTCTTGCCGGTACCGGCAGGGCCGAGGGCGAAGATCATATCCGATTTGGCCAGCGCCTTCATGTAGACGGTCTGGTTGGCCGAGCGCGGGGCAATGGTCTTCTTGCGGGTGCGGATCAGCACCTTGGGCGGGTCGGCGACTTCCTTGTCGATGATGCCGTCGAGGCGCGGCTGGTTGGCCATGCCGATCACGGCCTCGATGACTTCGGCGTCGACATCCTGCCCCTGGTCGAGGCGTTCGTAGAGGCCGAGGAGGACCTCGCGGGCGCGATTGGCGCTGTCCGCCTCGCCCTCGATCATGACCTTGTTGCCGCGCGCGGCGATGTTCACGCCCAGCCTGTCCTCGATGATGACGAGGTGGCGGTCATATTCACCGAACAGGGGGCCGAGCAGGAAGGGCTGGTCGAATTCCAGTTCCAAGCGGGCGCGGTCCTCGTGGACGGCGGCGACAGCGTCGCGTTTTGCCATTAAGCGGCGGCCTCCTTCGGGCGGATGATTCCCGCCAGACTATTGGGCAAAGCGTCGACGATGTCGACGGTCAAAATGTCGCCGATCCGCGCATCGCTTGTCGCGAACACCGATTGCAGCCACGGCGACTTGCCGATCATCTGGCCGTCCTTCTTGCCCTTGCGGTCGATCAGCACGTCCATCGTGGTGCCGATCTTGGACCGGTTGAAGGCAAGGCTCTGCTCGGCGAGCAGGGCCTGGAGGCGCTGGAGGCGCTCGTTCATCACCGCTTCGGAGACCTGTCCGTCCATGTCGGCGGCAGGCGTGCCGGGGCGGGGCGAATATTTGAAGCTGAAGGCGCTGGCGTAGCGCGCGTCGCGCACGACCTGCAGCGTTTCCTCGAACTCGGCGTCGCTCTCGCCCGGGAAGCCGACGATGAAGTCGCCCGAGATGGCAAGGTCGGGGCGGGCCTCGCGGAAGCGTTCGACAAGGCGCAGATAGCTCTCGACCGTGTGGTGGCGGTTCATCGCCTTGAGGATGCGGTCCGAGCCGGCCTGCACGGGGAGGTGCAGGTAGGGCATCAGCTTGTCGACCTCGCCATGCGCGGCAATGAGGCCCTCGTCCATGTCGGCAGGGTGGCTGGTGGTGTAGCGGATGCGTTCGAGGCCATCGATACGCGCCAGCGCGCGGACGAGCAGTTCGAGGCCGCCTTCCTGCCCCTTTTCATTCTCCCCGCTCCACGCCGACACGTTCTGGCCGAGGAGGGTGATTTCCTTGGCGCCGCCATCGACCAGCGCATGCGCCTCGTCGACGATGTCGGCCCACGGGCGGCTGATCTCGGCGCCGCGGGTGTAGGGCACGACGCAATAGGTGCAGAACTTGTCGCAGCCCTCGGCGACCGTGAGGAACGCGCTGGGCCCCGATTTGCGGCGCTTGGGCATGGCGTCGAACTTCGAGATCGCCGGCATGTCGGTGTCGACGGGCCGCTCGCCCTTTTCGACCTGCGCGACGAGGTCGGGGAGGCGGTGATAGGCCTGCGGGCCGACGACGACGTCGATCATCTTCGAGCGGCGCTGCGCCTCGGCGCCTTCGGCCTGCGCGACGCAGCCGGCGAGCGCGATGGTCGGGCGGCTGCCGTCCTCGCGCTTCAAACGGCCGACGTCCGAATAGGCCTTCTCGGCGGCCTTCTCGCGGATGTGGCAGGTGTTGAGGACGACGAGGTCGGCGTCTTCGCCATCCTTGGCGGCGCGCATGCCCTTCTCGTCCAAGAGCTCGCCCATACGCTCGCCGTCATAGACGTTCATCTGGCAGCCGAAGCTCTTGATTCGGTAGGTTTTCGTGTCGGTCATATCGGGCGCGCCATAGCCGATGCGGGCGCGGGCTCAAAGCCCAGCGCTGCGCTGATGCGGGCATGGGCCTCGAGCGCCATCTCCTTGCGATCAAGGGTGATGGGAATGGGCTCGAGCATGCGCACCGTCACGTGGATCGGGCGCCAGCGCGACAGAACGCGCTTCACATTGTCCATGCCGGGTTCGCCCGCGTGCCAGGCAATGGCCTCCGCCTCGGCGAAATCGAGCGCGACGGGGATGAGGTGCGCGCCTTCGGGCGCCGGGGTGATGGCTTTCAGCAGCGGCGAGCGGAAGGGCAGGAGCTGTGTGCCGTCGCTGGTCGTGCCTTCGGGGAAGAGGGCGAGGGGGAGGTGATGGTCGAAGCGCTTGCGGATGGCCTCGATCTGGCCATCGACGCTGCGGCGGTTCTGGCGCGTGATGTAGAGCGTCTCGCGCTGGTCGGCGAGCCACTTGGTCAGCGGGTGATCCTGCACCTCGGATTTGGAGACGAAGGCGCAGCCGGTCGCACCGCCCATCGCAAGGATGTCGAGCCAGCTGACGTGATTGACGAGGAGCAGGCTGCGTCGCGCCGGCGCAGGGCCGACGCGCCTGACCCTGAGCCCCATGATGAACCCGGAAACGCGCAGGAACAGGCGCGCGACCGGCCCGCGCCCCGTCACCGTGTGGACAAGGACGTGGAGGGGGCCGAGGAGGGCCAGCAGCAGGACGAGGAGGACGAGCCGGAGCCCGATGAGCGGCCAGTTAGCCGCCGGTCTTGCGGTCGAGGGCGACGCCATAAAGCTCCATCCGGTGGTCGACGAGGCGGAAGCCCAGTTTCTCGGCGATGCGCTTTTGCAGGAGCTCGAGCTCCTCGTCGACGAATTCGACGACCTTGCCGGTCTCGACATCGATGAGATGGTCGTGATGGGCATCGGAGGCGGCTTCATAGCGCGAGCGACCGTCGCCGAACTCGTGCCGCTCGAGAATGCCGGCTTCCTCGAACAGGCGGACCGTGCGGTAGACGGTCGCGATCGAGATATTGGGATCGATCTTGTTGGCGCGCTCGTGGAGCATCTCGACGTCGGGATGGTCCTCGCTTTCGCCAAGAACCTTGGCGATAACGCGGCGCTGCTCGGTGATGCGCAGGCCTTTTTCGGCGCAGATGGCCTCGAGATCGATCTTGCGGGTCATGGCCGATGGGGTAGCGGCTGGGAGCGTCCAAGAAAAGGGCGACGAGGCCGAAAAAGCCGCGTCGCCCCGATCGGGTAGCGCGATTATTTGCGCTTGCCGCGTTTTGCCTTGGTGCCGAGGCCGATTTTCTTGGCGAGCTGGCGGCGCTGTTCGGCATAATTGGGCGCGACCATCGGATAGTCGGCGGGCAGGCCCCACTTCTGGCGATAGTCGTCGGGAGTCATGTCGTAATGGGTCATGAGGTGGCGCTTGAGCATCTTGAGCTTCTTGCCGTCCTCGAGACAGACCAGATAGTCGGGCTTGACCGAAGCACGCACCGACACCGCGGGCTGCGGCTTTTCCTCGGGCTTTTCGGCGCCGCCGTGGAGCTTGGAGAGCGCGCCATGAACGTTCTCGATCAACTGCGGCACGTCGCCGACGGCAACCATGTTGTTGCCAAGATGAGCGGCAACGATTTCGGCCGTCAACGTGATGAGGGTTTCGTCACGAAGGGTATCTTCATCCATGATGATGGTCTTTCCGAGCAAGAAGTTCACGCGAATACCTAGAACTATGGTTAAGACCATTAGATCAGGCGGCGTGAATTCACAAGCTGGGGAAAATGACGGCCCCGGGGCCTAAATCATCTTTACATAGGTTAGGGCATCGCGGCGTGTCCCGTCGGTACCGCGATAGTATTCACGGCGCCTGCCAGCGAGACCGAACCCCGACTGTTCGTAGAAGCGGATGGCCGGATTGCCGTCACGAACTTCGAGATGGAGGCGCGTGGCGCCCGCTTTTTTTGCATGATCGATGAAACAGTCGAGCAGCGACTTGCCCAGGCCCTGCCCCTGATGGCGGGGGTCGACGCCGAGCAGGAGCAATTCGCTTTCGTCGAGGAGGGTGCGCCATAAGGCAAAGCCGGCCACGGGTTCGTCCTCGCTCGGGCGGACGAGGTAGAGTTCGACCCCGCGCATCGGCAGGATGCCGCCGCATTGCGAGCGGTTCCATGCCTCGCCGTATCGCGCATCGAAAGCGCGGTCCATCACCGCCATCACGGCGTCGAGATCGTCATAGCTCCCTCGCTCGATCGTGATGGCACGCAGGCGAGGGGTGGTGGCCATGTCAGGCAGCTTTCGGCTTGGCGTCGGGCGCGCGAACATAGATCGGCGCGGCGGGCAGGGCGCGAAGGGCTTGCGGCAGGAGCGCGGCCTTTTCGGCGAGCGGGTCGAGGGTGAGGGAGGGGATCCTGGCACCGGCCTCGGCCAACTGCTCGGCGGCAGGACCGGCGAGCAGGTCGGCCTCTACGACGCGCGCGGCAGCTTCGGGGCGGAGGCTGCGCACCTCATCGAGGGCCTTGAGCGAGCGGCCGCCGAAGGTCTGGAGGAACAGTTCGCCATGTCCGCCCTGCATGACCGAAACAACGGTCTTTGCATCGTCATGCTGGCGGCGCGCATTTGCGGCGATGACGGCGAGCGAGGAATAGCCGGAGAGCGGCACGTTCCAGCCGATGGCAAGCCCTTGCGCGGCGGCGATCCCAACGCGGATACCGGTGAAGCTGCCGGGGCCGGCCGAGACGAGGATGCTGCTGGGGACGCGCGAGCCGAGCAGTTCCTCGACCATCGGCACGAGCTTCTCGGCATGGCCGCGACCGATGCGCACGGCGCGGCTGTCGGCGACCGTGTCACCGTCAATCAACGCACAGCTGCACATGGCTGTCGATGTCTCGATCGCGAGGATCAAGGCGCTTCTCCCGTAACGCCCCCCGAGTCGGGATGACGACATAGTTGGCTGGAAAGCGCAAGCCCCGCGCGGGGCGTTGCGGTGGGCAGATTTATTCTAGACCGCCTCGACGCTGACAACTTCGGGGACGTAATGCTTGATCAGTCCCTCGATGCCGTTCTTGAGCGTGATGGTCGAGGAAGGACAGCCCGAGCAGGCGCCCTGCAGCTGGAGGAAGACATGGCCTTCCTTGTAGCCGCGGTAGACGATGTCGCCGCCGTCCTGCGCGACCGCGGGGCGCACGCGCGTTTCGATCAGTTCCTTGATCTGGGCGATGATGTCGGCGTCGGCGGGATCGTCCTCGAAGGCGAGTTCCTCATCGGGCGCTACCGTGATGTCGGCGGCGGTGCCGGGCTTGAACAGCGGCGTGTCGGTGAGGAAATGGTCCATCAGCGTCTCGAGCACGATGGGCTCGAGCCGGGGCCATTCGACGCCGGGCGCGGCGCTGACCGAGACGAAGTCGCGACCGAAATAGACACCATCGACCATCTGCGTGTTGAACAGCGCCTCGGCGAGCGGGCTGGCTTCGGCGCTTTCCATCGACGGGAAGTCGCGGCCGCCCGTCTCCATGACGGTGCGTCCCGGCAGGAACTTGCGGGTCGAGGGATTGGGCGTGGTTTCGGTCTGGATCAGCATGGCGCCCATGTGGGAGCCAAATCGGACCGGATCAACCCTTTTTGTCGCTCTTCCAGCTGTCGTCGATCATCTTGATGATGCCCGAGAAATCCACGCCGGCACCGCCGAGGTCGACGAAGCGCTGGTAAAGCTCCTCGGCCTCGCCACCCATCGGGGTGTAGGCGCCGGCCGTCTTGGCGGCATCCATCGCGAGCTTGAGGTCCTTGAGCATCAGCGCGGAAGCGAAGCCGCCCTGGTAGTTGCGGTCGGCGGGGCTGTCGGGGCCGACGCCGGGGACGGGGCAGTAGCTGGTCATCGACCAGGACTGGCCCGAGGCCTTGGACGAGATGTCGTAGAAGGTCTGGAGATCGAGCCCGAGCTTCTGGGCAAGCGCGAAGGTTTCGGCGGTCGCGGCCATCGTGGCGCCCAAGAGCATGTTGTTGCAGATCTTGGCGGCCTGCCCCGCGCCGGCATCGCCAGCGTGGATGACGGCCTTGCCCATCTTCTCGAGGATCGGGCGGGCCTTCTCGAAGCCTTCGTCCGAGCCGCCGACCATGAAGGTGAGCGTGCCCGCGTCCGCGGCCGCGATGCCGCCCGAGACGGGGGCATCGACCATGGTGAGGCCGGCGTCCTTGGCCTTGGCCTCGACCTCGCGCGCGGTGGCAACGTCGATGGTCGAGCAGTCGATCAGGATGGCATGCTTGTCGGCATTGGGAATGACGCTGTCGGCGTAGACCGAAGCGACATGCGTGCCGGCAGGGAGCATCGTGACGATCGCATCGGCGCCGGTGACGGCCGCGACGGCATCGTCGACGGGAGTGCAGCCGTGATCACGGGCGCGGCGAAGCGCATCTTCCGAAAGGTCAAAGGCCATGACCTCATGGCCCGCCTTGGCGAGGTTCGCGGCCATGCCGCCGCCCATGTTGCCGAGGCCGATGAATGCGATCTTGGCCATGTCCTCTACTCCCTTACTTTCCGGTCCAGTTGCCGGGGCGTTTCTCGACGAAGGCGGTCATGCCTTCCTTCTGGTCGGCCGTGCCAAACAGGCCGTGGAACAGGCGGCGCTCGAAATTAACGCCTTCGGCCAGCGTCATCTCGTAGGCCGCATTGACCATTTCCTTGTTCGCCATGGCGGCGAGCGGGGCCATGGAGGCGATCGTGGCGGCGGTCTTCAAGGCTTCGTCCACGAGTTCGGCGGCGGGGACGACCTTGGCGACGAGGCCGGAGGAGAGCGCTTCCTCGGCACCCATCATCTCGCCGGTGAGGCACATATGCATGGCCTTGGCCTTGCCGATGGCGTGGGTGAGGCGCTGCGAGCCGCCCATGCCCGGCGTGACGCCGAGCTTGATCTCGGGCTGGCCGAACTTGGCGCCGTCACCGGCGATGATGAAGTCGGCCATCATCGCGACTTCGCAGCCGCCACCGAGCGCATAGCCGTTCACGGCAGCGATCCAGGGCTTGCGGGTCGCGGTGACCTGTTCCCAGCCCTTGAAGAAGTTCGCCTTGTACATGTCGGCGAACGACTGGTCCTGCATTTCCTTGATGTCGGCGCCGGCGGCGAAGGCCTTTTCCGAGCCGGTGAGGACGAGGCAGCGCTGGCTGTCATCGGCATCATAGGCGGCAAAGGCGTCAATGAGGTCGGCGAGGACCTGGCTATTGAGCGCGTTCAGTGCCTTGGGGCGGTTCAGCGTGACGAGGGTGACCGCGTCACGCTTTTCGACGAGGATGGTGTCGTAGTCGCTCATGCTTGCGTCTCCGGGAAGGGGGTCCAGGCCTCACCCTCGGGGAGGGGGGCGAACAGGTCGTCGACCATCGCGTCGGTCACGCCCTGCGGGGTGGCGGGGTCGAACTTGGGCTCATTGTCCTTGTCGACGAGGAGGGCGCGTACGCCCTCGATGAAGTCGTGGGTGCGGACGACCTTCGAGGCGAGGGCATATTCGGCCTTCATCTCCTCGGCGAAATCCTCGCGCTGCGCGCCTTCGCGGACGAGGCGGAGCGAGACCTTGAGGCTCAAGGGCGACTTGGTGCCGATGGTGTCGCGCTCGGTCGCGGCCCAGTCGCTTTCGCCATTTTCGAGGCTTTCGCAGATCTGCTCGACGGTCTCGAACTGGAAATGCTTGGCGATGAGCAGGAGATTGTCCTCGATGCGCGCCTTGGGAGGGGTCGAGGAGGCGTTGCCGAGCGCGCCCTGAAGGCGGGAGGGCTGCGCGGCGATACGCTCCTTCAGATCCTCGAGGTCGCTCGTCGAGACATAATGGGTGGCAAGGCCGAGATAATGGCATTCGGCGCCGTCGAGGCGGGCGCCGGTCAGCGCCATGAACTCGCCGACATTGCCCGGAAGGCGCGACAGGTAGCGGCCGCCACCGACGTCGGGGAAAAGGCCGATGCCGGTCTCGGGCATGGCGAGGCGGGTGTTCTCGGTCGCGACGCGATAGGTGCAGGGCAGGGAGATGCCGACGCCGCCGCCCATGGTGATGCCGTCCATGATCGCGACCACCGGCTTTTCATAGGTGAAGAGCAGGTGGTTGAGGCGATATTCGGCGTGGAAGAAGGCGGCGGCTTCCCTGCCGTCTTCCTTGCCCGAGCGATAGAGCGCGACGACATCGCCGCCGGCGCAGAAGCCGCGGCCTTCGGCATGGTCGATCATGACCGCGTCGATGTCGGGATCCTGGCGCCACTGGAGCAGCGTCTCGCTCATCTTGTCGCACATGGCGTGGGTCAGCGCGTGGATCGCCTTGGGGCGATTGAGGCGAAGGCGGCCGAGGCGGCCTTCGCGCAGCACGAGGACGTCGTCGGTCATGCTACTGCCTCAGCATGTCGCGGCTGATGATCATGCGCATGATCTGGTTGGTGCCCTCGAGGATCGAGTGGACGCGAAGATCGCGCCAGAAACGCTCGATCGGATAGTCCTGCAGGTAGCCGTAGCCGCCGTGAAGCTGGAGCGCGCGGTCGACGACGGCCGAGCCGGTGTCGGTGGCAAGGCGCTTGGCCATGGCGGCGAAGCGGGTCTTGTCGGGGGCGTTCTCGGTCACCTTGACGGCGGCGGCATAGAGGAGCTGGCGCGCGGCCTGCAGTTCGGTCTCCATGTCGGCGAGCATGAACTGGGTGTTCTGGAAGTCGGCGATGGCACGCCCGAACTGCGAACGCTCCTTGGTGTAGTTGACGGCCTCGTCGAGGCAGCGCTGCGCACCGCCCAGCGAACAGGCGCCGATGTTGAGGCGGCCGCCGTCGAGGCCCATCATGGCGATGCGGAAACCCTCTCCCTCGCCGCCGAGGCGGTTGGACACGGGGACGCGGACGCTGTCGAAATTGACCTGGCGGGTGGGCTGCGAATGCCAGCCGAGTTTCTTCTCGTTGGCACCGAAGGAGACGCCGTCCCAATCCTTCTCGATGACCAGCGCGCTGATGCCCTTGGGGCCGTCCTCGCCGGTGCGGACCATGACGACATAGACCTCATTCTCGCCCGCGCCGGAGATGAAGGCCTTCGAGCCCGAGACGACATAATGGTCGCCGTCGAGGACGGCCTTGGTCTTGAGGGCAGCGGCGTCCGAGCCCGAGGAGGGTTCGGTCAGGCAGTAGCTCGCCATCCGCTCCATCGGGATGAGGTCGGGGAGATATTTGTCCTTCAACTGCTGGTCGCCGAAGCGGTCGATCATCCAGCTCGCCATATTGTGGATCGAGATGAAGGCGCTGGTCGAGGGGCAGCCATAGGCCATGGCTTCCATGATGAGCGCAGCCTCGAGACGGCCGAGGCCGATGCCACCGCTTTCCTCGGACACATAGATGGAGCCGAAGCCGAGCTCGGCGGCCTGCCGGATCACGTCCTTGGGGAAGTGATGCTCCTCGTCCCACTTGGCGGCGTGGGGCGTGATTTCCTCGGCGGTGAATTTCTGCGCCATTTCGAAGATCTGGCGCTGATCGTCATTGAGATCGAACTGGGTCATGGGAAGGCGCCCTAGCACCCCGCAAACCGCTGGCAAAGGGGGTCAGGAACAGCGCTGGTAGATGGTGCGCTTCCTGCGATCGTCAGGCCAGCGCACGAGGTCGCCGCCGGCAAAGCGCAGGATCTCGCGCGCGCCGTCGGGGCCCGAGAAGCGGAAGCGGCGCGGGTCGATGATCTCGGCGAGCGTGTGCAAATTGCCGCGATAGGCAAAGCCGATGTCGGTGATCTCGATATATTCGGTCATATAGCGGTTGCCGGGGTCGCAGTCGGCGGCGCTCACGCCATAGCGCCCGGTGAAGCGGGCAAGGTCCGAACGGTCGGTGAGATCATGCATGCCGGCGGCGGGCTCGAGGCTCGGCGCGATATCGGCGGGCTGGTCGTAGCCGATGGTCCCGCCCTCATCCTCCGAGGGCAGCTCGGTGCACGCTGCGAGCGCCAGCGCGGCAAGGAGGAAGCGCAGGTCAGGCATCGGGACAGCGCCGGTAACGGACAGTCTCGGCCTCGGGGCCGATGGTCGAGCGGCGCACGGTGCGCCCCTCGTCGCTGGCCGCGAAGCGTTCGCGCGCCTCGCCGTCCTGTGTGTCGAAGGTGGCGTAGATGCTGTTGCGCGACTGGGTCTCGACCGAGGCGATGGTGCCGCTGGCATCGCCGATGGCATAGCCGGTCTCGTCGATCGAAAGGGTCTCGCCTTGCGTGCAATCGGCGGGGTCGGGGGCGCCGTCGGCGGTGGCGCGGAACAGGCCGCGCGTGGCGAAGGGCATGGTGCCCTCGGGCGCCTTTTCGTCGAGTTGCGGCGCGGGCGGCGAGACGGTCGCCTGCTCCTCCTCGACAGGTTCGGCAGCGCAGGCGCCGAGCGCAAGGAGGCCTGCGAGGGCCAAGAGCCTAATCATGTCCGAGAATTGCCTCCGCTTCGATTTCCACCCGCCATTCCTCGCGCAAAAGCGCGGCGACGACAACCATCGTGGCAGCGGGGCGCGTCTCGCCGAAGACCTCGGCATGAACCTTGCCGATCATGTCGGCATCGGCGGGATCGGTGATGAACATGCGCGTGCGGACGACGTCGGCGGCACGGCCACCAAGTTCCTCGATCGCCTTGACCGCGATGGCGAAGCAGCGGCGCGCCTGCGCGGCGGCATTGCCGGGGGTGGAGGCGCCGTCCGCCTCGACGGGGCCGGTGCCCGCGACGAGAATGCGGTTGCCGGCGCGGACGGCGCGGCTGAAGCCGTAGAGGGCTTCATAGGGGCTGGTGCCGGACGTGCGCGTCATCGCGCGATTCTCGCTTCGATGGTGGCGCGAAGTGCGTCCTCCTTGTTGCCGTCGAACCAGATGGGCTCGGGCAATTCCTGTTGCCAGGCGAGTTGCTCGAACAGCGTGCCGCCGGCCCAGTCGGTGAGCGGCCAGGCGCCATAGGCGGGATCGGCATAGACGCGGTCGGGCGAGACGATGGTCCAGCCATCGGTGCGCAGCGCGGTGACGAGGTCGTCCACATGGAGCGCGGCGAGGTCGGTTTCGTGGAGGAGCATCATGTGCGGGACGGCGCGGCCATGGAGGCGGCGGGCGAGGGCATCAGCGAAATTCGCGGCGGATAGGTGATGCTCGATGTAGAGCTCGGCGAGCGCAGCGCGGTCGTAGGGGCGCCCATCTCGCTCATGTTCCCCGGCGACGCGTTCGAACAGCCAGTCGTAGCCATCGACGCTGACCCAGGCCTTGCGCAGGCCGCGCTCATGGATGGCGCGGCGCGAGGCATCGCGCTTGGCGGCGTCGCGCGCGCCCTCGTCGAGATAGGGGTAGCGCAGCCACGGGCGGTAGCCCTTGCGGCCCTCAAGATAGGCTTCGGCGGCATCTACGTCGGCGAGCCATGCATTGAGGTCGGTGGCCGACAGGCGGCGATGCGTCTGCGTATGGTTGGCGATGAGGTGGCCAGCCGCGACATAGGCGTCGATACGATCCTCGGCGCCTTCCTTGCCCGCCATGGCGATGCCGCCGGGGTTGAGAAAGAAAACGGCCTCGTCGACGCCCGCATTGTCGAGCGAGGCGATGAGGCGGCGGGTGCGCACGTCATGGTCGAGCCAAGGCCCGCGAGTGCGTGGGACGTCATCGAAGCTCAATGCGATCAGCTTGTCTGGGACCGGCGAGGGCGGGGCTGCGGTGCTGCAGGCGGCCAGCTGGAACGCGAGCAGCAGGAAAAGCAAGGGGCGGATCATGGCTTCACGCTATGACCCGCCCCGTCGCTTGTCTATCGAAGTCTGGCTTCACGCCCGGCCCGCCGATCACCTTCGGCGATCGGCGGTGCTTTGCCGTCGGCGTGCCCCGGCACGCCTTTTGGCTCAGCCCATCGTGGGAATGACGAAGGCGTTTTCGTGATCGCCCTGCGCCGAGCCGTCGGGCCAGCGCTGGGTGACCTTCTTGGCCTTCGTCCAGAAACGGATGCCGTCGGGGCCGTGCTGGTCGATGTCGCCGAAGCCCGAACGCTTCCAGCCGCCGAAGGTGTGGTAGCTGACGGGCACGGGGATCGGCACGTTGACGCCGACCATGCCGACATTGACGCGCGCGGCAAATTCACGCGCGGCATGGCCGTTGCGGGTGAAGATGGCGACGCCATTGCCGTACTGGTGATCGGAAGGAAGGCGCACAGCCTCTTCGAAGTTGTCGGCGCGGACCATCTGCAGGACGGGGCCGAAAATCTCTTCCTTGTAGCTTTCGAAATGCGGCTTCACATGGTCGAACAGCGTCGGGCCGACGAACCAGCCGTCGGTGCCCTGCAGTTCGAGCCCGCGGCCGTCGACGACGAGCTCGCCGCCTTCCTCGGCGCATTTGGCGATCCAGTTCTCGACCGTCTGCTTATGCTGTTCGGTGACGACCGGGCCGTAATGAGCGTCGGGATCGTTGGAGACGCCGACACGAAGGTTCTTGATCGCCGGGATCAGTTTTTCGCGCAAACGCTCGGCCGTGTCTTCGCCGACGGGGACGACGACGGGGAGCGCCATGCAGCGCTCGCCGGCCGAACCGAAGGCAGCGCCGGTGAGGTCGTTGACGACCTGGTCGAGGTCGGCGTCGGGCAGGACGATGCCGTGGTTCTTGGCGCCGCCGAAGGCCTGCACGCGCTTGCCGCGCGCGGTGCCGCCCGAATAGATATATTCGGCGATGGCCGAGGAGCCGACGAAGCTGATGCCCTTGATGTCCTCATGCTCGATGATGGCATCGACCATTTCCTTGTCGCCATGGACGACGTTGAGAATGCCGTCGGGAAGGCCCGCTTCGGTCATCAGTTCGGCGAGCCGAACGGGAACCGAGGGGTCTTTTTCCGAGGGCTTGAGGATGAAGGCGTTGCCCGTCGCGATGGCGGGGCCGAACATCCACATCGGGATCATGGCGGGGAAATTGAAGGGCGTGATGCCTGCGCCGATGCCGAGCGGCTGGCGCATCGAGAAGACGTCGATTCCGGGGCCCGCGCCCAACGTAAATTCGCCCTTCATGAGATGCGGGATGCCGCAGCAGAATTCGATCACGTCGAGCCCGCGCTGCACGTCGCCCTTGGCGTCGTCGACTACCTTGCCATGCTCGGACGACAGGAGTTCGGCGAGTTCCTGGTGATGCTCTTCGACGAGCGCCTTGAACTTGTAGAAGATGCGCGCGCGCTTCTGCGGGTTCATCGCCGCCCAGGCGGGCTGGGCGGCCTTGGCGGCATCGACCGCCTGGTCGAGCGCATCGCGGCCGGCGAGGGCGACCTCGGCCTGCTGCCTGCCTTCCGAGGGATTGTAGATGGGGTGCTTGCGGCTGCCGGCATCGACCGCCTTGCCGTTGATGTAATGCTTCACGCTACGCATGAATGATCCTCTCTCCTGATCCGTTGGCGCGGGTCGTAGCGAGGGACGGCGGGAAAGAAAAGCGGCGGCGGGGCGAGGCGGAGCAGAGCGGCGACCGGCCACCCCCGAGCGCAGTTAAACAGAACTTCAATCAACAAAGTAAAACGCAATACTACTTGTGAGCGCTCACGAATGATACAGTATTTCGCAAACTTGTAGCTATTCGGTCACAGTCGGGACTTTTCCCATTTCGGGGCGGCCTATTGTCGGCTGGCCCACTTGACCGCGACCGATATTGCTCAAAGCCTGCTGACACCGAAGTAAGCGGAGCGTGGGGCTCTGTCTGATACGGGGAGACGGACAAGTGAAAAAGATGATTGCGTATGGTGCCGCCGCGGTTTCGGCGGTAGCGATGGCGACTGCAGCCCAGGCCGCTCCGGCCCAGCCGATTTCCGGCCAGTATATCTGTACCTTCGATGCGAGCGTGTCGCCCGGCCAGGTGAAAGCCCAGTCGCAGCGCGCGGTGAATGCCGCCGGCGGGGCGCTGAAGTTCACCTACCAGAATACGGTTCGCGGTTTCGCGGTGAAGATGCCGGCCGGTGCCAGCGTTCGCGCCGACATCGCCAACCTCAAGGGCCGCAACGCCAACATCGCTTCGTGCGAGCAGGACAAGCTGATCACCCTGTCGGCTCCCCCTGCGGGCAAGGGCCCCGGTGGCGGCGGCGGTGATATCGACCAGCGTGTCGATTGGGGCGTCGAAAAGGTCGGTTCGGGTGCGCCCGTCTCGGGCCGTAAGGCTTACGTCATCGACAGCGGTGTCGACCTCGACCACAACGACCTCAACGTGGTCGGCCCGCACTTCTATGCGGTCGGCAAGAGCGCCGACGACCAGAATGGTCACGGCACCCACGTCGCCGGCACGATCGGTGCGGTCGACAACGCCATCGGCTTCAAGGGCGTCGCTCCCGGCGCGCCGATCGCCTCGGTCCGCGTGCTCGACCGTCGCGGTTCGGGCTCGATCTCGGGCGTGATCGCCGGTGTCGACTGGGTCGCCGCCAACGCCAATTCGGGTGACGTTGCCAACATGTCGCTGGGTGGCGGCGTGTCGCCGACGCTCGACGCGGCGGTCGAAGCGGCTGCTGCGGGCGGTGTCTGGATGGTTCTTGCCGCTGGCAACGAGTCGATGGACGCCAACAATTCGAGTCCGGCGCGAGCCGACGGGCCGCGCGTGCTGACCATCAGCGCGGTGGATTCGAACAACCGCCTGGCGAGCTTCTCGAACTACGGTTCGGTGGTCGATTATGCCGAGCCGGGCGTCGGCATCGGTTCGACCTACAAGGACGGCGGCTATGCCAGCCTGTCGGGCACCTCGATGGCGGCGCCGCATGCGGCCGGCATCCTGATGACGCAGGATTCGATCTCGAATGGCGGCGCCATCAACGATACGTCGGGTGACGGCACCGCCGAACAGCTTGGCGTCCGCTAAGCTTCACTCGCTGGACTGACGGAGGGGTCGGTGCCGCAATGGCGCCGGCCCCTTCTTCTTGGTCGTCAGTCGCGTTTCTTCGCCTCGGCCCAGCGGGCGCAGGCGGCGCGCTGGCGCTCGCGCTCCTCGGCGGCCAACTCGGCGATCGCCTCGTCGCTGCACGCCTTCTTCATCCTGATGTCGTGCGTCACATAGCGCGGGAAGCCCGTCGGCTTGGGGAAGGTCACGGGCGGTCGCTCGGTCGGCACCTTGTAGGCGGGGATGGACGCGCCCGAGCGTGCCGGCTGGGCGAGGGCCTGGCTTGCCGTCATCGCGGCAAGACCGGTGGCGATGACCATGGTGGTGATCGTTCGCATGGCTCGACTCCTTATCGTCAGAGGCCGGCCATCATAGCATATTCGCCCGCGCCCCGCGTGCAGGCTGGCCAAGCGGTGCGCGCGCTGCCAGTCTCGACCATCAAAGGAGATGAATGCCGATGACCCTCGCCGCGCTCGCCCTCGCCCTGTTTGCCGCCGACCACCACCATGCGGCGGGCCACGATCACCATCCCGGGGTTGCCGCGGGGCTCGAGGCACTGGCGGCTGGCGTGTCCGAAGACCGGCTCCGTTCGGATGTGGATACACTGGTGGGTTTCGGGACGCGACACACGCTGTCGAGCCAGGACGATCCGGAGCGCGGCATCGGCGCGGCCTGGGCGTGGAGCGAGGCGCAGTTCGAGGCTTTGGGGCTCGAGACAATGCGCGTGTGCGACGAAGTGACGGGGCGGCGCATCCCCGAACCGGTGCGGGTATGCAATGTCGTCGCGATCCAGCGTGGCACCGAGCGGCCCGACCAGATGATCCTGCTGACGGGCCATATCGACAGCCGGGTGTCGGACGTCATGGACGCGGTGAGCGATGCGCCCGGCGCCAATGACGACGGGTCGGGCACGGCGGGGGTGCTCGAGGCGGCGCGCGTGCTGAGCCGGCACAAGTTTCCCGCGACGATCGTCTATGCGCATCTGACGGGGGAGGAGCAGGGGCTGTTCGGGGGGAGGATCCTCGCCGCCCATGCGCGTGCGAATGGCTGGCAGGTCATCGCCAATCTCAACAATGACATCATCGGCAACAGTTGTGGTTCGGACGGGCATTGCGAGCCGGATGTGGTGCGGCTTTTCTCGGAGGGGCCGCGGCGGCAAGGCTATGATGCCGGGCTGATGGCGGCGCAGCATCGGCTGGGGGGCGAGAATGACGCGCCGAGCCGCGGGCTGTCGCGCTATGTCGATGCCCTCGCCGAGTGGCTCCCGGGCATCGGGCTCGACGTCCGCCCGATCTGGCGCACCGACCGCTGGGGGCGCGGCGGCGACCATATCGAGATGCTCGCCGCGGGCTATCCGGCGGTGCGCTTCACCGTGGGGGTCGAGGATTACGACCACCAGCACCAGGACCTTCGTACGGAGGACGGGACTTTTTATGGCGACGTCGCGGCGGAGATGGACTTTGCCTATCTCGCCAGGGTGACCGCGCTCAATGTCGCGACCGCCGCCGCGCTGGCGAGCGCGCCGCCGCCGCCCTCGGGCGTCGAGGCGGAAGGAGCGGTCTCGACCGACACGACGCTGCGCTGGGAGGCGGCGTCGGGGGCGGATCATTACAAGATTGTCTGGCGGCGCACCGATGCCAGCCAATGGGGCGCGGACCATCGCCGCGTCGATGCCGATAGCTGCACCGACGGGCAGTGCGAGGTGGTGCTCGACGGCGTGCGCGTCGACGACTGGATCTTCGGGGTCGCCTCGGCGAGCGCGGACCATCATTACAGCCCGGCGGTGGCGGCGGTACCCGGCGGGCAATATGCACCGCTCGAGGAGAGGGCGGAATAGCGGGCTTTCCTTTTGCCGCCTGCGCCCCCATCTCTTGGGGCAATGGCAAATAACCAAAAGACCAAGAAACCGCGCCGCCCGACGCCGGGCGTGCCGTCCAAGCAACAAATTCTCGATTTCATCGAACAGTCCGACGATGCCGTCGGCAAGCGCGAAATCGCCAAACATTTTCGCCTGAAAGGGCAGGACAAGATCGCGCTCAAGGCCGTCCTCAAGGACATGGCCGACGAGGGCCTGATCGACCATTCGCCGGGCCGCGCCTTTCACAAGATGGGCGGCGTGCCGCGCGTCACCGTGCTGCGCGTCGTCTCGACCGAGGATGGCGAAGTCTGGGCCGAGCCCGAACAGTGGCAGGGCGAGGGCGCCAAGCCCCGCCTGCGCGTCATCGAACGCGGGCGCCGCTCGGCGCTCGGCGTCAACGACCGCCTGCTCGCGCGGACCGAGGAACGTGGCAAGGGCCATGTCGCCCATGTCATGAAGAAACTCGCCCGCTCGGCCGAGATGCTGATGGGGGTGGTGCGCAAGGAAGGCAGCCGCTTCTTCCTCGCGCCGATCGACAAGAAACAGCGCACCGTCTTCGGCCTGACCGACCTCGGCGAGGCGGAAGTGGGCGACCTCGTCCTCGCCGAGCCGGTGCGCTCGGGCCGCAAGATGCCGACAGCGCGTGTCGATGCCGTGCTCGGCGATCCCTTCGCGCCAAAGTCCTTCAGCATGATCGCGATCCACAAATATGGCATCCGCAACCGCTTTCCTGACGAAGTGGTGGCCGAGGCCGAGAAGGTCGCGAAATGGGATCTTGGCGAGCGGGAGGACCTTACCCACCTGCCGATCGTCGCGATCGACCCCGAGGATGCGCGCGATCACGATGACGCGATCTGGGCCGAGGCCGATGATGCCAAGGATAATCCCGGCGGCTACAAGGCCGTGGTCGCCATCGCCGACGTCAGCTTCTATGTCCGCCCCGGTAGTGACCTCGACCGCGAGGCGTTGAAGCGCGGCAACAGCGTCTATTTCCCCGACCGCGTCGTGCCGATGCTGCCCGAGGAATTGTCGGCGGGCATCTGTTCGCTGAAGGAGGGCGTCGATCGCGCCGCGATGGTGGCGCATATCCGTGTCGACAGCGGCGGCAATATCAAGGACTTCCGCTTCAGCCGCGCGAAGGTGCGGATCGCCGCCAACATCGCCTACGAGAATGCGCAGGCGGCGATCGACGGCGAGAAGGATCGCGTCGATCCCGATATCGTGAAGTGTGCGCTCGAGCCGCTATGGCAGTGCTGGAAGGTGCTCCTGCAGGCGCGCGAGGCGCGCGAGCCGCTTGATCTCGACCTGCCCGAGCGCCGTGTGCAGCTCGACGAGAAAGGGCGGATCATGTCGGTCGCGCCGCGCGAGCGGCTCGATGCGCATCGGCTGGTCGAGGATTATATGATCCTCGCCAATGTCGCGGCGGCCAAGGCGCTCGAGAAGAAGAAGCGCCCCGTGATGTATCGCATCCACGAGACGCCGGGGCGCGAGAAGCTGGTCACGCTGAAGGACTATCTCGCGACCTTCGATCTTCCGTTCGCGCTCGGGCAGGTGGTGCTGCCCAAGACTTTCAATGCGATCCTCGAGAAGATCGGGCCCGATCACGACAATCGCATCGAGATCACCGAACAGATCCTGCGCTCGCAGATGCAGGCGCGCTACGGCCCCGAGCCGCTCGGCCACTTCGGGCTGGCGCTCGGAAGCTATGCGCATTTTACCTCGCCGATCCGCCGCTATGCCGACCTCCTGGTGCATCGCACGCTGACGGCGGCATACGACCTCGGGCCGGGCGGGATCAGTCTCAAGGAAGCCGAGGACTTCGCGCGGGTGGGCGAGGTCATCTCCTCGCTCGAACGGCGCGCGATGGAGGCCGAGCGCGAGACGGTCGACCGCTATGTGGCGGCCTATCTGTCGGACCAGGTCGGCCAGCTGGTCGAGGCGCGGATCACCGGTGTGCAGCCTTTCGGCTTCTTCGCCACGGTGACCGACCTCGGCGGAGACGGGCTCGTGCTCGCCAAGACGCTGGGGCGCGAATATTTCCGCTATGACGAAAAGCGCCAGGCCCTCATCGGCGAGAAGTCGCAGGACGAATATCGCTCGGGCATGCGGCTGAAGCTGAAGCTCGTCGAGGCTGATCCGGTGTCGGGCGCGCTGCGCTTCGAATTGCCCGAGGGCAGCTACGGCGGTGACCGGAACGATGGCCCGAGACGGCGCCGCGACGGGAAAGGCAAAAGCGGGGGCAAGAACCGGCAAAAAGGCCGCAAGCGCGGTTGACGGGCTGGCGGGTGACGGTCAGGCTGGACCCCGAGTTTCACCAACAGGAGAACTGCCGATGGCGCACAAATTCTACATCCGGAAGGACAAGGCCGGCGAGTTCCGCGCGAGCTTCGAATATAATGGCGAGAAGATTTTCTGGACCGAGGGCTACAGCTCGAAGGCCAGCGCGAAGAATGCCATCGAGAGCGTGCTCAAGAACGGCCCCAGCGCCGAGGTGGTCGACGAAAGCTAGAACTCCGAGGCGGGTTTTGGCGTTGGCCGGGTGATCCCATCCCGACAGGAGCGACCATGACCCGCCTCATTCCCGATCAGACCGTTCCCGCGCTCGACCTGCCGCTTGTGCAGGACGGGGGTTTTTCCTTGCAGGGCGCCAACCCCGATTACCTCACCATCATCGGCTTCTATCGCGGGCTGCATTGCCCGATCTGCAAGAAGTGGCTCGAGCAGCTCAATGGTGTGATCGACGAGTTTGGCGAGCTCGGCATCAGCGTGGTCGCGGCGTCGATGGACGAGCCGGTCCGAGCGCGCAAGACGCGCATGGACTGGGATGTAGGAAAGGTCCCTATCGCGCATGACATGAGCGAGGACACGGCGCGCAGCTGGGGTCTCTATATCTCCGACAAGCGCGAGGGGAGCGAAGAGCCTGATCGCTTCTCCGAACCGGGGCTGTTCCTCGTGCGCCCCGATCGTACGCTCTACGCCTGCGTGGTGCAAACCATGCCCTTTACGCGGCCCGACTGGAACGACCTGCTCGGCGGGCTGAAGTTCGTGAAGGACAAGGATTATCCCGCGCGCGGCGCGGCGACCTGAGGCATTAGCCCAGCGCGACGAGGCCGAGACCGAAGAGGACGAGCGCCGCCGCCGGCGAGCCGGGCAGGAGTAGCATGGGCAGGGTCAGGATGCCGAGCGACACCATGATCAGAGCTTCGGCAGCGTCACGCCGCGCTGGCCCATATATTTGCCGGCGCGGTCCTTGTAGCTGGTCTCGCAGCGCTCGTTGCCCTTGAGGAAGAGGAACTGGCAGGCACCCTCGTTGGCGTAAATCTTGGCGGGCAGCGGGGTGGTGTTGGAAAATTCCAGCGTCACATGGCCCTCCCAGCCGGGCTCCAGGGGGGTCACGTTCACGATGATGCCGCAGCGCGCATAGGTCGACTTGCCGAGGCAGATGACGAGCACGTCCTCGGGGATGCGGAAATATTCAACCGTCCGGGCCAGCGCGAAGCTGTTGGGCGGGATGATGCAGCAGTCGGTCTTCTTGTCGACAAAGCTCTGCGAGGAGAAGTCCTTGGGGTCGACCACGGCCGAGTCGATGTTGGTGAAGATCTTGAACTCGTCGGCGACGCGCGCGTCATAGCCGTAGGAGGACAGGCCGTAGCTGATATTGCCTTCGCGGCGCTGGGCTTCGACGAAGGGTTCGATCATGCCGTGGTCCTGCGACTGGGCGCGAATCCACTTGTCCGAGAGAATGCTCATGATGAAGGCGTAGCGCGGCTTTTTTGCCGCGTCACCCCGCGCGTTTGTGCGGCTCGCCCGAGTTATCCACACGACATCCCCGACTGTTTTTGTCCGCGCCCCCACGGGTCCCCAAAACGTGCTAGGGAATGGGCATGGCAGAAGTGGTCCAGATAGCCGAGAGCGGGGGCTCCGGGGAAGAAGCGCAGCAGGTGCTGCCGGCGAACGTCGAGGCGGAGGCCGCGCTCCTGGGCGCGCTGATGATCGATAATCGTCTGGTCGAGGACGTGCAGATGCGGCTTCGGGCCGAGCATTTCTTCGAACCGTTGCATGGCAGGGTCTACGAGCAGATCCTGCGGCTCACGGACAAGAACATGATCGCCACGCCGGTGACGCTGAAGCCGTTGTTCGAGGCCGACGAGGCGATGCGGGAGGTCGGGGGGCCTGCCTATCTCGCCAAGCTGACGGGCTCGGGCGCGAGCGTCATCGGCGCGCGCGACTTTGCCGCGCAGATCTACGACCTCGCGCTCTTGCGCGCGCTGGTCGGGGTCGGGCGCGACATGGTCGAGGGCGCGCTCGACACGTCGGACGAGGTGGCGCCGCTCGACCAGGTCGAGGCGGCCGAGACCGCGCTCTATCGCGTCGCCGAGGAAGGCGGGGCGGAAGGCAAGGCCAAGAGCTTCGGAGATGCCTCGAAGCTGGCGCTCGACATGGCCGAAAAGGCGCTCAATTCGGGCGGCCACCTGTCGGGGGTGACGACGGGGATCGAGGGCATCAACGCCAAGATCGGCGGCATGCACAAGTCCGACCTCATCATCCTCGCGGGGCGTCCCGGCATGGGCAAGACCTCGCTTGCGACCAACATCGCCTTCGCCGCCGCGCAGCGCTGGAACCAGGACGAGCGCGACGGCATCGAGGAGAAGAAGCGGGTCGGCGCGCCGACGGTCTTCTTCAGCCTCGAAATGTCGGCCGACCAGCTGGCGACGCGTATCCTTGCCGAACAGTCGGGGATTTCGGGCGAGAATTTGCGCATGGGCAAGATCTCGAAGACCGAGTTCCAGAGCCTTGCGCGCGCCGCGAGCGACCTTGCGAGCCTGCCGCTCTATATCGACGACACGCCGGGCCTGACGATCGCGGCGATGCGCACGCGTGCGCGCCGCCTGAAGCGCCAGAAGGGCATCGGCTTCGTCGTGGTCGATTACCTCCAGCTCCTGTCGGGCTCGGGGCGTAGCTCAGAAGCCAACCGCGTGCAGGAAATCTCGGAGATCTCGCGCGGGCTCAAGCAGCTCGCCAAGGAACTGGACGTGCCGGTGCTGGCGCTCTCACAGCTCAGCCGTGGTGTCGAGCAGCGCGAGAACAAGCGACCGCTGCTCTCCGACCTTCGTGAATCGGGCTCGATCGAGCAGGACGCGGATATGGTCTGGTTCGTTTTCCGTCCGGACTATTATCACGAGATGCTCAAGCCCGACGACGACCATCCCGATATCGGCATGTGGCGCGAGGAGATGGAGCGCATCTACGGCACCGCCGAGCTTATCGTGGCCAAGCAGCGTCACGGTGCGACGGGTGCGGTGAAGATGATGTTCGACCGCAAGTCGACGCGTTTTACCGACGCGCCGATGGACAATGCCTATACCGCCGAAATGCGCGGCTAGGCCGCCGCGCCCTAGTCTTCCAGCATCACCGGGTCTGCGAGGCCCTGGCCGATGGTGGCGCGGCACAGGTCGCTTTCCACGCTCGTGACCGGATAGGCGCAATAGTCGGCGGCATAGAAGGCGCTTGGGCGATGGTTGCCCGAGATGCCGATGCCGCCGAAGGGCGCCGTCGAGGGCGCGCCGTTGGTCGGCTTGTTCCAGTTGATGACACCGGCGCGGCCCTCGGCCCAGAAACGCTCATATTCTTCCGGATGCTTGGTGAGGATCGAGGCGGCCAGTCCGAAACGGGTGTTGTTCGCCTCGGCGATGGCGGCATCGAGATCGGGCACGCGCACCAGCTGCAGCACGGGGCCGAAGATTTCCTCGTCGAGCCGGTCGCGGGCCTTGGTCACATCGACGATGGCGGGGCCGAGCAGCGGCTTGTTCTCGTCGAGGCGCTTCAATTGGCGGATCGCCTTGCCGCCCTTGGCGAGAAGCGCGATATATTGCGCCTGGATGAAATCGGCGGCGTCATTGTCGATGACGGGGCCCATGAAGGGCTCGGGCTTGGCGAAAGGTTCATCGAGGATGATCCGGTCGACGAGCTTCAGCACTTTCTCGAGGAGTTTTTCCTCCTTGCCTTCCTGGACGATCAGGCGGCGCGCGCAGGTGCAGCGCTGGCCCGCCGAGAGGAAGGCCGACTGGACGATGATCGCGGCGGCGGCATCGAGGTCGGCGACGTCCCAGGCGATGAGCGGGTTGTTGCCGCCCGCCTCGATCGCGAGGATCTTCTGGGGCTTGTCGGCAAAGGCGCGATGCAGGAGGCGTCCGGCCTTGGCCGAACCGGTGAAGAGGAGGCCGTCGATATCGTCCGACGCGGCGATCGCCTTGCCCACATCGGGGCCGCCCTGCACGCAAGCAACGAGGCGCTCGTCGATGCCCGCGTCGTGAAAGCACTTGGCGAGCAGTTCGCCGACCGCGGGGGTCTTTTCCGACGGCTTGAAGACGACTGCATTTCCCGCCAGCAGCGCGGGCACGATGTGTCCGTTGGGCAGGTGCGCGGGGAAATTGTAGGGGCCGAGCACGGCAAGCACGCCATGCGGCTTGTGGCGCACGGCGATCTTGGTGTTCATCGCGCCTTCGGTCTTGCGCGTCGGCGTGCGCTCGTTGTGGGCGTTGATCGAGATGTCGACCTTGCCGACGACGGCGCCGACCTCGGTCTTGGCCTCCCAATGGGGCTTGCCGGTTTCCATCGAGATGAGCTTGGCCAGCTCGTCCTCGCGCTCGCGCACGATGTTGGCGAAGCGGCGCAGTGCCTCGGTTCGGTAGGCGAGCGGCTGGCGCGCCCATTCGGGCTGGGCCTCGCGGGCCTTTGCGATCGCCTCGGCGGGATCGCCTTCCTCGCCGGACCAGATTTCCTCGCCGCTGTGGGGCGCAAAGCTCTTCATGACCATGGCTCGCTGGCTCGCAGGGCAGGGCCGTGGGGTCAAGCCCCTGCTGTTTCGATCGGTGCCGACATGGCCTCGCCCATGCGACGGATGGCGGTGATCTTGGCCTCGAACGGCTTCCAGTCGTCGCGCGCGTCGATCGCCGACCACCGCGCCTCGACCTCCTCGATATGCATCGAGCAGGGGGCATCGTCGGACCAATAGGGGTGGGCGAGGGCGGCGTGGTTCTCGCGCCCTTCGAGGCGGTCCGCGAGGGTGCGGAATTCGGGGCTGTCGTAGCGCTCGTCGTCGCGCCGGCGCCCGCCGCGCCAGTCGAAGAAGACGCGGTCGATGGTCACGCTTTCGGTAGCCAGCGCGGCAACCAGCGCCTCGGCCAGCTTGCGGTCGTCATCGGCATGGCCGGGGCGAATACCGAGGCGGGCAAGGAGCAGGGCGACCAGCTGCTCGTCGAAGCGGCGACCCCAGTCGGACAGGATGGGGTTCAGCTTGCGCTCGGAGGTGACGAGGCCGAGGCAGCCGCCGAGCTGGGCCAGGTCCCACTGGATCGCCTCGGGCTGGCGCGCGAAACTGTAGAGCCCCTCGCCATCGAAATAGGCGGCGGTGAAGCGCGGGTTCCAATAAGGCGCGAAGCGCCACGGCCCATAGTCGAAGCTCTCGCCCGTGATCGCGATATTGTCGCTATTGAGCACGCCGTGGACGAAGCCCGACGACATGTAGGAGGCCGCAAGCCGCGCGGTCCTGTCGGCAACAAGGTCGAAGAGCCGGTTGGCAGCGTCCTTGTCATTCTCCGGCGGCTTCTCGCCATAGAGATGCTCGAGGCAATAGCGGGTGAGGGCAACGATCGCCGGCTTGTCGCGGTGGAAGGCGAAGCGCTGGAAGGTGCCGATGCGGATGTGGCCGTGCCCGAGGCGGGTGAGCACCGCGGAGCGGGTCGGGGAGGGCTCGTCCGAGCGCCATAGCGATTCGCCTGTCTCGAACAATGCGAAGCTCTTCGAGGTCTCGACCCCCAGCGCCTCGAGCATCTCGGTCGCGAACACTTCTCGCACGCCGCCTTTGAGGGTGAGCCGTCCGTCGCCCTGTCGACTGTAGGGGGTTTGGCCCGACCCCTTGGTGCCGAGATCGAGGAGGCGGCCTTTATCGTCGCGCAGTTGGGCGAAGAGGAAACCGCGCCCGTCGCCGAGGTCGGGATTGTAGGTGCGGAATTGGTGACCGTGATAGCGCAGCGCCAGCGGGGCCTCGAGATTGCCGGGCAGCGGCTCGAACCGCGCGAAATGCCTTTCCCATGCGGGCCGCATGTAGGCGCCGAGGCCGACGCGCTTGGCCCAGCCATGGTTGGCGAAGCGCAACTTGGCTTCGGGGAACATGGCGGGGGCGACTTCGTCGTAAAAGTCGGGGCCGAGCTCGAGGATGCGCGGATCGGGATTATAGGCTGGCGATTTGACCATGGCTCGGCGATAGAGAAGGCGACGAGAAGGGGAAAGCGTGTTGGCTCAAAAAGGTCCGAAATATCGGGATCGCTACTGGAACAGCCCCGAGGGCCTAAAACTCCATTATCGCGACTATGACGGTCCGCTCGAAGGGCCGCCTATCCTGTGCCTGCCGGGGCTCACGCGCAATGCGCGCGATTTCGAGCCGGTGGCGGAGGCCTTTGCGGGCAAGCACCGCGTGATCGCGGTCGATTTTCGCGGGCGCGGCCTGTCGGACCATGATCCCGACCCCACGCGCTATCAACCGGCCACCTATGTCGCCGACGTGCTCAAGCTGCTCGACCAGCTGGGGATCGCCGACGCGGTGTTCGTGGGGACATCGCTCGGCGGGATCGTCACCATGCTGCTCGCCAGCGAGGAGCCCGAGCGGATCGCCTCGGCACTGCTCAACGACATCGGTCCCGAGCTCGTCGAAAGCGGCCTCGACCGCATCCGCGACTATGTCGGCAAGGGCGTGGAGGCGCGCGACTGGGAGGAGGCGGCCGGGCTCTATGCCAAGGGGATGGGCGACATCTATCCGCGCTGGACAAGGGACGATTGGGAGCGCTTTGCCCGCCGCGTCATGCACGAGGGCGGCGCGAAAGGCCTCACCAGCAATTACGACCGGCGCGTGGCGGATAATGTGGTGGCAGGATCGACCTCGGCTCCAATGGACGCCTGGCACCTGCTCGACGATCTCAAGGACAAGCCGGTGACGATCCTGCGTGGCGAGAATAGCGACCTCTTCTCCGACGCGGTCGCGCAGCGGATGCTCGACCATCTGGGCGAGGCCGAGCTGGTGACCATCCCCGATGTCGGCCATGCGCCGAGTTTCGACGAGCCCGAATCGATCGCTGCGCTGGCGGCGCTGATCGAGCGCACGCCGGACTAATCGTTAGCGGGTGAGGCGCTCGAGCTTGGCGAGGGCGGCTTCGTCGCTTTCTTCGGGGCTGATGGTCGACTGGAAATTGCCGTCGCGGTCGATGAGGAAGACGTTGGCGGTGTGGTTGACGTCGTAATTTCCGTCTTCGCTATCCTCGCGGATGGCGGCAACGCCGAACTGCTCCATCACCTTGTCGAGTTGCGGCTGGCTGCCGGTCAGGCCGATCACGTCGGTCGCGAACAGGTCCGCATAGCGGCCGACCTCTTCCGGGCCGTCACGCTCTGGGTCGACACTGATGAAGATGATGGCAAAGGCGTCCTCGTCGCCCAGTTGCTTGCGGTAACGGACGAGGTCGGCGAGCGTTGCGGGACAAATGTCGGGGCAGCTGGTGAAGCCGAAGAAGATGGCCTGCGGGCGCCCGGCGAGCTGTTCGCTCGAAAAAGCCTCGCCGTCGCTGCCGACAAGGGTGAAGGGACCACCGATGGTGACGGTGGCGTCGGGATCGGGGCGGCTGGTCGGTTCGGGCAGGGCGTCACGCTGCGCGGTGAAGGCGATAACGGCGAAGACGATCACGCCGAGCGCGACCAGCACCCAGAGGATCTTGCGCAAGCCTCGCATCAGCGCGCTCCTGCTTCGACGACCGAGACGGCGATCACGCGCTCGCCGCTACGCTCGAAGCCGAGGGTGAGATCGAACTGTTCGCCCGCCACGAGCGGGGTCTCGAGGCCCATCAGCATCACATGGTCGCCCTGCGGCTGGAGAAGGGTGGTTTCGCCCGCGGGTATGGCGAGGCCGTCATCGAGCGATGTCATGCTCGCCATGCCGTCCTCGAAGGAGGTACGGTGAAGGCTGGCCATGCCGCGTTCGGTCGCAACCGAGACGAGCCGGTCGTCGCCCGTGCCGTTGTTGGCGATTTCCATATAGGCCGCGCCATTAGGCTGGCCCGCCGCGGTCGCGCGCGCCCAGGCATCGTCGATCGCGATGTCGGGGGCGGGGTTGGAGCAGGCGGCGAGGGCGAGGCCGGCAAGGGCGGACAACAGGAGCTTGTTCATCGAGGCGAGCCTCTAGCAGCGCATGCGGCGCCACTCAATCATCACCGTAGCGGACCTTTTGACGTCTCGCCCTAATCCTGCCCGCATGGCAACTTAAGTGGTCATCACCCATTCACCCGCCTTCGACCAATTTCGCCCGCCGATGCTCAAGCCTGCCCCGAGACCACCGCACCTGCACGAGGCCGACCGCGCCCTCATGCGAGCGATGATCATGCGCGCGCTGGGCTCGCTCAAGATCAACGTGGCCGCGCTGGCGCTGGCGGCGGCCGTGGCGATGTCGGTCCATTACGGTCCCACGCTCGGGCTTGCGATCGTGGCGAGAGTGGCCGCGCTGCTCACCATCTACCTGTTCGGCATCAAGCTACGGCAGGCCCTCGACGAAGATGCGGATTACGCCAAGCCGCTGGCACGCTGGTCGCGCAGTGCCGCGCTGGCAGGGTTCAGCTGGTCGCTCCTCTTGTGGGCAGTGCCGCCGTCCGAGGTCGGTTCGCTCGGCGCGCAGGGGCTGTTCTCGATCGTGCTGCTGGGCGTGGCGAGCGCGATCAACACGGTGATCGGCGAGCGCCGCGCTGTGCTCTATTTCACGATTCCCTTCGGTTTGAGCGCGGGGGCCTATTTCGTCTCGCTTGCGCCGGTGGCGGGCTGGCTTCCGCTGCTCATCGCCGCGCTGGGCTTCGTGATCATCCTCCTGTTCGCGCTCAACATCGACAAACAGCAGCAGCATCTCGCCTCGATCTTCGCGGAAAATGCGATGCTCGCCCATTCGCTGCACCGTGCCAATGTCGAACTGTCGGACGCTCTCGCCATTGCCGACCGGCTGGCGCACTACGATCAGTTGACGGGTCTCAGGAACCGGCGCTGCTTCGAACAGGAAGCGCGTCGGCTGTCGGGTGAGGAGGGGGCGCGCCGCGACATCCTCCTGCTCGATGTCGACCATTTCAAATCATTGAACGACCGCCACGGCCACGCCTGCGGCGACACGGTGCTGCGTCGTTTCGGGCAAGCGCTCGACCTCTATGCACGCGACCATGGCGATGCGCTGGTGGCGCGGATCGGCGGCGAGGAGTTCGTCGTCGTGCTGACCGGCGCGAAGGATGATCGCGAGGCGCTCGGCTGGGCCGAGGAACTGCGTGCGCGGATCGGGCACATGTCGCCGACCTGCGACGAAGGCACGTCGCTCAGGATCAGCGCGTCGATCGGGCTGACCCGTTGGCGCGAGGGCGAGAAGGTGCAGGTGGCAATGCGCCGCGCCGACAAGCTGCTCTATGCCGCCAAGGAAGCGGGACGGGCGCGGACTTGCGATGATTTCAGCCACGCGCGCGGTCGCGGCTGACACGAATCGAGACGACGGGCGTTCGGGCCTTGAGGAAAAGTGGAGGTCCGAGCCGGAATCGAACCGGCGTACACGGATTTGCAGTCCGCTGCGTCACCACTCCGCCATCGGACCTCTCGTGGTGTGGCGCTGCATTGGCGGAAGCGCCCTCCGCTTGTCAACGCTGATCTTTCGACGAAGGGCGGCGCGCGCGACTTGGCCTTTGCGCCCATTGCGACTAGAGAGCGGGAAGGCTATAGCTGTATTAGGAAGATGAGACAGTGAGTGCGACCGTGATCGACCGCGACGAGATGGACATTGCCCGCAAGGCAATGATCGACAGCCAGCTGCGCCCCAATGGCGTGACCGACAAGGCGCTGCTCGAGGCGATGGCGGATGTGCGCCGCGAACATTATCTGCCCGAGGGCAAGCGCTCGGTGGCCTATCGCGACCGCGCGATCGCGCTCGAGGACGGTCGCAATGCGATCGCGCCGACGCCGCTCGCGCTGATGATCGACCGCGCCGCGCCCCAGACGGGCGAAAAGGCACTCGTGGTCGGGCCGGTCGCGGCATATGCCGCCGCGCTGCTCACCGAGATGGGGCTGGACGCCGTCGCGCTCGAGAGCAAGCCGGGCGAGGAGCCCGCGGGCGACGGCGTGATCCTCAAGACCGGTACGCTGACCGACGGCGTGGCCGATCTGGCGCCCTATGACCTCATCCTCCTCGTGGGAGCGATCGAGGAGCTGGGCGAGGCGCTGACCGCGCAGCTCGCCGACAACGGCCGTGTGGCGGCTCCGGTGATCGATGGCGGCGTGAGCCGTCTCGCCATCGGGCGCAAGGTCGACGGCGCCGTGGCGTTCCGCAATTTCGCCGATGCACAGGTCGCGCCGCTTGCGCTATTTTCCAAGGCGCGCACGTTCGAATTCTGAGCTTTTTGACGAGCCGACGAGACAAAAGAGGGGGTAGCATGCGCATTTCGACTGGATGGCTGATCGGCGGGGCGCTGATCGCGCTTGCCGCACCGGCGGCGGCACAGGCGCAGGACCGCGAGACGCTGACCGAGGCGCTGGTCGATGCCTATCGCACAAACCCCACGCTGACCGCCCAGCGCGAGGCGCTTCGCGCCACCGACGCCGGTGTGGCGCTTGCGCGTTCGGGCGGGCGCCCGACACTGAGCGCAATCGCGGGTCTCGACCGCGAGCTGTCGCGCCGCGGTGCGCTCGGCTCGGAAGCGCAGGACTTCAACATCTCGGTCGGAGCCGACCTCAGCCTGCCGCTCTTCCAGGGCGGGCGCGTGAAGAACGACATTCGCGGCGCCAAGGCGCGGGTCGATGCCGGTCGGGCCACGCTGCGCGCGGTCGAAGGCGATGTCTTCACGCAGGCAGTGGCGGCCTATCTCGACGTCATCCGGACCCGTTCGGTGGTCCAGCTCAACCAGAACCAGGTCGAGGTGCTCACCACCAACCTCGAAGCCACGCAGGACCGGTTCGAGATCGGTGACCTTACCCGCACCGACGTGGCGCAGTCCGAAGCCCGCCAGCAGCTGGCGCAATCGCGCCTCGCGGGTGCGGAAGGGCAGCTCGCCGCGGCCGAGGAGACCTATCGGCAGGTGATCGGCGACGAGCCGGGCGTCCTGGCGCCACCCCCGCCGCTGCCGCCGCTGCCCGACACGCCCGAGGAGGCGGTGCAGATCGCGCTCGTCGCAAATGCCGATTTCGAGGCTGCACAGGCGCAGGCGCTCGCTGCCGGATTTGACGTGCGCGTGGCGCGTGCCTCGCGGCTGCCGACCGTTTCGGCGGTGGGCTCGGGCACTTATGTGAACGCGCTGGGCAATGCTGGCGAGGATGTGTTGGGCAACGCCTTTCCCAATGACGGGTCGGTGACCAGTGTCGGTCTGACCTCGCGCATCCCCATCTACCAGGGTGGTGCGCCGGCCGCGCGGGTGTCGCAGGCGCGCGCCTTCGAAGCGCAGCGCTACGAACAGCTTGTCGCGGTGGAACGCGCGGTGGTCGCGGAGACCCGCTCGGCCTTTGCGGCCTATGAAGCGGCGCAGCGTGCGATCGAGGCGAACAAGGTCGCGGTCGCGGCCAACGAGCTGGCGCTCGAGGGAGCGCGGCTGGAAAATTCGATCGGCACCCGTTCGGTGCTGTTCGTGCTCGATGCCGAACAGGAGCTGCTGAACGCGCAGGTCGATCTCGTGACCGCCGAGCGCGATGCCTATGTCGCAGGCTTCCGCCTCCTCAATGCGATGGGGCAGGCCGAAGCGGAGGATCTCGAGCTCGACGGCGGGGCGCTCTACGACCCCGTCGGCGCCTATCGCGAGGTCGCCGGCGAGTGGTTCGACTGGTCCGAACGGCGCTATGACGGGCCGGTCGCGACCAGCACGGTCACCGACGCCGAGCGCCCGCAAGGCGTGACAGACGGTCAATAATCGGTAAAGAGGGCGGTTATGGCAGGACCTAACGAGCCCTCGATGGAAGACATTCTCGCCTCGATCAAGAAAGTGATCGCGGAGGAGGAGCCGCCGCGCGAGCCGCAGGAGCGCGGGGCGCGCAAGGTGTCGCGCGCGCCCGAACCAGCGCCGATCGAAGACGAGGACGACGTTCTCGAGCTCGGTAGTGCGGTGGAGAGCGCCGGTACGGGGCACGAGCCCGAAGCCCTGCCCGCCGATGTCGCGAGCCTGATGGCCGAGGACGTCGCCGGCAGCACGCGCTCGCGGCTCGAGGAGCTGGCCAATGTGGCGGCGACCGCGCCGGCCGGTTCCAACGTCAATCCGCTCGAGGAGGTGGTGCGCGACATGCTCCGCCCGCTCCTCAAGCAGTGGCTCGACGAGCGGCTGCCGGGCATCGTCGATGAACATGTCCGCCGCGAGATCAGCCGGATTACCGGACGCAAGCTCTAGCGGCTTTCCCTTGCGCAAATGCGGCGCTGCGCTAGCTTCGCGCGCATGAAAACGACTCTCGCGCTGACCGCGCTCGCCACCGTCCTTGCCGCCCCCGCCATTGCCGAGGCGCGGCCGATGTCCGCCACCGACCTCGTCAAGCTGCATCGCGTCGGCGGCCCGTCGGTGTCGCCCGACGGGCGGATCGCGATCATTCCCGTGTCGGTCGCCAAGGATGATCTGTCGGGCCGCACGACGCATTATGCCTTTCACGGCATTGCCAGTGACGTCACCGTCCCGGCCTTCTGGCTGAGCCTTTCCGACTACAGGCCGCGCGGCGTGCGCTTCGGCGGTGACGGGATGCTGTGGTTCGTCTCGGCAAAGTCGGGGTCGGACCAGGTCTATCGCATGGCGTGGGACGAGACCGAGCCGATGGCGGTGACCGCGCTTGCCGGCGGTTCGATTGACGATTTCCTACTCTCGCCCGATGCCAGCAAGATGGTTCTGCTCGCCACGCGCGACCTCGAATGCGAGGATTTTGTCTGCGCCAATGTCGAGGCCGAAGAGCAGGTCGGCAATGCGCTCGAATATGACGAGATCTTCGTGCGCCATTGGGACACGTGGGGCACGCCCGGCCAGAAAGGGCAGCTCTATGGTTTCCAGCTGGTCGACGGGAAGGCCGTGGGGTCGGGCGCACCGATCAGCGCGGCGCTCACCGGCAACACGCCCTATCGCCCCTTCGGTGGCTCGGAACAGGTGTCTGTTTCGGATGAGGGCATCGTCTATTTCGCGCAGCGCGCGGGCGGCTCGGCCGAGCCGACCACGACCAATCTCGATATCTATGCCGCGCCGATCGATGCGAGTGCGGCGCCGGTCAACCTGACCGAGGCCAACAAGGCCTATGACGCGCAGCCGACGCTGTCGCCCGATGGCCGGTTCCTGGCCTATGTGGCGATGGAGCGACCCGACTATGAAAGCGACCGGCTGCGGCTGATGGTGCGCGACCTCGAGAATGGGGAAACCCGTGAAGTAACTCCCGGTTGGGACGTAAGTGTCGGGTCGATCGCCTGGGCGCCCGAAGGCGACAGTCTCTATGTCACCGTCGGCGAGGTGATGGAGCGTCCGATCTACCGCGTCGACCTTGCGAGCGGCGAGCGCGAGCGGCTGACGGGCGAGGGCAGCACCGGTGGCGTGACGCCACTGCCCGGCGGCGACGTCCTGTTCACGATGAACAGCCTTGCCGCGCCCAGCGAGGTCTATCTTCTCGACAGGGGCAGGATCGAACAGCGCACCCACTTCAACCGCGACATGCTGGCGCAGTTCGACACGGTATCATGGGAAAAGTTCAACTTCAGCGGGGCCGACGGCGATACCGTCTGGGGCTTCTCCCTCAAGCCCGACAATGTCGAGGGGGACCTGCCCATCGCCTTCGTGGTACATGGCGGGCCGCAGGGCAGCTTCGGCAACAGCTGGTCGACGCGCTGGAACCCGCGGGCGCTGTCGAACGGCAGATATGCGGTGGTCTCGATCGATTTCCACGGGTCGACCGGCTACGGACAGGACTTTGTCGATAGCATCAACAAGGACTGGGGCGGCAAGCCGCTTGAGGATCTCAAGCTCGGGCTCGACCATGCGCTCGAGCAGGACGACCAGCTGGCGGGCAACCGTATCTGCGCGCTCGGCGCGAGCTACGGCGGCTATATGATGAACTGGATCGAGGGCAATTGGAGCGACCGTTTCGACTGCCTGATCAATCACAACGGCCTGTTCGACATGCGCGGCTTCTATTATTCGACCGAGGAACTGTGGTTCCCGCGCTGGGACATGGGTGGCAGCTATGCCGAGGCGAGCGAGACCTACGAGCGTTGGAACCCCGTTAATTACGTCGACAACTGGAAGACGCCGATGATGGTCGTGCTCGGCCTTCAGGACTTCCGCGTGCCTTATGCGCAGGGCCTCGGCGCCTTCACCGCGCTGCAGGAACGCGATGTGCCGTCCAAGCTCATCGTCTTCCCCGACGAGAACCACTGGGTGCTCGACGGCAAGAATTCGATCCGCTGGCACGAGGAAGTGCATGACTGGATGGACCGCTGGACCGCGCCGGGGGTCGGGCAGGCGGAGTAACGCCTCGTCACTTGGCGCTTGATGGGGAGGGCGGCTGGCTTTAGTCGCTCTTCCCCATGACCGAGCTCGCCAAGACCTTCGAACCGGCCGCCATCGAGGCCAAGTGGTACCAGCATTGGGAAGAGGGCGGCCTGTTCCGTCCCGAGCGGCCCGAGGCCGAACCCTTTACGATCGTGATCCCGCCACCCAACGTGACGGGCGTGCTGCACATCGGCCATGCGCTCGATGACACGTTGCAGGACATCCTCGTGCGCAAGGCGCGCATGGAGGGCAAGGACGCACTGTGGGTGGTCGGCATGGACCATGCGGGCATCGCCACGCAGATGGTGGTCGAACGCCAGCTCGACGGCGAGGGCAAGAAGCGCACCGACATGGGGCGCGAGGCTTTCCTCGAGCGCGTCTGGCAGTGGAAGGAAGAAAGCGGCGGCCAGATCACGAAACAGCTTCGCCGCCTCGGCGCGAGCTGCGACTGGTCGAACGAGCGTTTTACCATGGACGAGGGCTTCTCGAAGGCGGTGACGCATGTCTTCGTCGAGCTGTTCAAGCGAAAGCTCCTTTATCGCGACAAGCGGCTGGTGAACTGGGATCCCAAGTTCGAGACGGCGATCTCGGACCTCGAGGTCGAGCAGAAGGAACAGGCAGGCCACTTCTGGCACCTCAGCTATCCGCTCGCCGACGGGTCGGGCTCGATCGAGGTCGCGACGACGCGTCCCGAGACGATGCTCGCCGACATGGCGGTGGCGGTGCATCCCGAGGATGCGCGCTACGAGGACATGGTCGGCAAGATGGTCAAGCTGCCGATCACCGGCCGCGAGATCCCCATCGTCACCGACGAGCATGCCGATCCGGAGCTCGGGTCGGGCGCGGTGAAGATCACCCCGGGTCACGACTTCAACGATTTCGAGGTGGGCAAGCGCGCGGGCATCGCGCCTGCCGACATGCTCAACATGCTGACGAGCAAGGCGGCGGTGTGCCAGACGGCCGACGGGCTGGTGCCCGAAACGCTCGTGGGTCTCGACCGCTTCGATGCGCGCAAGCGGGTCGTCGAGATGCTCGAGGCCGAAGGCGCGCTCATCCGCGTCGAGGATCGCACCATCCAGGCTCCCTATGGCGACCGCTCGGGGGTGATCATCGAGCCGTGGCTGACCGACCAGTGGTATGTCGATGCCGAGACGCTGTCGAAACCGGCGTTGGAAGCGGTGAAGAGCGGTGACATCGACGTCGTGCCGGAGACGTGGAAGAAAACCTGGTACAACTGGCTCGAGAATATCCAGCCGTGGTGCGTGTCGCGCCAGCTGTGGTGGGGGCACCGGATCCCCGCCTGGTATGACGATGCGGGCAATGCCTATGTCGCGCTGACCGAGGAAGAAGCGCAGGCCGAGGCGGGCGAGGGCGTCCAGCTGCGGCAGGACGAGGACGTGCTCGACACGTGGTTCTCCTCCGCGCTGTGGCCGTTCGCGACGCTCGGCTGGCCCGAGGATACGGAGACGCTCAAGCGGCACTATCCGAACGACGTGCTCATCTCCGGCTTCGACATCATCTTCTTCTGGGATGCCCGCATGGCGATGCAGGGCTTCGAGTTCATGGGCGAAAAGCCGTGGAAGCGGCTCTATCTTCATGGGCTGGTGCGCGACAAGCAGGGCGCCAAGATGTCCAAGTCGAAGGGCAATGTCGTCGACCCGCTGACCATCGTCGACAAATATGGCGCCGACGCGCTGCGCTTCACCCTGACCGCGATGGAAAGCCAGGGGCGCGACATCAAATTGGATGAGAAGCGCGTCGAGGGCTATCGCAACTTCGCGACCAAGCTGTGGAATGCCGCGCGCTTCCTGCAGGGCAATGGCATTGGCGCCTCGGACAGCATCGCCGCGCCCGCCGCGACCAAGCCGGTCAACCGCTGGATCATCGGTGAGGTCGTCGGCACGCTCGCCAAGCTCGAAAAGGCGTTCGACGAACTGCGCTTCGATGGCATGGCAGATGCCATCTATCACTTCGCCTGGGGCACCTTCTGCGACTGGTATGTCGAGCTCATCAAGGGCGAGATGGACGAGGAGACGAAGGCGGTCGCGGGCTGGGCCTTCGACCAGATCCTCGTGATGCTGCACCCGTTCATGCCCTTCATCACCGAAGAACTCTGGCATAGCATGGCTGATCCCGCCCACCCCCGTCCCTACGACCTCATCCTCGCCAAGTGGCCGCAGCCTGAGGCCGGGGTGGATGCCGAGGCGAAGCGCTCGATCGACTGGACGGTGGCGCTGATCACCGAGGTTCGCGCGCTGCGTGCCGAGCTCAATATTCCCTGGTCCTCGCGGCTGACGCTGCACCCGCTCGATGGCGGGGCGACCGAGGCGGGCGACGCGCTCGACCGGATGGGCAAGGCCGAATGGGGCGCCGAGATGAAGACCGCGCCCGAAGGGTCGGCACAGATCGTGGTGGCGGGGCATAGCTATGCCGTGCCGCTCGCCGATGCGATCGACTTGGACGCCGAGCGGGCACGTCTCGCCAAGGCGGCCGAAGCGGCGGAGAAGGAAGTGAAGAGCCTCGAGGGGCGTCTCAATAATCCGAATTTCGTCGAGCGGGCCAAGCCCGAGGCCGTGGCCAAGGCGCGCGAGGATCATGCCGCACGTGCCGAGGAAGCGAGCCGCCTGCGCGCCGCGTTGGAGCGGTTGGGGTGAGCTATCCCGCAACCCGGATGCGCCGTCGGCGGCAAGCCCCGTGGATGCGCGAGATGCTGCGCGAACATCGGTTGCACCCCTCGGACTTCATCTGGCCGCTGTTCGTCTGTGAGGGACAGGGCGAGGAGCAACCGATCGGCAGCCTTCGCGGTGTGGCGCGCTGGTCGATCGACCTGCTGGTCGAACGGGCCAAGGAAGCGGCGGATGCGGGCATTCCCGCCATCGCGCTCTTCCCGAATACCGCCGACAAGCTGCGCAGCGAGACGGCGGACGAGGCGCTCAATCCCGATAACCTGATCTGTCGTGCGACGCGGGCGATCCGCGAGGCGGGCGTGGAGATCGGGATCATGACCGACGTCGCGCTCGACCCTTATACGAGCCACGGGCATGACGGGCTCATCGACGGCGAGGGCCGCGTGTTGAACGACGCCACGGTCGAGATCCTCGCCCGTCAGGCGCTGGTGCAGGCGGACGCGGGAGCGGACATCGTCGCGCCTTCGGACATGATGGACGGGCGCGTGGGTGCGATCCGCGAGGCGCTCGAGGATGCAGGGCACCACGACACGGCAATCATGGCCTATGCCGCCAAATATGCGAGCGCACTCTACGGCCCGTTCCGTGAGGCGGTCGGCTCGGGCGGTCGGCTGAAGGGCGACAAGCGCGGCTACCAGATGGATCCGGCGAACGGTCGCGAGGCGCTCGACGAGATCGACCTCGACCTCGGCGAGGGCGCGGACTTCGTCATGGTGAAGCCCGGCATGCTCTACCTCGACGTGATCGCGCGGATCGCCGACCAATATGATGCCCCGCTGTTCGCCTATATGACGAGCGGCGAATATGCGATGATCGAGGAAGCCGCCGCCGCCGGCGCGGGAAATCGCGAGGCGATGCTGATGGAAGCGCTGACCGCCTTCAAGCGCGCGGGCTGTACCGGCATTTTGAGCTATCACGCGCTCGAGGTCGCGCGTAAGCTCTGAATATGACGGGGGACAAGTATAAGCGCGACATGGGGACGTTCGGCGTCCTCTTCATCGTCGTCAACGGACTGATCGGCGCGGGCATCTTTGGCCTGCCCGAGCTTCTGCACGAGGCAGTTGGCGCCTTCGCTCCATGGCTGCTGCTGATCGGCGGACTGCTCGTGATGAGCATCGTCCTGTGCTTTGCGGAACTGACTAAGCTGACCGACCGGTCGGGTGGGCCGCAGCGCTTCGTCACCGATGCTTTCGGGCGCTTCATCGGCTTCGAGGTCGGCTGGACCTTCTATGCCGCGCGCATGCTCAGCCAGGCCGCCAACAGCGCGGTGCTGATCGCTTATGCCGCCGCCATCTGGCCAGTGCTGGGCGAGGGGGTGCCGCGGGCGGTGGCGGTGCTGGCAGTGCTCGGCGGGCTCACTGTTATCAACATCGTCGGCATTCGGCGCGTGGTCGCAGTGCTCGGCGCGATGACGCTGCTCAAGCTGGCGCCGCTCATCCTGCTGACGCTGGTTGCGCTTGTGGCCGGTGCGGCGCCGGGCGAGGTGAGCCTGCCCGAGATCGGCGCGGTCGAAGGGATTGCGCTGGCGACCCTCTATGCCTTCGTCGGCTTCGAGAACGCCACGATCCCGGCGGGCGAGACGAAGGAGCCGCGCCGCGCGATGCCGCGGGCGCTGCTCGTCGGCCTGCCGGTGGTGACGCTGATCTACTTCGCGCTGCAATGGGCCTATAGCGCCTCGCCGATCGCGGGGACGGGGCCCGAGGCACCGGTGGTCGAGCTGGCGCGGCTGCATTGGGGCGATGTCGGCGCGCTGCTTATTGCCGCGACGGTCGTGATGAGCGTGCTGGCCAACATGACGGCGGGGCACACCTCGGCCAGCCGGATGACGCCGGCGATGGCCGATGACGGCCTGCTGCCCGGCTGGTTCGGGCGGGTGTCGCGCTGGGGCACGCCCGCCAATTCGATCGCCTTCTTCGGGCTGGGCTCGGCGGCCTTCGCGCTGACCGGCAGCTTCGCGGGGCTGGCGGCGATCTCGACGCTGGCGCGGCTGCTAGCCTATATCGGCTCGATCCTCGCGCTGCCGAGATTGCGGCGGGGCGAGGGCCTGGCCGCGCTCAATCCGGTCATCGTCCTGGCAGCGCCGGTCGCGCTGGCGCTCAGCCTCTGGGCGATTTTCCAGACCAACGCACTGATGTGGCAGACGCTGGCGGGCTTCGCGGTGGCAGGGGCGCTTCTTTACCTGCTGGCAGGACGACGCTGATGGCATTCCGACACGAGACAGAACGGCTCATCCTTCGCGACTGGGAGGAAGAGGATTGCCGTGCCTTTTACGATGTAATGAACACGCCCGCGGTCATGCGTTGGCTGGGCGGTCCGCAGCCCTATGAGGATTGGGAGGCGGGCTTCCGCCGCCTGCAGGGCTATGTCCGCGACTATGGTCATTGCTTCTGGCTTGTCGAGCGCAAGGAGGATGGCGAACTGCTCGGCTTTTGCGGGCTGAAACGCGTGAATTACGAGGGCGCGCCCAACCAGGGGATGCCCGAAGTGGGCTGGCGACTTCGCGAGAGCGCGTGGGGCAAGGGCTATGCAAAGGAGGCAGCGATTGCCTCGCTAAACCTCGCCTTCGATCATTTCGGCTATGAGGTGGTCACGGCGCTGACCATGACCGGCAACGAGCCGAGCTGGCGACTGATGGAGCGGCTCGGCATGACCGAAGATCCGGACCTTGCCTATCACGACGGCAAATATAGCGATCAATACGGCCCGGCGCGGCAGTGGCTCATCACTGCCGAAGAATGGCGCGAGAGGCGCGCTGAATTCTAGTCGAGGCGGGCCTCGAGCCCGGTGATGCGCGCGCCCTGTTCGCTGTCGAGCGCGATGGCTCGCGCCAACAGGGAGTTCACGGCATCGCGGTCACGCGGGCTAGCCCAATCGTCCTCGGCGATCTGTCCGGTGGAGAGTTCGGCGGCGTCACCGATGACGCGCGCGACCTGTTCGCGTGCGCGCACGAGCAGGCCCATTTCCTCCTGCGCGGCAACCCAGCTCTCGCTGCCCTCGGCACCCGCGGTCGAGACGGCGGCAGCAGCGATCGGATATTGCGCATCGAAGGCAGCGCGGCCTTCTTCGAGCCGGGCGGCGAGCATCGCGATCTCTCCGGCAACGGTCAGCGTGCCGGGGGCGGGATCGGGCGAGCCCACGGGGAGGCGCGGGTCGATCGCTTCTGCAGGACGCGGGTCGAGGGCGGGAATGTCGCCGTCGGCACGGCAGGCCGTCAGCAAAAAGAGAGCGAAAAGGGCGATGCGCATGACGTCGGACTAGCTAGCGCAACCAAGCGAGGCAATCTTTTCCGCTTTTTCTCGAAAAGGGCAAAAAAGGTGTTGAAAGGGTCGGTCTCCCTCTCTATTGCCCCCCTCAACCCAAGCGCCCGTAGCTCAGCTGGATAGAGTACCTGACTACGAATCAGGTGGTCGGAGGTTCGAATCCTTCCGGGCGCGCCACTTATAGAGAAGGCCGCTTTCCCCATCGGGAGAGCGGCCTTTTTCTTGTCCGGTCGATGGTCAAGAGGTCAGGCGAAATGGGCCTGCATCTGTTCGACACGGTCGTTGAAGCGTGCAGCGAGCATCTCGTGTCGCTCGCGCGCCGCATTGGTCACCGCACGGGCGGCCATGAGCCGCTCCTGTGCGGCGCGGCGCTGGTAAAAACGAAGATTTGATTCGGTCTGCAGCATATCGTCCCCCGCCATGTCCCCGTATCTCCCCTTGGTGATTGGCCCGGGAGATGGTGCGACAGAATGGTAAAGCGGAGGTGAATTGCAAGGCGCGGCGCCGTGGCGCCTGATTTAGATCAAGAAATCAGGCGGTTCTTCTGCATTTGTTCTCCATTTGCGTAAAAAACTCACGCGACCGGAGTTCGTTTCGATGGCGAATCAGTGCCGGTTGGCGGCAATCGGCGCTGCGACTCGGGCGCGGCGATCGGTCGCGCGGCGGCGATGGCGGCGGCGCAGCGCGGGGCTGCGGTGCAGGCGCGCGGGCGAGCGCCACGGGCCCTGCCGGATCGCGGGAGGGGCGGGGCGGACCGCATCGAACAGCTTGGCTCCCGCAAGGAAGACAACGCCGAGGCAGGCGAGGAAGAGGAAGGTACCGAGCGCGCCCGGGAACTGCTGCGCGTAGGCCTGTCCCCGCATCACGGCGCCAAGTGCGATCGCATAGGTGATCAGCGCCGCCTCGAAGCGGGTCTTGATGGTGAACAGGCGGGCGAGCTTCTTCAGCATGGGCATAGGTTAAGCAAACGCCGTGCCAACCCAGCCGTTCCGCCAAAAAGTTCTTAACCCTTATGCTTTCCTGTCAGTTAATCCGACAGGTCGCGCGACAGGTCGAGTAGGTCGAGCATGGCCGCGCGCGCCTGGCGCACGGTGTTGACGAGCGTCTCGCTCTGCAGTTCGCGCCCGTCGATGGTCTCGGGCCAGCGCGTGGCTACGACCTTGGCCATCGCATCGAGCTTGTCGTGATCGACGAGGAAGCGCGGGTCCACGGTGTCGGGATCGCAGGCGACGCGCAGGCGCAGGCAGGCGGGACCGCCGCCATTGGCCATCGACTGGCGCACATCGACCACCTCGACGCGGCGGATCGGGCCGTTGGAGGCGAGGTGCGCCTGGAGCCACTTCCACACGCTTGGCGTGTCGCGGCATTCGGTGGGGACGACCAGTGTCTGCTCGCCCGTGGGCAGCGTCAGGAGCTGGGCATTGAAGAGATAGGAGCTGATCGCGTCGGCGAGCGGCACGTCGGCGTCGGCGACCTCGACATATTCGAGACCCGCGAAGCGGTCGCGGATGCGCGACAGCGTATCGTCCTTGTCGGCGAATGCCTTCTCGTGAGCGAAGAGGGTGCGCTCGTTGGCGACCGCGACGACGTCATTGTGGAAGGCACCGGCGGCGATGGCTTTCTCGGACTGCTGGACGAACAGCGTGCGCTCGGGGTCCAGCTTGTGAAGGCGGGCGATTGCACGGCTCGCCTCGATATGCTGGCGCGCGGGGTAGGGGCCGCCCGAGACGCCGTAGACGAAGATCTCAAGGCCCGTGTCGGCATGGCTGTCGGCGAGGCGCATGAAATTGGCCGCGCCCTCGTCACCGAAGGCGGGCGGCACGGGATCGTGTACCGCGAAAGCGTCATGCGCGAAGGCAAGCCGCAGCTGCGCGAGCGTATCGGGCCATTCGTGGCTCCGGTGCGGCATGGTCTTGAGGTTGGCGACCGTGAGGTGACAGCGGCCGTCTTCGGTGTCGGGCGCGGGGCTGACCGTCGCGGCATTGGCGGCCCACATGGACGAAGCCGACATGGCGTTGGCGGCAAGTGCGTGTGTCGTCGTCATGAAGTCGGCGCCGAGGTCGGCGAGCCAGCCGCCATTGGGACGGGGCAGCGGCATGAAGACGCCCTGGACTAGGCCAAGCTCGAGATTGGCGCGCATCTTCTCGATGCCCTGGAGCGCGGCTTCGCGGGGGCGCGACACATGGCCCGCATTTTTCGTCGAAGCGAGATTGCCGAGGCTCAGGCCCGCATAATTGTGGCTAGGGCCGATGAGGCCGTCGAAGTTGATCTCGCGCATGGTCATCGGCGGCTTACCGCAAGTACGCGGTCTCCCGGTTCGACATCGAGGGCGGCCATCGCGTCGGTATCGAGGCGCAGTTCCTCGCCTTCGAAGGCGCCGCGTGCATGGCAGCAGCGGAACGACTTGAGGCGGCCGCAGGCGACCAGCATCTGCTCGCCATGATCCTCGAGCGGATTGCCTACGACATACCAGTCGCTCTCGCGGATCGACGTGACGTTGTCGGTCTGGCCGACCATGGTGGGGCCGCCGTCGAAAATGTCGACATAATGTTCGAAGGTGAGGCCTTCCTTCTCGAGCATGCGCATCGCGGCGCGGCCCGAGGGGTGGGGCTGGCCGATGACGGCCCGCGCGGGCTCGGGGAGGAGGTTCACGTAGATCGGCGTCTTGGGAAAGAGGTCGGCGATGAACTGGGTGCCGTGGATGGCGTTGAAGCCGTCGGCCTCTGGGAAGGACATGCCGAAGAAACGACCGCCGATCGCGTCCCAGAAGTGCGAGTGACCGCCTTCGTCGATCACGCCGCGAAGCTCGGCGAGGATCTTGTCGCCGAAGCGGGGGCGGTGCTGCTTGATGAAGAGGTAGCGCGAGCGGGCGAGGAGGAGGCCGAGGCCGCCGGCGCGTGCCGCGGGGTGGAGAAACAGTCCGCCGACTTCGCTGGCGCCTTCGAGATCGGTGCAGAGCGACAGGAGCTGGTTGCGGAAGATGCGATCCAGCTCGGTCGATTTCTGCGTGATGGTCGACAGGCGGTAGCTGTAGAAGGGCTGCTCGGTGCCGACCTTGCCGAAGACCTGGCAGGTGCCGCGGATGGCGCCGGTGCCGACTTCCTCGAGCATGAAGATGTATAGGTCATCGGACGGGCTCTCGCCCTCGCGCTCGAAGCTGGCGTCGGAGCGCTCGAGGCGCGAGCCCAGCGTGTCGCGATCGGCGGGTAGGTTGGTGAAGCCCCCGCCGGTCAGTTTCGACAGGTCGTAGAGCGCGTCGAGATCGTCGACGCTGGCAGCACGCAGGACGTAGGTCATGAGGTTATCAGTCTCGCAATCGAAAGGGCCGAGAGCGCGGCGCGTTCGCCGATACTCTCGACAATGAGGAATTCGTCGGGGCTGTGGATGGCGCCGCCGCGCACGCCCATCGTGTCTACCACGGGCACGCCGGTGGCAGCGATATTGTTGCCGTCGCACACGCCGCCGGTGGCCTTCCATCCGATCTCGAGGTCGAGGTCGGCGCCGGCCTTTTTGACGAGGCCGAACAGTTCTTCCATCGGCGGGGTCATCGGCTTGGGCGGGCGACCGAAGCCGCCGTGGACGTGGAAAGTGACCTCATGGGCCTGCGCGATCGCCTCGACATGGCGGGCGACGAGTTGCTCGGCGCGGGCCTGGTCCTCGAGGGTCGTGCAGCGGAAGTTGACGCGCAGGATGGCGAGGTCCGGAACGACATTGTTGGGACCGCCGCCGTCGATCTTGGCGGGGTTTACCGTCAGCGTGTCGTCCATCTCGGCCTTGAGGCGCAGCGCGAGGTCGGCGGCGGCGACGAGCGCGTTGCGGCCGTCGCGCGGGTTGCGGCCGGCGTGGGCCGACTTGCCGTGGAGGGTGATGGAATAGTTGCCCGAACCGGCGCGGGCGCCTGCGAGCGTGCCATCGGGCAGCGCGGAAGGTTCGTAGGTGAAAGCGGCGCGCTTGCCCGCGGCGGCTGCCCGCAAAAGCGGTTGCGAGGAGGGCGACCCGATTTCCTCGTCCGAATTGATGACGACCTCATAGCCGAAGCGCTCGGCGAGGGGGCTGGCCTCGAGCGCTTTCAGCGCGGCGAGCATGACGGCGATGCCGCCCTTCATGTCGGTGATGCCGGGGCCGTTGAGGATCTTGCCGTCCTCGAGCCATTTCAGCTCCTGGAAGGGGTGATCGACGGGGAAGACCGTGTCCATGTGGCCGGTAAAAAGCAGCTGGACGGGAGCATCGGGGCGGACCGTCAGGTGGAGGTGTTTGCCGTGATCGAGGGCGATTTCCCTACCGGAGGCGTCGACGGCGGTGACGGGGGCGGGCTCGACCATCTCGATGTCGCCGGGAAGGGCGGCGAAGGCGGTAGCCAGTTCGCCCGCGACCTTGGCCAGGCCTTCGAGATTGCGGCTGCCCGAATTGATCCGGCCCCACGTTTTCGTCTGCGCGAACGCCTCGTCATGGCCCGCGCGGGCGGCCTCGACGATGGCCAGTTCCTGTTTCGACATGCTCCCCATGGCGAGCCTCCTAGCGCGGGCCGATCCAACCCGCAAATCCCGCGAGGATGTCGCGGTACATGTCGCGCTTGAACGGCACGATGAGGTCGGGAAGAAGGTGTGGCTCGGCCCACTGCCAATGCGAGAATTCGGGGTGCTCGGTCTCGATGTTCACATGGGCATCTTCGCCGGTGAAGCGCATGAGATACCAGTGCTGGCGCTGGCCGATCCAGCGGCCGCCCCACAGCTTGCCGCGCAGCCCTTCGGGCAGGTCGTAACGCAGCTCGAGGCGGGGGCTGCCCTCGATACGGTGGACGAGGTCGGAGGATACGCCGGTCTCCTCCTCGAGCTCGCGCAGCGCGCCCTGCCAGCTGTCCTCGCCCGGATCCACGCCGCCCTGCGGCATCTGCCACGCCTCGTCGACATTATCGAGGCGGCGACCGATCCAGACATGGCCGTGTCCGTTGAGGAGCATGACACCCGCGCCGAAACGGTATCGGTCGTCGTCGTGGCTCATGCTATTCTCTCCCGTCAAAACACTGGATAAGCGGTGCCCGTATCCTTAAGGGCTGCCCTACAGGCAATGATGGACGAGTGACAATGGTATCAGCGACCCACGAACTGACCCCCGCCGAGGCAGCCGAAGCGGACAAGGCGGAAGCCGTCGTCGTGCGCTTCGCCGGCGACAGCGGCGACGGGATGCAGCTCACTGGCGGGCAGTTCACGCTGTCGACCGCGTTGGCGGGCAACGACCTTGCCACCTTCCCCGATTTTCCCGCCGAAATCCGCGCCCCGCAGGGCACGACCTTCGGCGTTTCGGCCTTCCAGATCAACTTCGGTTCGGCGGCGATCGAGACGGCGGGCGATGCGCCCGACGTGCTGGTCGCGATGAACCCGGCGGCATTGAAGGTAAATGTCGCGGCCTTGAAGGAGGGCGGGCTGATCATCGCCGATACGGGCGAGTTTTCGGCGCGCAACCTTGCCAAGGCAGGTTACGAGGAAAACCCGCTCGAGAATGACAGCCTGGCCAAATACAAGGTGCTGGCCTTCGACATTTCGGCGCGCACGCTGGAGTCGGTGAAGGAGTTCGGCCTCTCGAACAAGGAAGCGCTGCGTTCCAAGAACATGTGGACGCTCGGCCTTGCGCTGTGGATGTTCGACCGCGACCGCCAGCCGGTGATCGACTGGCTCAAGCAGAAGTTCGCCAAGAAGCCCGAGATCGCCGAGGCGAATATCGCCGCGCTCAACGCCGGCCACGTCTATGGCGAAACCGCCGAGATCGGCGGGCAGGTGCGCCAGCATCATGTCGATCCGGCACCCGCCGAGCCGGGGCTCTATCGCACCGTAACGGGCGCCGAGAGCCTGTCGGTCGGTCTCGTCGCGGGCGCGCAGCTTGCCGGACTGTCGATGTTTTTCGGCTCCTATCCGATTACGCCGGCCTCGCCGATCCTGCACCACCTGTCGCGCCTGAAGCAGTTCGGGATCACGACCTTCCAGGCCGAAGACGAGATCGCGGCCATCTGTTCGGCCATCGGCGCGAGCTATGCGGGTAGCCTCGGGGTGACCTCCTCGTCGGGGCCCGGCATCGCATTGAAGGGCGAGGCGATCGGCCTTGCGGTCATTACCGAGCTGCCGCTGGTCATCGTCAATTCACAGCGCGGCGGTCCTTCGACCGGCCTGCCGACCAAGACCGAGCAGTCGGACCTCTATCAGGCGGTCTATGGCCGCAACGGCGATGCGCCGATCCCCGTGGTCGCCGCGCGCTCGCCCGCCGATGCCTATGAATGCGCCATCGAGGCGGTGCGGATCGCGGTGCAGTACATGACCCCCGTGATGCTACTGACCGACGGCTATATCGCCAATGCCGCCGAGCCGTGGAAGGTGCCGGACGCGAGCGAACACGAGTCGTTCGCGGTCTCCTTCGCCAAGGAAGGCGCGCAGCCCTACGAGCGCGACGAGAAGGGCGCGCGTCCGTGGATCAAGCCGGGAACGCCGGGGCTCGAGCATCGCATCGGCGGGATCGAGAAGGCGCCGGTGACGGGGCACATCTCTTACGCGCCCGAGCACCATGCGCAGATGACCGAAGAGCGTTTCGCCAAGGTGCGCAATGTCGCCGAGACGATCCCCGAGCAGGACGTCTGCCTCGGCGAGACGTCGGGCAAGCTGGCGATCGTCGGCTGGGGCTCGACCTTCGGGCCGATCCACCAAGCGGTGCGCAGGTCGCGCAAGAAGGGCATGGATGTGAGCCATATCCACATCCGCCACATCGCGCCCTTCCCGAAGAACCTCGGCGAGCTCCTCAAGGGCTATGACAAGATCATCGTGCCCGAGATGAATGCAGGGCAGTTGAAGACCATGCTGCGCGACCAGTTCCTCGTCGACGCGCGGCCGATGAACAAGATCGCGGGCCAACCTTTCATGATCGCCGAGATCGAGGCCGCGATTGCCGAGGCGCTGGCATGACACAGCCCGAGGACATGAAGCCGATGAACGCCTGGCCGCTCATCATCATGCTTCTTGTGGTGGGTTATATCGTGGGCGCCGTGAACGGCTGGTGGTAAGAACGGAAATCAAGATGAACGAACAGACCAAACTCACCGCCAAGGACTGGGCGTCCGAACAGGAAGTGCGCTGGTGCCCGGGTTGTGGCGACTATGCGATCCTGAAAGCCGTGCAGCGCACGCTGCCCGAACTCGGCTCGGACCCCGCCAACACCGTCTTCGTCTCGGGCATCGGCTGCTCCAGCCGCTTTCCCTATTATATGGCGAGCTACGGCTTCCACACGATCCACGGGCGCGCCTGTGCGGTGGCAACGGGCGTGAAGCTCGCCAACCCCGAGCTCGATGTGTGGATCATCACGGGTGACGGCGATGCGCTGAGCATCGGCGGCAATCACACGATGCACCTGTTGCGTCGCAACCTCGATTGCCAGCTGCTCCTCTTCAACAACGAAATCTATGGCCTCACCAAGGGGCAATATTCGCCGACCAGCCGGATCGGCACGCGCAGCCCCTCGACGCCTTTCGGCTCGGTCGACCGGCCCGCGCTGCCCGCCAGCTTCGCGCTCGGCGCCGGCGCGCGCTTCGTGGCGCGCGGCATCGACGTGAACAAGAAGCTGCCCGACGTCCTCAAGGCCGCGCACGCGCACAAGGGCGCCGCGTTTGTCGAGATCTACCAGAATTGCATCGTCTATAACGATGACGTCTTCGCCCCCTTCACCGACCGCAAGGTCGCAGGTGAGAAGCAGCTGTGGCTCGAGAAGGGCGAGAAGATGCTGTTCGCGGGCGGCGAGAAGGGCATTGCCTTCGATGCCGACACCAAGACGCTCAAGGTGGTCGCGGGCGACAGCGAGGAGGTGCTGGTCCACGATCCGGCCAATCGTGCGCTGGCGCTGCTGCTCGCCGAGATGCCCGCCGATATCTTCCCCGTCGCGCTCGGCGTGCTCTACGAGGACCCTGCGCCGACCTATGAAAGCGCGGTCGTCGAGCAGAACAAAGCAGTCGCCGAAGGGAAGACCGCGGACCTGCAGGCGCTGCTCAACCAGGGCCAGACGTGGCAGGTGACGAAGGAACCCCGCGTCGAATAGCCCCGTTGCGCTAGGCAATGGACAATATCACGCACAGCCTCGCTGGCGCGCTGCTCGGCCAGATGGGGCTGAAGCGGCTGACCCCGCGCGCCATGCCGACGCTGATCATCGCGGCGAACCTGCCAGATATCGACGCGGTGGCGGTGCTGATGGGCCCCGAGCATCTCGCCATCAGGCGCGGGATCACGCACGGGCCGATCGCCATGCTCGTGCTGCCCCTGCTGCTGACGCTGGCGGTATGGGCGTGGGATCGTTGGCGACCGGGCAAGGAGCGGGTGAAGCCCTTCTGGCTGTTCGTCTGCGCGCTGGCGGGGACATTGTCGCATCCCGCCCTCGACTGGCTCAATGTCTACGGGATCCGTTGGCTGGAGCCCTTTTCAGAGCGCTGGTTCTATGGCGATACGCTCTTCATCATCGACCTGTGGGTCTGGGCGATCCTCGCTTTCGGTGTCTGGGTGTCGCGCTCTATCGAGAAGCGCGGCGGGCAGCTGTTTCATCGCCCTGCCTGGCTGATGTTCATCCTCGTATCGCTCTATGTCGCCGGAAACGGCTGGATCACGGGGCAGGCCGAACGGCAGGGGCGCGAGCTTGTCGGCAAGCAGTGGCGGATCGAGCCCGGCAGTGCGGTGGCCGCGCCGGTGCCGATCAAGTTCTGGAGGCGCGAGATCATCTGGCGAGGCGGCGGGCTCTACGGCTTTGGCGACTATCGCTGGCCGACGGGCGTGCTCTTGTCGGGGCGGCCGCAATTCGTCGGTCTCGATCATCCGCTGCTCGAAGCCGCGCGCGGGCGTAGCGATGTCGAAGCCTATCTCTTCTGGTCGCGCATGCCGGTGGTGATCGAGCGCGACGGGCGCGTCCTGCTCGCCGACCAGCGTTTCCTCGACCCCCGCGTGTCCGACAGTTTCACCATCGACCTCGGAGCCGCAGAATGAGCAAGGCACCTGTCATCCTGTGGTTTCGTCGCGACCTCCGCCTGTCCGACCAGGCGGCGCTCGCCGCAGCCGCAGACGAAGGGCCGGTCGTGCCGGTCTTCGTGCTCGATGACGAGACGCCGGGAGACCGCAAGCTGGGGGGCGCCTCGCGCTGGTGGCTTCATCGCAGCCTCGAGGCGCTGGCGAGGAGCCTCGAGGAGAAAGGCTCTCGGATGGTCCTCCAGCGCGGGCGGGTCGACCATGTCATCCCGCAGCTGTGCGAGGAGGTGGGGGCGGCGCGCGTCCATGCCATCCGACATTACGAACCGTGGTGGAAGGAGGCCGAGGACCGTATCGCCGACCAGGTAGAATTGTGCCTTCATGATGGAAACTATCTCGAGCCGCCGGGGGCGGTGACGACGGGGTCGGGCGATCCCTACAAGATTTTCACGCCCTTCTGGCGCGCCTTGAAGGAGCGCATGCCGCCTGACGAGCCGAGCCCGCGGCCGCGCAACATCGACGCGCCGGACAGGTGGCCGGAGAGCGAGGCGCTTGGCGACTGGGGCCTGCTGCCGTCAAATCCCAACTGGGCGACTGCGATGGAGGAGGAATGGGAGCCCGGCGAGGAAGGCGCGCTGAAGCGGCTGCGCGCCTTCGAGGATGCGGCCTCCCACTACGAGGGGCAACGCAACTGTCCGTCGGTGGAGGGCACCTCGAAGCTCAGCCCGCACCTCCATTGGGGCGAAATCTCGCCGGCGCGTGTCTATGACCGGGTCAAGGACGCTGGCGGGTCGGTCGGCACGTTCCTGTCGGAGCTCGGCTGGCGCGATTTCTCGCAGAATGTCATTCACCAGTTCCCCGATTATCCCGAGAAGAGCTATCGGGATTACGACGATTTCGAATGGCGCGATTTCCGCTCATCGACCGCGCGCAATGACTTCGAGGCGTGGAAAGAAGGGCGTACCGGCTATCCGATCGTCGATGCAGGAATGCGGCAATTGTGGGCAATCGGATGGATCCACAACCGCGTGCGCATGATCGTCGCGAGTTTCCTCGTCAAACACCTGCTGATCGACTGGCGCGAGGGCGAGCGCTGGTTCTGGGACACGCTGGTCGACGCCGACTACGGCTCGAACGGGACCAACTGGCAGTGGATCTCGGGCTCGGGCGTCGACAGCAACATGTTCGTGCGCATCATGGCGCCGCTGTCGCAGTCGGAGAAATTCGATGCTGGCGACTTTATCCGCCAGTGGGTGCCCGAGCTCGGCGATGTGCCCGACAAGGCGATCCACGACCCGCATGAGGCGGGATGTGCGCCTTCGGACTATGCGGACAAGCTGATCGGGCATAAGGAGGCTCGCGAGCGGGCCCTTGCGGCCTACAGGGAAATGAAGTCGGGATAGGATATGGCGAGCCGGGGCGACCATCTTTTCAAGGGCGACAAGGCCTTTGCGACGGGCGATGGGTGGCTGGCGCGGCTGGTGGCACCTGCCTTCAAGCCGGTGATCGACAAGCTGGACGCGCGGCTCGAGCGCGGCGGTATCCACGGTATCCTGCCCGACGGGACGCGGCGCGAGGTCGGCTTCAATGCGCCTGGCCATGTCGCGACGGTCCACCTCCAGAGTTACATGGCGCTGGTGCGGCTCGCGCTGGCGGGCTCGGTCGGTTGGTACAAGGCGTGGGAAAAGCGCGAGTGGACCTCGCCTGACCCTGTGCCGCTTTGCGCGCTCTTCATGGACAATGCGCTGAGCCTCGGCGACACGGCGCGCGCGAAGGGCCCGCTTCGCTGGGTCAACGCGCTGGCGCATCGCCTCCGCGACAATGGCCTCGTCAAGGCGCGCGAGAATATCGCGGCGCATTACGACCTCGGCAACGACTTCTACAGCCCGTGGCTCGACCCGACGATGAGCTACTCGTCAGCGATTTTCGAGGAGGGCGACGATCTCGAAACGGCGCAGCGGCGCAAGGTCGACGCGCTGCTCGACCGGCTCGACCTGAAGGAAGGCGACCGGTTGCTCGAGATCGGCTGCGGCTGGGGCAGCCTCGCCATCGCGGCGGCGCAGCGCGGCGCGAGCGTTGTCGGCCTGACCCTGTCGATCGAGCAGAAGGCGTGGGCCGAGGAGAAGATTGCCGAGGCCGGGCTGTCGGACCGGATCGAGATCCGACTGCAGGACTATCGCGAGTGCGACGAGCGCTTCGATGCGATCGCGTCGGTCGAGATGGTCGAGGCGGTGGGCGAGCGCTGGTGGCCGGCCTATCTCGACTGTATCCACCGCAACCTCGCTCCCGGCGGCAAGGCGGCGCTGCAATTCATCTCGATCGATCACCGGCTATTTCCCGCCTATCGCGAGAGCGCGGACTTCATCCAAGCCTATATCTTCCCGGGGGGCATGCTGCTTGACGAGCCGGCCTTCAAAACGCTGGCGGCGGAACGCGGGATGCGCTGGGAGGATCGCCACGGCTTCGGGGTCGATTATGCCGAGACGCTCAAGATCTGGCGCGAACGCTATGATGCGGCGGTGGCGAAGGGGCAGCTCGAGGGCTTTTCGCCGCGCTTCCACGACCTGTGGCGGTTTTACCTGATGTATTGCGAGGGCGGTTTTCGCGGGCGCGGCATCGATGTCGCGCAAGTGACACTTCGTCGCGAGGGATGAGCGGGGCCGACCATGGGCGGCGTCTCATGGTCGAGCAGTTGCGCGCGCGGAAAATCCGCGACGAGCGGGTCCTCGACGCAATGGCTGCGGTGCGCCGCGAGGACTTTTTCGAAGGCGCCGATCCCTATGCCGATGCCGCGCGGGCCATCGGCGAGGGACAGACGATCTCCCAGCCCTATGTCGTCGCCCTGATGCTCGAGGCGCTTTCGCTGCGCCCCTCAGACCGGTTGCTCGAAGTCGGCGCGGGGTCGGGATATGCGGCCGCGGTGGCCAGCGAACTGGTCGCGCGGGTCGATGCGATCGAACGGATCGGAACACTCGCGGACAGAGCGCGAAAGCGGCTCGAAGGCCGGCGCCATGTCCATGTCCATCATACCGATGGCAGCGAGGGCTGGCCGCAGGCAGCGCCTTATGACGCCATCCTCGTGTCGGCGGCGGGTGCGCGCGTGCCTCCAGCGCTGCTCGAGCAGCTGGCGGACGGGGGGCGCCTCGTCATGCCGGTAGGGCCCGCCGCGGTCCAACAGCTCACGCTCGTCACCCGCGATGGCGACAAGCTTCGCGAACAGGGCCTTGGCGGGGTGCGGTTCGTGCCGCTGATCAGCGGTTAGTCGACGCGGAAGGTCTCGCCGGTGGGGGCATCCGACTTGAGGCGCTCGACGAGGGCGTCGGCGACGACCTGCGGGTCCTTCACCTCTTCGGGGTTTTCGCCTGGGAAGGCGCGGGCGCGCATAGTGGTGCGGGTGGCGCCGGGATCCATGACATGGACGCGGATCTTGCCCGGATTTTCATTCTCGTCCGCATAGGATTTCAAGAGCGTGTCGAAGGCGGCCTTGCTGGCTCCGTAGGCACCCCAATAAGCGCGGGGTTGCGCGCCGACCGAGGAAGTGATGCCGACGACCTCGGCTTTGTCGGCCTTCACCAGCATGGCGTGGAAGGCGGCGATCAGCGCCTGGTTTGCGAGCGTGTTGAGGCTCATCACGCGGACGAATTCGTTGCCGTCGATCGCCTGCACGCTCGTCAGGGTGCCGAGCGTCGCGGCGTTGAGGACGAGGATGTCGAGCGCGTCCCAGCGGCTGGCGATGGCCTGGCCGAGCTTGCCGATATTGCCGTTTTCAAGGAGGTCCATCGGGGCGATGGTGGCGCTGCCGCCGGCGGCGTGGATGCGCTCCTCGACCTTTTCCAGTGCCTCGGCGTCGCGGGCGACGAGGATGACATGGGCGCCGTGGGCGGCGAGGGTCTCGGCAATGGCCGCGCCGATGCCGCGGCTCGCGCCGGTGACGAGCGCGGTCTTGTTTTCGAAAATCTTGTTCATGATGTCCTAGTCGGCGTCGACGAGATCGAGCTGCTCGGGCTCCTCGCGGTCGCGGTCGGTGAGGGTGGTGGGATAATCGCCCGAGAAGCAGGCGTCGCAGCGCTGCGGGTGGGCGGCGTCGCGATGGTCGCCGAGGGCGTTGTAGAGCCCCTCGAGGCTGATGAAGGCGAGGCTGTCGGCGTGGATGTGCCCGGCCATCGCCTCGACGTCCATCTGCGCGGCGAGAAGCTTCTCGCGGCGCGGCGTGTCGACGCCGTAGAAACAGCTGAAGCGGGTCGGCGGGGAGGCGATACGCATGTGCACCTCGGCAGCGCCCGCATCGCGCATCATCTGCACGATCTTGAGGCTGGTCGTGCCGCGAACGATGCTGTCGTCGATAAGGACGACACGCTTGCCCTCGATGAGCGCGCTGTTGGCATTGTGCTTCAGCTTGACGCCGAGATGCCGGACGCCGTCGGAGGGCTGGATGAAGGTGCGGCCGACATAATGCGAGCGGATGATGCCGAGCTCGAAGGGGATGTCGGCGGCTTGGCTGTAACCGATGGCGGCAGGGACGCCGCTGTCGGGCACGGGAACGACGAGATCGGCCTCGACGGGGGCCTCGCGCGCCAGTTCGGCACCGATCGCCTTGCGGGTGTGATAGACGCTGGTGCCCTCGATGATGCTGTCGGGGCGCGAGAAATAGACATGTTCGAAGATGCAGGGGCGGGGCTTCTGCTCTTCGAAAGGACGAAAGCTCTGGAGGCCATCGTCATTGACGACGATGAGCTCGCCCGGTTCGACATCACGGATATATCGGGCGCCAATGACGTCGAAGGCGACGCTTTCGGAAGCGAAGACGTAAGCGTCGTTATACTTGCCCATGACGAGCGGGCGCACGCCAAGCGGGTCGCGGCAGGCAATCAGGCCGTCGGGCAGGAGGCAGACGAGGCTGTAGGCGCCTTCGACCTTCTTGAGCGCCTTCTTGAGACGCTTGACCGCGGTCGGCTTGGTCGAGGTGGCGACGAGGTGGATGATGACCTCGGTGTCGCTGGTCGACTGGAAGATCGAGCCGCGCTGGATGAGATGATCGCGCAGCGTCATCGCATTCGACAGGTTGCCGTTATGGGCAACCGCGAAGCCGCCGGTGGCGAGGTCGGCGAACAGAGGCTGGACGTTGCGCAGCGCGGTCTCGCCGGTGGTCGAATAGCGGACATGACCGATGGCGGCATTACCCGAGAGTTTGCGGATGATGTCGTCACGGTCGAAATTGCCGGCGACATGGCCCATTGCGCGGTGGGCATGGAAATTGTGGCCGTCATGGCTGACGATGCCGGCGGCTTCCTGGCCGCGATGCTGGAGGGCGTGGAGCCCGAGCGCTACGACCGACGAGGCGCCGTCCGCCCCCCAGACGCCAAATACGCCGCACTCTTCCCGAAGCTTGTCGTCGTCAAATGGATGCGTCGTCAGCATGTCTTGCGAATCCTCTCCCGCCCCTCGGACCCCGCATATAGAAAGGTGGAATGCGTTTGTCTCCCTCCCGTCATGACGGAGCCAGGGACTGTGCCCGGGCATTGATGCGCAAAGCCGACGGAGGACGATGATGGCGAAGGATCACGGCGACAGCGTGAAGGATGACGAACTCTACGAGGAACTGCGCGAGGAGGGCTATTCCAAGTCGAAGGCGGCGGCGATCGCCAATGCGCAGGCCAAGGGCGATATCGACCATGATTCGCGTCCCTATGAGGAGCGGACCAAGGAGGAGCTTTACGATCTCGCGCAGGAGCGCGATATCGAAGGGCGGTCGGACATGACCAAGGACGAACTGATCGAGGCGCTGCGCGAGCAATGAAATATTGGGCATGGGTGATGGCCGGACTGGCCCTGGCGGGCTGCTCGAGTGGAGAGCCGGCGAAAGAGGCGGCGCCTTTGCCGCTGGAAGCCGGTCTCTATGCTGACGATGGCGGGCGCTCGGGGCTGTGCGTTGGCGACGGCGGCGAGGCCACCTTCATCCTCTACGCAGCGCAGGGCACCGCCAATTGCATGGCGCAGGGACAGGTCAGCGCGGGCGAAGGCGGGATCGTCTTCACCCCACGGGGCGATGACAGCTGCCGCTTTCCGCTCAACGTCGAAGGCGGTGCGGTGCGCTTCGGTGAGCCTCCTGCGACATGCGCTTATTATTGTGGCGGGGAGGCTAAAATCGACGGCCGCTTGCTGGAAGCCGGGCGCGACACGACGGCCGATCCGACCGACCCTGCGGGCGATCCGATCTGTTGACCGACGCTATTCGGTGGTTCGCCGCAACTGGATTGACCTTTACGGAAGCGTCAACTAGCTTACCTTCATGTCAACAAGCCATAGCGATTCCGAAGCGCAATATTCGATTGGCCAGATGTGCGAGGAGTTCGGGGTTACCGCCCGGGCCTTGCGCTTCTACGAGGACGAGCAGCTGATCCGCCCCAAGCGGGTCGGCACCCAGCGGCTCTATTCGGAACGTGATCGCGCCCGCGTGGCGTGGATCCTGCGCGGCAAGCGCGTCGGCTTCAGCCTCGCCGAGATCGGCGAGCTTCTCGACCTGTACGACCTTGGCGACCAGCGCCGGACCCAGCGGCAGGTCACGCTCGACCGCTGCCGCGAGCGGATCGACGCGCTGTCCCGTCAGAAAGCCGATATCGACGAAACCATCGAGGAACTGGAAGGCTTCGTTCGCCTTCTCGAAGACAATAGCGAGGACTGATAATGCCCGTTTACGACGCCCCCGTCACCGACACCAAATATGTGCTCGATCACCTGATCGGGCTGCAGAATTACACCAACCTTCCGGGCTTCCAGAATGCCGACGCCGATGTTGTCGAGGCAATCCTGACCGAGGGCGGCAAGTTCGCCGCCGAGGTGCTGGCGCCGCTCAACCGTTCGGGCGACGAGGAAGGTTGTACGCGTCATGACGATGGCAGCGTGACCACGCCCGAGGGCTTCAAGGAAGCGTTCGACCAGTTCCGCGAGGGCGGTTGGGGCACGCTGGCGTTCCCCGAGGAGTTTGGCGGGCAGGACCTGCCGCACGTGCTGTCGACGGCGTTCAGCGAATATGTCGTTGCCGCGAACCAGGCGTTCGAGATGTACAATGGCCTGACGCAGGGCGCGATCGCCGCGCTGCTCGCGGTTGGCTCGGACGAGCAGAAGGCGACCTATGCGCCCAAGATGGTGTCGCTCGAGTGGACCGGCACGATGAACCTCACCGAGCCGCATTGCGGGACCGACCTCGGGCTGATCAAGACCAAGGCAGTGCCGCAGGACGACGGCACCTACAAGGTGAGCGGGACCAAGATCTTCATCTCGGCCGGCGAACACGACATGAGCGAGAACATCATCCACATGGTGCTCGCCAAGATGCCGGACAGCCCCGACAACGTGAAGGGCATCTCGATGTTCATCGTGCCCAAGTATCTCGTCAACGAGGACGGGTCGCTGGGCGAGCGCAACAGCGTCACCTGTGGCTCGATCGAGCACAAGATGGGGATCCACGGCAACTCGACCTGCGTCATGAACTATGACGAGGCGACGGGCTATCTCATCGGCGAGAAGGAAAAGGGCCTCGCCGCCATGTTCATCATGATGAACGCGGCGCGTCTTGGCGTTGGCCTGCAGGGCCTCGCGCAGGGCGATGCTGCCTATCAGAACGCGGTTGCCTATGCGAAGGATCGCCGGCAGGGCCGCGCGCTGAAGCCGGAGGGCCGCGACCAGGATGCCAAGGCCGACAGCATTATGGTCCACCCCGACGTGCGCCGCATGCTGATGGACACCAAGAGCTTCACCGAGGCGGCGCGCGCGCTTGTCCTCTGGGGCGCGCTGCAGGTCGACCTTACGCACAAGGCGCAGACCGAGGAAGAGCGCGAGCAGGCCAATGACCTGATCAGCCTGCTGACCCCGGTCATCAAGGGCTATCTCACCGACAAGGGCTTCGAGGCGGCGGTGCAGTCGCAGCAGGTCTTCGGCGGCCACGGCTACATCCGCGAATGGGGCGTCGAACAATATGTCCGCGATGCGCGCATCGCGCAGATCTACGAAGGTACCAACGGCGTGCAGGCGATGGACCTCGTCGGGCGCAAGCTGGGGCAGAATGGCGGGCGCGCCGTGCGGGCCTATTTCGAGCTGCTGGCCGAAGACATCGCGGCGGCCAAGGCGGCCGGCGATCCGGCAGGCGTGGCCGAACCGCTCGAGAAGGCGGTCGGGCACCTGCAGGGCGCGACCATGTGGCTGGCGCAGAACGGCATGGCGGATCCCAACAACGCCGGCGCCGGTGCCTATGCCTATATGGAGCTGATGGGTCTCGTCACGCTCGGCTGGATGTGGCTGAAGATGGCGGGCAAGAGCGCCGAGCTGAAGGAACAGGCGGGCGAGGACAAGGCGTTCCACGAAGCCAAGCTCTTGACCGCACGCTATTATGGCGAGCGCCACCTGCCCGAGGCGAGCGGCCTGCGCCGCAAGGTCGAGGCCGGTGCGGAAACGCTGATGAAGATGCCGGTCGAGGCCTTCTAGGCCGGCGGACCGATCCCCGTCAGGAGGGGCTGGAGGGCGGTCGCGCGATGCGGCCGCCCTTTTTCGTGCGCTCAGCCGTGGCGGCGGTCGACGAAGAAGGGCGGGGTCGCTTTTTCGATCCCCGTCGGCTTGCGGCTCGGCGGGGCGAGGCGCGTGAGGTTGAAGTTCTCGTGGAACTGGATGCCGAAGCGTCCCGCCTGGGCCCAGCGCACGGTACCGATGACGGGGCCGGTGCCGATGATGTCGATGGTCAGCTCGGTGCCGGGGCTCACGGGGACCGAACATTCGATCAGCGCACCCATTGCCGAGATATTGCGCAGGCGGATCTCGACCGTCTGGCCGTTGAGCATGACGAGCCCGCGGCGCATCAGGCGGTGGCGCGGTTCGCGGCTGTTCTGATGGCCTTCGGGTGACACGGAGGCGCGTTTGACCATTTCGAGGGCGCGATCGGCATCGCAGGGTTTGCCGAAGATGTAGCCCTGGACCTGGCTGCAGCCGAGTTCGCGGATGAGGTTGAGGTCGTCATGCGTTTCGACGCCCTCGGCGGTGGTGTCCATCGACAGGCTTTCGGCGAGCGCGACGATAGCGCGGATGATGGCGCTATTGCGGCTCTGCGGGTTGGAGGCACCGCGCACGAAGCTCTGGTCGATCTTGATCTTGTCGAACGGCGCGGTCTTCAGATAGCCGAGCGAAGAGTAGCCGGTGCCGAAATCGTCGAGCGCGAGGCGCACACCGATATTCTTGAGGCGCTGGAAGGTCTCGTCGGTGGCCTGCCCCTCGGCGAGAAACACCCCTTCGGTGATTTCCAGTTCGAGACGTTCGGCACGCATGCCGTGCGTGGTGAGCAGGGTGGCGATCTTCTCGCAGATCTTGGGATCGTTGAACTGGATCGGCGACAGGTTGACCGCGATGCGGATATTCTCGGGCCAGCCCGACGCGGTGGCGATGGCGGTCTCGAGGACGAAGTCGCCGAGCCGCCCGATGAGGCCGCATTCCTCGGCGATCGAGATGAACAGGTCGGGCGAGATCGGGCCGCGGACGGGGTGGATCCAGCGAACCAGCGCCTCGAAGCCGATGAGGTCCTCGCAGGAGGCGCGGACGATCGGCTGGTAATGGACTTCGAGCTCGCTGCGTTCGAGCGCACCGCGCAGGTCATTTTCGAGCCGCTGGCGGTCGGTCGCCTCCGAGTGCATCGAGGGTTCGAAGAAGCAATGCTTGCCGCGGCCGGCGGCCTTGGCGGCGTAGAGCGCGAGGTCGGCGTTGCGCGTCAGGCTGTCGGCGCAGGCGCGGCCCGGATCGCCGATGGCGATGCCGATGGAAGCGCCGATGGTCACGCGGTGACCCTCGATCTGGTAGGGCTGCGAGACCTGTTCGATCATCAGGTTTGCAAGGCGCTCGAGGAGGCCGGTCTCCACCGCACCGGGCAGCACGGCCTTGAACTCGTCGCCGCCGAGACGACCGACCTGCCCATGGTTGCCGAGCACGCGGGTCAGGCGCTTTGCAACCTGGCGCAGGAGCTGGTCGCCCACGGGGTGGCCGAGTGTATCGTTGACGTTCTTGAAGCGGTCGAGATCGATAAGGAAGAGCGCGCAGCCCTTCTGGCGGCGGGCCGCATTGCGGAGTGCCTCGTCGAGGGTCTGGCGCATCATCGCGCGATTGGGCAGGCCGGTGAGGCTGTCGAAACGGGCAAGGCGGCTGATTTCCTGCTCGTTGCGGCGCTGTTCGGTCAGGTCGGCACCGATGCCGCGGAAACCGATGAACTTGCCATTCTCGTTGAAGATGGGGTTGCCCGACAGCGACCAGAGCACGTCTTCGTCGCGCGCGGCGCGGACGACGACGTCGGCGAAGGGGAAGCGCGCGGACAGATGGAAGCCGAGGGTGCGTTCCTCGCGCAGCGCGTCCTCGTCGCCCGCCGTGTCGATCGACAGGAGGTCGGTGAACCGGCGGCCGAGCAGGTCTGCGGGGTCGCAATCGAAGTCCTCGGCGAGCTGGCGACTGACGTAGGAGAGGGTTCCGGTGGCATCGGTCTCCCAGAACCAGCCGCGGCCCGAACTTTCGAATTCGGTGACGAAGCGCAGGGCCTGGTGCGCCTCGCGATCGAGGATGAGGCGGCGGCGCGCTGTGGCGATCATCGTGCGCGCCGAGAAGGTCGCATAGGCGGTGACGACGATGATGGTGAGTGACAGGCCGAGAATGACGATGTCATCAACCTTGAAGACGGCGGCGGTGATGGTCGCCGACAGCCCCATGAAGATGGCGAGCGCGGGCGCACCGATGGCGGCGATCGCCATCGCGACGACACCGCCGCCGATCATGATCGCGGCGACGAGTGGGCTGGTGCCCTGGAGGTCGCTGAACACGCAGGTGGCGAGATAGGCCCAGCCGCCCGCACAGAAGGCCGAATAGGCGCCGAGGAGCTGGATCGCGCGCGACGGGGAGAGACCGATGCGGCGCTGCAAGAACAGGACCGCGACGGCGAGGAGGTCGGCGGCGATCAGCGCCACTAGCATGAGGAGGTGTGCGTGATTGCCGCTGCCGACACCCTCGATGAAATAGTGGACGAAGCCGAACATGTGGGTGAGACCGAGAAGCAGCGGGATGTGCCCGAGTTGCTGGACACGCTGTTCGGCGATCATCGCCTCGCCGTCGTCATGCGGCGGCAGGACGTCGAACGACAGCGCCTCGCGCATTGTCGCGCTGGCGGTGATGTCCTTCGGCTGCTGCAACGCCAAACGCTGGCTACGCATGAACTGCCCCCTTCTGCAGGGCTATATATAATGACGATCGTTAATGAGCCGCTCTACGATCAGGGTTGCCGGCGCGTTAACGGTGGTGCGCCTTCTGGAGCCGCAGTCGGAAATCGCGCGCTTTCAGGCGCCTCGCCGGGGGAGTCGTTGATTATCCGGCATGGTAAAGATTCTGTCAGGCAACCCGAAATGTTGATGTTTATCAATCCCTAGCGGGTGGCTCGAAAGTTTTCGCGCGGCGGAGTTCGGGGAAGATGATCGCCCATGCGCCGACGACGATGATCGCACCAAGGCCGCCAAGGAAGGCGGCGGTGGTCGGACCGAACAGGCTGGCCATCAGGCCGGATTCAGCGTCGCCAAGTTCGTTCGAGGCGGAAATCGACAGGGTGGACACGGCACCGACGCGGCCGCGCATCTCGTCGGGCGTGTAGAGCTGGATCAGCGAGGAGCGCACATAGACGCTGAGCATGTCGGACGCGCCGATGGCGACAAGCAAGAGGAAGGTCAGGACGATCGAGCGCGAGAAGGCAAAGCCGATGGTGGCAAGACCGAAGATGCCGACGGCGACGAGCATCTTCACGCCGACGTCATTCTTGAGCGGGCGGATAGCGAAATAGAGCGCCGCGGCCACCGCGCCGACGGCAGGGGCGGCGCGCAGGTGACCGAACAGGTCGGGGCCGCCATTAAAGATGTCGGTGGCGAAGATGGGCAGAAGCGCGACCGCGCTGCCAAGCAGGACGGCGAAAAGGTCGAGGCTGATCGCTCCGAGGACAAGGCGGTTCTCGCGGACGTAGCGGATGCCCGCGACGACCTGCGCGATCGGGCCGTTGCGACGGTCGGACCTTGCCTGGTCGATATGGCTGATCAGGAACAGCGCGACGATGGCGGCAATAAAGAGCGCGACGGCGAAGAAATAGGCGGTCTCGATCGAGACGGCGAGGAGGTAGCCCGCGATGGCGGGGCCGGCGATGGTCGCGCCTTTCCAGGCGATGGATGACAGGGCGATGGCCGAGGGCAGGAGGTCGCGCGGCACGATGTTGGAGGCGAGCGCGCCCATCGATGGTCCCATGAGGACGCGGCTGATGCCGACGAAGATGGCGACGACATAGATGACGGGCAGGCTGATCCAGCCTTGCGCGGTGGCAAGGCCAAGGATGAAGGCGCTGCCGATCTCGATGAGGATGGCGAGCCGCGCGATGACGCGGCGGTCCATCGTGTCGGCGGCCCAGCCCGAGAAGGGGGTGAGGAAGAAAAGCGGCACGAACTGGATGAAGCCGATGAAACCGAGGCGCAGCGCGGCAGCCTCGATGCTCATGGTTTCGCGGGCTAGCGTGTAGACCTGATATTCGATCGCGGTGACCATCGCGAGCTGGGCCAGTGTCGCCAGCAGGCGGGCCGACCAGAAGGCACGGAAATTGGCGATGCGGAAGGGGTCGGGAAGCCAGCTCATGGGCTTGGCGTTAAGGGGCATCTAGGCGCTCGACAAGGGGGGCGGAGGGTCGCTAGCGTCGCTGCGATGGCCAAACCGAAAAAGAGATATGTCTGCCAGGCCTGCGGGTCGGTGACCTCGCGCTGGCAGGGGCAATGCGCCGACTGCGCCGAGTGGAACACGCTGGTCGAGGATGCCGACGTCGTCACGACGACCTTTGCCAAGAAGCACAACCTGCAGGGCGGCGGTCGTCGGATCGAGCTTGTCGGGCTCGATGCCGAGGTCAAGATCCCCGAGCGGATGAAGACGGGCATTGCCGAGTTCGACCGGGCATTGGGCGGCGGGCTGGTGCCGGGCTCGGCGACGCTGATCGGCGGCGACCCGGGGATCGGCAAGTCGACGCTCTTGCTGCAGGTGGCGGCGCGGCTGGCGCGCTCGGGCGCGGAGACGATCTATGTGTCGGGAGAGGAAGCGTCGGACCAGGTGCGCCGGCGCGCCTTGCGGCTGGGCCTGGGGGATGCGCCGGTGCGGCTGGCGGCAGCGACCTCGGTGCGCGACATCCTGACAACGCTGGGCGAGGGAAGCCCGCCTGCTCTCCTCGTGATCGATTCGATCCAGACCATGCATTCGGACATGATCGAGGGGGCACCGGGGACGGTGAGCCAAGTCCGCGCCTCGGCGCACGAACTGGTGCGCTTTGCCAAGGAGAAAGGCTGCGCGCTCATCCTCGTCGGCCATGTCACCAAGGACGGCAATATCGCGGGGCCGCGTGTGCTCGAGCATATGGTCGATACGGTGCTCGGCTTCGAAGGCGAGCGCAGTCACCAGTATCGCATCCTTCGCGCGATCAAGAACCGCTTCGGCGGGACCGACGAGATCGGCGTGTTCGCGATGGAGGCGGAAGGGCTCGAGGAAGTGGGCAATCCGTCCTCGCTGTTCCTGACCGAACGCGGCGAGGAAGTGTCGGGGACGACGGTATTCCCTGCGCTCGAGGGGACACGGCCGGTGCTGGTCGAACTCCAGGCGCTGACCGTGCGGCTGGCGAGCGGGGCGACGCCGCGGCGCTCGGCGGTCGGCTGGGATAGTGCGCGGCTCGCCATGCTGCTGGCAGTGCTCGAGGCGCGGTGCGGGATCAGTTTTGCCAATGTCGAGGTCTATCTCAATGTCGCGGGCGGTTATCGGCTGAGCGATCCGGCGGCCGATCTGGCGGTCGCGGCGGCGCTGGTGTCGGCGCTGTCGGAACGTCCCTTGCCGTCGGCGACGATCTGCTTTGGCGAGGTGGCGCTGTCGGGCGAGCTCCGGCCGGTGGCCCATTCGGCGCTGCGCCTGAAGGAAGCGGGCAAGCTGGGCTTCGAGCAGGCGTGGGTACCCAAGGGGGTCGAGCCGGCGGGCGGCATGTCCTGCGAGGGTTTCGCGCGCCTCGGGGCGCTGACCGACAAGCTTCTCGGGCGTTAGGGCTGGCGCGAGCGGAAATGAACCGCTAGCCGAGGCGCGATGACAGCACTCGATATCCTTGTCCTGATCCTGCTTGGCGGCGGCGCGCTGCTCGGTTTCGTGCGCGGGTTCGTGCAGGAAGTGTTTTCGCTCGGCGCGTGGATCGCGGCCATCCTCGCGGTGAAGATGGGGCATGCGCCGATGAGCGCGTTCCTTTCCAATCACATGGAGAGCGAGAGCGGGATCGTGGCGGCGGCCTTCGCGCTCCTGTTCCTGCCGACCTATTTCGTGGTGCGGTTGCTTGCGCAGAAGATCGGGGGGCGGACGCGGCGCTCGCTGATCGGGCCGGTGGATCGGCTGCTCGGCGGGCTGTTCGGGCTGCTGAAGGGGCTGGTGACCGCGACGGTGCTGTTCCTCATCGCCAATTTCGCTACCGATTTCATCTATGGCGTGGAGGCGCCGCGTCCCGACTGGATGCGCGAGGCGCGGACCCATACGCTCTTGAATGCCAGCGCGCGGGCGACGGTCGATTTCGTCGAGACGCAGCGCGAGGAAGGACTGTTGTGACCATTCGCCTGCATGACACGATGGCGCGCGAGAAGCGCGATTTCGTCCCCGCCGATCCCGGCCGCGTGACCATGTATGTGTGCGGTCCCACCGTCTATGGCCGCGCGCACATCGGCAATATGCGCCCGCCGGTGGTGTTCGACACGCTGGCCCGGCTCATCCGGCACGAATTTGGCGCCGACAGTCTCGTCTACGCGCGCAATGTCACCGACATCGATGACAAGATCATCCAGAAGGCGGCGGACGAGGGCGTGGAGCCAGCGGTCATCTCGCAGCGCTTCGAGGACTTCTACCTTGAGGACACGGGCGCGCTGGGCGTCACGCCGCCCGATATCGCACCACATGCGACGCACGAGGTGCCTGCGATGGTGGCGATGATCGAGCAGTTGATCGCCAGCAGCAACGCCTATGAGGCCGAGGGCCATGTGCTCTTCTCGGTGCCGAGCGATCCCGATTATGGCGCGCTGTCGAAGCGCGACCGCGAGGCGATGATCGCGGGGGCTCGCGTGGAAGTGGCGCCCTACAAGCGCGATCCCGCCGATTTCGTGCTGTGGAAGCCATCGGACGAGGACGTGATCGGGTTTGACAGCCCGTGGGGGCGGGGGCGTCCCGGCTGGCATATCGAATGCTCGGCGATGATCGCCGCGCATCTGGGCCAGACGATCGACATCCATGGTGGTGGCCTCGACCTCACCTTCCCGCACCACGAGAACGAGATCGCGCAGAGCCGATGCGCACATGGCGGTGCGCCGCTGGCGCGCTACTGGGTGCATAACGGCTTCGTCGACATGGGCGCGGAGAAGATGTCAAAGTCGCTCGGCAACGTGATCACGCCCGAGCAACTGCTGAAGAAACACGATGGCGAGACGCTGCGCATGGCGCTCCTGTCGGCGCATTATCGCCAGCCGCTGCCATGGAGCGAGAAGCTGGTCGAGCAGGCCAAGGCGACGCTCGACGGGCTCTATCGCCGCGTCGGTGATGCGCAGGCGGGCGAGGTCGATGCGGGCGTGCTCGAAGCGCTGAAGGACGATCTCAATACGCCGCTTGCACTGTCGCGACTGGGGCAGGTCGAGGACGAGGCGAGCCTGAAGGCGTCGGCAGCGTTGCTGGGCTTGCTCGAACGCTCCGCGGACGACTGGTTTCGCGGTGGGGACGAGGATGACGCCGCCGCGATCGAGGCGAAGATCGCCGAGCGGACGGCCGCCAAGAAGGCGCGCGATTTCGCCACGGCCGACCGGATCCGCGACGAACTGGCTGCTGACGGCATCCTGCTCGAGGATGGCCCGGGCGGCACCAGTTGGCGGCGCGGGTGAGGGCGCCGGCCTACACGAAGGATATTCTCCGGCTTGCTGCCGGACTACCCGACGCGAGCCTGCTTGACGCGGCCGATGCGTCGGTCGATCTGCGCTCGCCGACGTGCGGGGCGACCATTTCGCTGACGATTGCATGTGCCGACGGGCGCGTCACCGATATCGCCGCGCGGGTGGCGGCCTGTGCCTACGGACAGGCGGCGACCGCGTTGATGCTCAGCCACGCAAGGGGCGTGGACCGCGCGCGCGCCGAGGGCGTACTGATCGCGCTCGAGGACTGGCTCAACGGGTCGGACGCGATCCTGCCCGACTGGCCCGGGATCGAGGCGCTCGAGCCGGCGCGGGAGCGGCCCGGGCGGCATGGAGCGATCCTTTTGCCCTTCAAGGCGTTGGCGAGAGCGATGGAGGAAGCGTAAATGGCGGGACCGACGAGCGGCGGTGAAGAGGGCGGTGCCCATGCCCTGACAGGCGAACTGATCGTCGACGGAGCGATCATGCTTGGTGCCGCGCTCGTTTTCGTGACCCTGTTCCGCCGCCTCGGGCTTGGCGCCACGCTCGGTTATATCGTCGGCGGGGCGATGATCGGCCCGTTCGTGCTCGGTCTAGTCGGCAATGCCGAGAATATCATGTCGATCTCCGAGTTCGGGATCGCGCTCCTCCTGTTCATCGTCGGGCTCGAACTCAATCCAAGCAGGCTATGGCGGCTCCGCCACGATATTTTCGGCCTCGGGGTGGTACAGGTCGTCAGTACCGGCCTCGCGCTGTCGGCGCTGGCGCATTTCGTCCTTGGTTTTACCTGGGAAGCGGGGCTGGCGATCGGGATGAGCCTGTCGCTGTCCTCGACCGCCCAGGTGCTGCCGATGCTGCGTTCGACCGGCGAACTGCACAAGCCGCATGGCGAGCGCGCCTTCTCGGTCCTGCTCCTCCAGGACATCTCGATCGTACCGCTTCTGACGTTGATCGCGGTGCTGAGCCGCGCACCGGCGGATCCCAACGCGCCCGGCGGCATGACATTGGCGCTCTATACAGTCGCTGCGATCATCGGGCTGATCGTCGCCGGGCGGTTCGTCATCAATCCCTTTTTCCGCATCATCGGGCGGCTAGGCGAGCGCGAATTGTTCGTGGTCGCGGCGCTGTTCACGGTGGTGGGCGCGGCGGCGCTGATGAGCTGGCTCGGACTGTCGACCGCGCTCGGGGCCTTTGTCGCTGGCGTGATGCTGGCGGAGAGCCCCTACCGGCACGAGCTTGAAAGCGATGTCGAGCCGTTCCGCTCGATCCTGCTCGGTTTCTTCTTCCTGTCGGTCGGCATGATGCTCGACCTAGGCGTGATCGCGGCGCGGCCGTGGACGGTCGTCCTCTGTGCCGTCGGGATCGTCGTGGTGAAGGGCGCGATGATCACGGGGCTGGGAAGGCTCTTCGGTCTCGACATGTTCGGCGCTTTGCGGCTCGGACTGCTGCTGAGCCAGGCAGGCGAATTCGGTTTCGTGCTCCTGACGCAGGCGATGCAGGCGCGGCTCGTGGCCCCCGAGGGCGTGTCGCTATTCGGGGCGGTGATCACGGTGACGATGGCCAGCACGCCATTCCTGATGATGCTGATCGACCGTCTCGAGGCGCGCCACGGCGGCGGGGGCGGCGAGCGAGAGGGGCCCGAGAAGGCGCCCGACGGCGCAGTCATCGTGGTCGGTTACGGACGCTTCGGGCAGACGGTGTCGCAGATGCTGATGGCCAAGAAGATCGGCGTCACGCTGGTCGACAAGAATGCCGAGCTGATCGATCTCGCCGAGGAATTCGGGTTCAAGGTCTATTATGGCGACGGCATGCGCCTCGACCTCCTGCGCACGGCGGGTGCCGAGACGGCGCGGGCGATCCTCTTCTGCAACGACGAGGATGTCGAGAAGGACAGGCTGGAGGCGGTCGCGGAAGCATTCCCGCAGGCGGCGTTGATGGTGCGCAGCTACGACCGGCGGCACAGCATGGCGCTCGACGGCCTCGACCTCGCCTTCTGCGTGCGCGAACTGTTCGAGAGCGCGGTGCTGATGGGCAAGGCGGCGCTGACCGAGATGGGCTTCAGCCAGGATGAGGCCGAGCGGGTTGAAAGCGAGTATCGCAAGCTCGATACCGAGCGGCTCGAGCGGCAGAGCGAGACGGGCGACCTGCATGCCGCCAAGGACCGGATGTTCAAGGAAGGCCAGCCGATGGGCGATGACGGCAAGCTAGAGACCGGACAGGAAGGCCGATAAGGCCTCTTCCTCGATGTCGCGCGCGAAAAAGGCCTTGCCGATGTCGCGCAGGAGGATGAGCGACAGGCGCCCCTCTTCATTTTTCTTGTCGTGGCGCATGGGGTCGAGGAGGTCGGCGCCGCGGCCTTCCAGCCCTGCATCGGACAAGCGTGTCGGAAGGCCCATCGCGGCGAGGTCGTCCCCGATTTGTCGCGCGGTCGCGGAATCGAGATGCCCCTGCTGCGCGCTGAAACGGGCGGCGAGAACCATCCCGATGGCGACCGCTTCGCCGTGGAGCACCTTGCCGAGACCGGCGATGGCCTCGATCGCATGGCCGAAGCTGTGGCCGAGGTTGAGGAGGGCGCGGCGGCCAGAGCGGTCCTCGAGATCACCCTCGACAAGGTCGGCCTTCATCGAGATGCCGGTAGCGATGGCGTGAGTGGCCGCATCGGGGTCAAGGTCGGCGAGACGCCTCGCACCCCCTGCGACGAGCCAGTCGTACAATTCCCGATTGCCGATCAGACCATATTTGATCGTCTCGGCGAGGCCCGCGCGAAACTGGCGCGGATCGAGCGTTGCCAGCAAGGCGGGGTCGATGACGACGCTGGCCGGCGGATGAAAGGCGCCGACGATATTCTTCTGGCCCTCGGCGTCGATCGCGGTCTTGCCGCCAACGCTGCTGTCGACCTGCGCGAGAAGGGTGGTCGGGACCTGTATGACGGGCACGCCGCGACGATAGAGGGCGGCGGCAAGACCGGTGAGGTCGCCCACCGCGCCGCCGCCGAAGGCGATGACCGGATCGGAGCGTTGGTGGTTGCGCGCAGCGAGGAAGGCAATGGCGGATTGCAGCTCCTGCCAGGTCTTGCCCGCTTCGCCCTCGGCGATCAGGTGCGGGTCGAGATCGAGCGCGGCGGCGAGGCGCTCGCCGTGAAGGCCCCAGACCTTCGGTTCGCTGATGCAGGCGAGGGGGCGGCGGCGCGGCACCGATGCGGCGGACAAGGCGTCTTCCAACCGGCCGATGAACACCGGGTAGGTTTCAGCAGCGGTGCCCGGGACGGTGAGCGTCTTCATTGGAGGAATTCCTCGAGTGCCTTGATAATGGCTTCGACGATCTCGGCATGGGCGCCATGCCGGCTTTCGACACGGACATGGGCCTCGGCATAGGCTGCGCGCCGTTGCTCCATGAGTTCGGCCAGCTTCTCCGCGCGATCAACGCCCTGAAGCAGCGGGCGATTGTCGCGCCGTCCGGTGCGTTCTGCAAGGATGTCGATCGGCGCATCGAGCCAGATGGTGATGCACTTTTCGTTGAGGAGCTTGCGCGTCTCGGCGACGGTGAAGGCACCGCCGCCGGTGGCGATGACCTGCAACGGTTCTTCGGCGAGACGGGCGACGAGCCGGCGTTCGCCATCGCGAAAGTCCTTTTCCCCGAAGCGCTCGAAGATTTCAGCGGTCGAGAAGCCCGAGGCGTCCTCGATGGCGACATCGCTGTCGACAAAGGGCAGGCCGAGCCGGCGCGCGAGGCGTCGACCCACGGTCGACTTGCCCGCGCCCATGAGGCCGACAAGGACAATCGAACGGTCTAGACGGGAAGTGAGGCGGTGCGACATCGGATAGGGGCTATACTGTGTCGCCGCGCTAAGGCAAAAGCCGTTCTCATGATCGGAACCCAACCCAAAAAACGCCGCCCCAAGGGGCCGTTCGTCCTCGTCATCCTGATCGCGCTGGTTGTCGGCGCGCTCTTCTTCTTCTCGAGCCAGGCCTCCGAGCAGCCGGTCGGGACCATCGAGGAAGAGGTGAAGCTCGAGGCTGATGCGCAATAGTCGTGCCCTGATGGGCGGGATCGGGGTGATGGCGGCCGTGACGGCGGCCGTCGCTGCTCCCGATCGACCGGAATCGCTCCTTCCTCCCGGTTTCGAGACCGCGCCGCCGACGGCAGCTCCCGAGCCTGCGCCTGCGCCCGCGCAGCGCCCGGCGCCCGAGCCGCGCGATATTTCGGTCGCCGACCCGGTCGCCGAGGAGCAGGTTGCCGAGCAGCGGGACGTGGAGGCCGACGAAGAGACCGAGGTCGATGTCGACGCCAGCGGCGAGATCGAGACCGCGGGCGTGTTCGCAGCATCGCGCGGTGGTTTTGCCTTTGTCGGCGATGCGCCGTGGGGCGCGATCGACGGGAATTTCCACAAGACGCTGATGCGACGGCTCGACGTGCCGCTCGCTTCGCGCTGGGGCCATATTGCCCTCCGGCAGGCGCTGCTTGCCGATGCACCGCCGCCGGGCGAGCTCGAAGAGCAGGACTGGCTGGCCGAGCGGGCATGGCTGCTCCTGCGCATGGGGGAGGCCGACGCGGCGCGATTGCTACTCGCGGGCACCGACCCTGACGATTATTCGGCCAAGCTCGCGCAGGTTGCATTGCAGATCGCGCTGGCGACTTCGGACCCGGCGGCGGCCTGTCCGGTCGCGCGGCGTCTCAATGATGCCGAGCCCGACGCAGAACCGCTGATCCGCGCGGTCTGCGCGGCGCTGTCAGCGCAGCCGGAAATCGCTTCCGATGCCATCTCGCAGGCTCGCCGCCGCGGTAATGTCGATGCGATCGACCTCGCGCTGGTCGACAAGCTGGTCGGTGCCGGCGCGGGGACCGGACGTGCGGTGACGCTCGAATGGGAGACCGTATCGCATCTCAATAGCTGGCGGTTCGGCCTGGCCGGCGCCACGGGGCTGTTGCCGCCCGAAAATCTGATGACGGAGGCACGTCCGCGAGTGGCCGCCTGGGCTGCCCGCGCGCCGCTGCTTACACCGGAACAGCGGCTTCCACATGCGCGCACGGCCACGGGGCTCGGCGTGTTTTCGGGGCAGGCGCTCGTCGACCTCTATGCGGTGCATTACGACAAGCTTCCGCCCGAGGATCTCGGCGATAGCGAGGCGTTCCAGCTGCGGCGGACCTTTGTTGCGGAGACCGACGCCGAGCGGATCGCGGCAATGCGTGACTTCTGGGCGATCGGCGATGGCGTTTACGAACGGCTGGCCTCGCGCGCGGCGACCGCGCTTGCAGCGGCGCAGATCACACCTGCGGGGCGCCACGAGGCCGCCGCCGCGGATCTGATTGCCGCCATGTTGACCGCCGGCTTCGTCGAGCAGGCGGAAGCCTGGGCACCGCTGATTGCCGCGATGGACGAGGGCGATGCCGATGCCGGATGGGCGCAGCTGGTGCTGGCCGCGCCGCGCGCCGACCGGCTCGGGCTCAGTGCGGACCGGTTGCGCGACTATGTCTCGCGTGACGAAAGCGCGGGCAAGAAACGAAGCGCAGTGCTCGTTGCCGGCCTTGCCGGACTGGGGCGGATCGACGGCGACCTTGCCGCGCGGATCAGCGAGGACGAGGAATTCGAGCTCGAGGGATCGACCCGGCTGACACGGATGATCGATGCCGCCGCCTCGCGCGGCGAGGGGGCGACGGTGATGCTGCTTGCCGCGACCGCGCTGCAGGCACCCGACGTGGACGGCATCCCGCCCCGATACCTGCGGCACATCATCGCCGCGCTGGTGGCGGTGGAGCAGGATTTCCTCGCGCGGATGATCGCAGCCGAGGCGATCGCCCGGCTGTGACGCCCGAAGATCGCGCGCTGGTCGATCGTTTCTGCGACATGCTCGCGGCGGAGACGGGCGCGTCGCGCAACACGCTGCTTGCCTATCGCGGCGACTTGTCCGCGGCGGCCGCGGTGCTGGGCTCGGTCGGCGATGCCGATGCTGAGGCGCTGAAAGCGCTCGGCAGCGCATGGCAGCCGCTTGCAGCCTCGACTGTCGCGCGCCGTGCCAGTGCCCTCCGGCGCTTCTATGGATTCCTTCTGGAAGAAGGGCTGCGCGGGGACGATCCCTCAGATGTGCTGCCGCGGCCTAAGGTGAAGCGACCGCTGCCGCGGCTGCTCTCGGCGGAGGAAGTCGAGCTGATGCTGGCCGATGCCGCAGACCGGGCCGCGAGCGGGGAGCGACTGGCAGTGCGCGACCATGCACTTCTCGAGCTGCTCTATGGGTCGGGCCTGCGTGCGAGCGAACTGGTGGCGTTGCCGCGCCGCGCGATGCGTCCGAGCGAGCCGTTCCTGATCCTGAGCGGGAAAGGCGAGAAGGAGCGCTTGGTGCCCGTGTCCGATGCCGCCCATCGCGCGGTGGCGCGCTGGATAGCGGCATCGGACGATAGCCGTTGGCTGTTTCCTGGAGGAAAAGCGCATCTTTCGCGTGTGCGGCTGTTCCAGATCGTGAGGGCGATGGCGGGCCGCGTGGGGATCGCGCCCGAGCGGGTCAGTCCGCACGTCCTGCGCCATGCTTTCGCGACCCACCTGCTCGAAGGGGGCGCGGACCTCCGGACGCTGCAGGCGCTGCTCGGCCATGCCGATATCGCGACAACGCAAATCTACACCCATGTCGACAGCCGCCGGCTCGTCGAACTGGTCAACCAGAGGCACCCGCTGGCCCGCCGCGGCAGCGCGCTCCGCGATTGACGAGGGCCGTAGAGGAACGCTAGGCGCGAAGACGATTATGAGCAGCTATCTCGATTTCGAACGGCCGATTGCCGAACTGGAAGCCCGGGTCGCCGAACTGCGCGACACCGCCGCGAAGAGCGACGTCGACCTGACGAGCGACATCGAACGTCTCGAAGGCAAGGCGGCACGGCTGCTGCGCGAGACCTATTCGAAGCTGTCGCCGTGGCAGAAGGCGCAGGTCGCCCGCCATCCCGAGCGCCCGCATTTCAAGGATTATGTCGCCGGTATCGCCGACGATTTCATGCCGCTGGCCGGTGACCGCGCGTTCGCCGAGGATGCTGCGATCGTGGGCGGGCTGGCGCGTATCGATGGTCGACGCGTCATGCTGATCGGCCACGAGAAGGGCGCCGACACGGCAAGCCGCCTCAAGCATAATTTCGGGATGGCGAAGCCCGAGGGCTATCGCAAGGCGATCCGCATGATGCAGCTGGCCGAGCGTTTCGGCCTGCCGGTCGTGACGCTCGTCGACACGCCGGGCGCCTTTCCGGGCGTCCAGGCCGAAGAGCGCGGCCAGGCCGAGGCCATTGCGCGGGCGACCGAGCAGTGCCTCGAGCTCAAGGTGCCGATGGTCGCGACGATCGTCGGCGAAGGCGGGTCGGGCGGGGCCATCGCCATTGCCGCTGCCAATCGTGTGCTGATGTACGAGCATGCGGTCTATTCGGTTATCTCGCCCGAGGGTTGCGCCTCGATCCTGTGGCGCACGGCCGACAAGGCGGCCGATGCGGCCGAGGCGATGCGGATCACCGCACTGGACCTTGAAAAGCTCGGCGTGATCGACCGCATCGTGCCGGAACCCGATGGTGGTGCGCATCGTGATCCCGCCAAGGCGATGAAAACGCTGCGGCTCGCAATCGGCGACGAGCTCGAGAAGCTCGAAGGGATGAGCGGGGACGAACTGAAGCGCCAGCGCAGGCTTAAATTCCTCAGCATGAGCTAGGGCCCGAGAGCGTCAAAGGCGCTCTTGGAACCAAGGCTTTCCCGTCATTGTTCTTGAGGCGGAACCGTCTTCCCCGCGGGGTGGCGGATGTCGTTCAAGAGTTGGAGAGCCTTACCATGCGCACAGCCGCAATGATCCTGACCAGCGCGAGCAGCCTGATGCTCGCTTCCTGCGCCACCCCCGTGGCCGATCCGGCGATTTCGCCGCAGGAAGCACAGGTTGCGGAAAGCCAGCACGAAGCCGTCGTCGCCGAATTCGGCGGCGCGCTGGGGGGATCGCTTGGCGCTTATGTCGAACAGATCGGGGACGCGGTGGCGGTCCGGTCGGCAACCCCCAATGCGGCTGCGGCCTATCGCTTCACGACGCTCAATGCACCGGTGGAGAACGCCTTCGCGGTGCCGGGCGGACGCATCTATGTGACGCGCGAGCTACTCGGACTGATGGAAGACGAGGCCGAACTGGCCTTCGTGCTCGGTCATGAGGTCGGGCATATCGCGGCCGATCACAGCCAGGCCCGGCAAGCGCGGGCCCAACGCAACTCGATCCTCGGTGTGTTGGGGGCGATTGCCGGCAGCGTCATCGGTGGCGATGCCGGCCTCGGCAACCTGCTCGCACAGGGCGCCCAGCAATATGCGACGCTCAACACGCTGAGTTACAGCCGCGACCAGGAATATGAATCGGACACGCTTGGCGTGGGCTATATGACGGCGGCGGGTTACGACCCGTTGGCGGCAGCCTCGATGTTGAGTTCGCTGGGGCGTTCCTCGGCGCTCGAGGCGCGAATCCAGGGCAATAGCGGACGTTCGACGCCGGAGTGGGCGCGGACGCATCCGCTCAGCGAGAACCGGACGGCGCGGGCTATCGAACTGGCCCAGCAGACGGGGCGTGCCGGCACGGGCACACGTGACCGCGACGAATTCCTGAGCCGGATCGAAGGCCTCTATGTCGATGATGATCCCAAGCAGGGGATCGTCGACGGCCGCACCTTCACCCATCCGGACCTGAGGCTGCAGTTCCAGGTCCCGACCGGTTTCCAGATGCAGAATGGTACGCGGGCGGTAACGATCTCGGGGCAGTCGGGGCAGGCGCTGTTCAGCACCGCGCAGTTCAACGGAAACCTCGACACCTATATCGGCAATGTCATCCGCGGCATCGTGGGCCAGCAGGCACAGGTGTCGATCCCGCAGCCGCGCTCGACGACAATCAACGGGCTGCCGGCGGCCTATACGACCACGCGCGTGAATACCCAGAATGGCGCGGTCGATCTATCGGTGATGGCCTACCGCTTCGCCAATGATCGCGCCTATCACTTCGCGACCCTGACCCCCGCGGGGCAGGGGCTCGGGCCCTTCTCCAGCATGGTCGGCTCGCTACGCCCGATCAGCGCGCAGGAAGCCTCGGCAATCCGACCTCGCGTGATCGACGTGGTCACCGTGCAGAGCGGTGACAGCATCCAGTCGCTGGCGAGCCGGATGGCCTATCGCGATTATCAGGTGGAGCGGTTTCTCGTACTCAACTCAATGGACAGCAATAGCCGCCTTACCCCTGGCCAGAAGGTCAAGTTGGTCGTCTACGGCCAGCGATAGGCGCTGGCCATTCGGCACGATCGATAGCGACGGTCGCCCGTCAGCCTACGAGGTGGGTGTTGGCGACCGTCTGCAACTTGCCCCACATCCCGCCAGAGCCGCCGCCAAGGGCCTTCATGCCGCTGATGACGGCGACGGCGATAAGGGCCACGATTAGGCCATATTCGATCGCTGTCGCTCCTCGCTCGTCCGAGCGGAGTGCGCGAAAAAACTTCCGGATAGCCACCGCCATCCTCCTTCTGGTCTGGTCCACGGGACGAGAATTAACGCCAAAGGGTTAAGGAAGTGTCGGACGGGGCTGGTTAATGCAGCCTAGAGCATGGACGGGTCGGACGGTGTCCAGCCAAGGAAATGCAGGAGTTCGAAGGTTTCTATCGAGCGGCCGCGATCGTCGGCGGCGCTGGTAAACGCCTGCGCCGCCGCGGCCAGCGCGGCGCGTCCCAGCGGACGCTTGTCCCGCTCGGCGAGGACGTTGGTCGCACCGAGAGCGCGAAGGTCGGCAACGAGGCTCGAGAGGTCGCGGTAGGACAGCCGGACGCGGTCGATGTCCACTACCGGCATCTGCAGCCCCGCTTCTGCCAACAGGCCCGCAAGCGCGGCAGGCTGGATGCGCGGGTGGAGATGGGGGCTGTGCCGTCCGCTCGCATTGTCGGCGGCGTGCATTGCCTGACGCAGGAGAGGCAGGGTCTCCCCGCCGGACATGACGCCGATCAGGGGGCTGTCGGGCTTGAGTAAGAGGCGGAACCGCATCAACGCTTCGGGCAGCGCCTCGACCGTATCGAGCGTGCCCAGCGCAATCACGAGGTCATAGGCACCGACATCGTCGAGGCTGTCTTCGGATCGCGGCTCGGCACCGGTCGCTCCTGCGACCAGTGCGGAGGGATCGACGCGGTCGAGGCGTTCGGCGAATGGCTTAAAGCGGTCGATGGCCGGGCCCGCGAGCGTGCCGACGACGAGGGCGCGGTCGAAGCGTCGATTCATCGCGCCCAGCCGGTCCACCATGTCCTCGATGATACGCTCGGCCAGAAAGGCCGGCGGGCCCATGCGCCAGCTGCGGTCACGGCGCTTGAGGCGCAGGTCGGAATCGAAGAGCATCGGCATGGCGCGGCTTGTGCAGGACGGGCGCGCGCGCGACAAGGGATGGATGACGGTACTCGGCCTGCCACGCATTCTGCTCGACCTCGCGCTGCCGCCGCGATGTGCCGGTTGCGGCGAGATCGTCGGCAATGTCGGAGAATTTTGCGCCGACTGCTTCATGACGCTCGAGTGGATTGGCGATCGGAGTTGCAGGCGTTGCGCGCTGCCGCTCGAGCCGACCGACGAGCCCGAATGCGCGGCGTGCCTGTCGGCCCCTGGCCCGATCGAGGCGCTGGGCGCCGCGACGGTCTACAATGACCTTTCCAAGGCGCTCGTCATGAAATTCAAATATGGGCGCCGTGTGGCGCTCGCGGACACGATGGCAAATGCGATGGCCCGCAAGCTTGTCGGCGCGCGCGTAGAGGCTGCGCTGCTGGTGCCGGTCCCGCTACATCGCTGGCGGATATGGTCCCGTGGCTACAACCAGGCCGGACTGCTTGCTGCGGCGCTGTCACGGCGGACGGGGATGGCCTGGTCTTCGCGTGCGCTCGACCGAATCAGGTCGACGAGGCCGCTGCGCGACATGACCGCGCGCCAGCGGGGGCTGCAGGTACGGGGGGCTTTTCGCGCCGACAGCGCGGTGGTCGAGGGACGCACGATCATCCTAGTCGACGATGTCCGGACCACGGGCGGGACGTTGAATGCCTGCGCCAAGGCGCTACATCGCGCCGGAGCAGGGCGGATCGAGGCGATCGTCTGGTCACGCGTGGTGCGTTAAGCCGCCATCGCGCGTTGGGAGTGAAAGTGAAGAGGATTGCATGCCGAAAGTTGAGATTTACACCAAGTCCACCTGCCCCTTCTGCATTCGTGCCAAGCGTCTGCTCGACATGAAGGGCATCGATTATGCGGAATATGAGATTTCGCGCGACGAGGCCAAGCGCGCCGAGATGATCGAGCGATCGGGTGGCGGGCGGACCGTCCCGCAGATTTTCATCGACGGCGAGCCCATCGGCGGGTGTGACGACATGTTCGCGCTCGAGCGCAAGGGCGAACTCGACGCACGGCTTGCCGCCTGACCGATGGTGCGGATCGCACTGTTCCAGGCTAACAGCGGGATCGATCCGCACGATAATGCCGGGCAATTGCTAGAGGCGGTCGCCGAGGCAAAGGCGCAAGGCGCGCAGATGCTGTTCACGCCCGAGATGACGGGCCTGCTCGATCGCAATCGGGACCGGGCCGCGCAGGCGATCCGGACCGAAGAGGAGGATTCGGTACTCGCCGCGGCGCGGCAAGCGGCGCGCGAACAGGGCATCTGGTTGCAGCTGGGATCGCTGGCGCTCGACCGCGGCGACGGGCGCTGGGTCAACCGCGCTTTCGTCATCGATGACCATGGGGTCGTGCAGGGGCGCTATGACAAGATTCACCTGTTCGACGTCGACCTCGACAGCGGCGAAAGCTGGCGCGAAAGTGCGGTCTATGCCGCGGGCGAGCAGGCGGTGCGGGTCAAGGGGACGCCTGTCGGCTCGCTCGGTCTTTCGATCTGTTACGACCTTCGTTTTCCCGCCCTATACGAGCGGCTGGCGGAAGCGGGGGCGGACTGTTTTTCTGTGCCGGCCGCCTTCACCGTGCCGACCGGCAAGGCACATTGGGAGACGCTGCTCAGGGCGCGTGCCATCGAAAGCGGGCTGTTCGTGATCGCGGCAGCGCAATGCGGCAAGCACGCCGACGGGCGCGAGACCTATGGTCATTCGATGGTGTGCAGCCCGTGGGGTGAGATCCTGCTCGACATGGGCGCCGAAAGCGGGGTCGCGAACTGCGAGATCGACCTTTGCGAGATCGACCGGGTCCGGCGCGCCGTCCCGGCGTTGCACCATCGCCGCGCGATCGATGCGATCGACGATTGAAACCTGTTCCGCGCCTGCCTAAGGGGAGGGCGGGGCTCCGTAGCTCAGCAGGATAGAGCAACAGTTTCCTAAACTGCAGGTCGCAGGTTCGAATCCTGCCGGGGCCACCACTTCCTTCTTGTCGCACTGGTCCAACGCCCACTGGCGGACGGCGCGTAGAGCCGTTAAGGACCCGGCATGAGCGACAACACCCCGACCGCTGGCGACCTGGTTCGACCGACGCCGAAAATCGACGTTCCCGACGATGTCCAGGAGGCGGTTCGCACGCTCCTGCGCTGGGCAGGGGAGGATCCCGAGCGCGAGGGCCTGCTCGATACGCCGAAGCGGGTGGCGCGCGCCTGGGCCGAATATGCCCGCGGGTATAACGAGGACCCCGCCGTGCACCTGTCGCGCACCTTCGAGGAAGTGGGCGGCTATGACGAGATCGTCTTGCTGCGCGACATCCCCTTCCAGTCGCATTGCGAACATCACATGGCGCCGATCATCGGCAAGGCCTCGATCGCCTATCTGCCCGGGGACCGCGTCGTCGGCATTTCAAAGCTTGCCCGCGTGCTGCACGGCTTTGCGCGGCGACTTCAGGTGCAAGAGCGGCTGACCGCGCAGGTGGCCGACTGCATCTGGGAGCATCTCCAGCCCAAAGGCGTCGCAGTGGTCATCGAGGCCAGTCATGCCTGCATGACGGCGCGCGGGGTCAACACGCCCGGCGTGATGATGACGACGAGCCGGATGATGGGCACGTTCCGCGCCGACGAGCGCAGCCGGAAGGAAGTGCTCGCCCTCATGGGCTATTGACGATTTTCCTTTTGTTTCAGCGCAGTGCGGGCTAGCTGAAATCGTTATGCCTGCGTCACCACCCCATTTCTCCTGCGAGCCCCGCTATGTCGGCGCGGACAATGAGGAAACGCGTCTCGAGCTGCTCGAAAGCTTCGATATCGACAGTCTTGAGGAGGATGGCGAACTCAACGCGGTGCGCCAGTTCGCCGCGGCGCTGTGCGAGACGCCGATCGCGTTGGTGACGGTGGTCGAGAGCGACCGGCAGCGCTTTCTTTCGCGTCAGGGGCTGCCGGTAGCCGAGACGCCGCGCGACGTCAGTTTTTGCCAGCATGCAATGGTTGAAGGCGCGATCTTCGAGATTCCCGATGCGCGGCTCGACGAGCGCTTCGTCAACAATGCGCTTGTAACCGGCGAGCCGTTCATCCGCTTCTATGCGGGCGCGCCATTGGTGAGCGTCGAGGGCGCACCACTCGGGGCGCTATGCGTAATCTCGTCGGAGCCGCGCGAGGGCTTGAGCCCGCTCCAGCGCGAGGGGTTGTCGGTGCTGGCGGCGGCCGTCATGCGCCGTCTCGAAGCGCGGCGGCGCGAACTCGAGACAAGCAAGGGGCGTGAAGAGGCCAAACGGCTGCTCGCGGCGAGCCAGCAGCAGTTCGACAATCTTGCCGATGCACTGCCGCAGATGGCCTGGTCGACCGACGGGGCGGGCAAGACCGACTATTTTAACGCGCGCTGGTACGAGTTTACCGGCGCGGCGCCCGGCGCCCACTATGGCGATGCGTGGATCGAGGCGCTTCATCCCGACGACCGGGACGAGGCGGTCAAGGTGTGGGCGAGCGCGGTGGAGAAAGGCGAACCGTACGAGACCGAATATCGGTTGCTTCGGCACGATGGCGAATATCGCTGGACACTGGCGCGCGGCCTGCCGGTTCGGGACGAAAGCGGGAAGGTCATCCGCTGGTTCGGGACCAACACGGACATTCACGAGAACCGGCAACTTGTCGAAAGCCATGCATTGCTGACGCGCGAGCTCAGCCACCGCATCAAGAATATCTTTTCGGTGGTTACCGGCCTCGTCAGTTTCGCGTCGCGCCGGCATCCCGAGATCCGCGACGTCGCGACCTCGATCGGGGACCGGATCAATGCGCTCGGGCGCGCTCACAATTATGTGCGTCCCCTGTCGACCAAGCCGGCCGAACAGGCGAGCCTGCGGGACGTCCTCAACGATCTTTTCGCGCCCTATGAGGATAGCGAAAACGAACGGGTGAAGGTCATCGGCGGCGGCTTCGAACTGCGCGAACAGGCGGTCACCCCGATCGCGCTGGTCTTCCATGAACTAGCAACCAATGCGGTTAAATATGGCGCGCTCTCCGTCGAGGACGGCCAAGTGGACCTTGTCATCGAGGAGGCTGGCGACGACGTCATGATGTGTTGGCGCGAGCGCGGAGGTCCGGTCGCCGAAGCCCCGGAACATAAGGGGTTCGGCAGCGACCTCCTGGTGACGGGGGTGGAGCGGCAGTTGCGGGGTGTCGTGGAGCGTCATTGGAAGGCCGAGGGGCTGGAGATCGATATCCGCATTCCTCGAGAACGTTTAACCAATTAGGCAAAAAGTGTTTGACATCGTCACGCTGTTCAGGTACCCATAAGGAACAGTCGACGAATCGGCCCCGCGGGGCCAGGGGGCGCCACCAAGGCGGCCTTTTCCGTTGATGCCCGAGGCGGGAGAGCGACCGGTGACGTGCGGACACTTTCCTGTCGTCTCGCTAACAAAGGGAGCGCTGGGGGAGCGTCTGATCGATCTCCTCTCCGAAATCGCCTGAAGCACTGCGGGCCTTGCTCGCGGCGCTGCCCGGCGAGGACTTGCAGGCTGTGGTGGATCGGCTCGATGATCGCGCCGTCATCGTCCTCGACGAGTGGTTCCGGTTCTGGGCGCGCGGGGCGCAGATGGCGCCAGAAGGTCAATGGCGAAACTGGCTCCTGCTGGCCGGACGCGGCTTTGGCAAGACGCGAGCCGGGGCCCAGTGGGTGCACGAACAGGCGTCGTGCCGGGCCGCTCGTCGCGTTGCGCTAGTCGGTGCGACCATCGAGCAAGCCCGCTCGGTCATGGTGGAAGGACGCAGCGGCCTCCTCGACGTCGCACGACTTGAAGGCATAAAGGTCAAGTGGGAGCCCGGTCGCGGCCGGCTCGTCTGGCCCAACGGAAGCGAGGCGCATCTTTTCTCGGGCGAGAATCCCGAAGCCCTGCGCGGGCCCGAACATCATCGGGCATGGGCCGACGAACTGGCAAAATGGCGTCATGTCGAGGCGAGCTGGGACAATCTGCAAATGGGTTTGCGGGCTGGCGCCGATCCGCAGCTCCTGATCACGACGACGCCGCGTCCGGTGAGACTGCTGGAGCGATTGCTGAATGATCCGGACACGGTCGTCACGAGGGGGAAGACCAAGGACAATCTGACCCTGCCGACCGCGTTCATCGAGCAGATGGCGCGAAGCTATGGCGATGGTCGCCTCGCGCGGCAGGAGCTGGACGGCGAGTTGCTCGGCGAGGTCGAAGGCACGCTCTTTCCGCGAGATTTGCTCGAACGGCAGCGCTGCGCGCCGGCGCCCGAATATGAGCGTATCGTCGTCGGGGTCGACCCCCCGGCGACATCGAGAGGCGATGCCTGCGGCATCGTCGTGGCGGGACGCGTTGGCATGAAAATGCACGTGCTCGCGGACATGAGCGTGGAAAAGCCAAGCCCCGAACAATGGGCACGGCGAGTGGCCGCTGCAGTGGAACTGCATGAAGCCGACCGCGTGATCGTGGAGGGCAACCAGGGCGGCGAGATGGTCGAAAGCGTGCTCCGCGCGGCAGTGGCCGACCTGCCATTGTCGCGCGTCCACGCGCGGCGCTCCAAGGGGGCGAGGGCCGAACCGGTGGCAGCGTTGTTCGAGGCCGGCCGCGCATATCTGGCGGGCACGTTCGCCGCGCTTGAAGACGAAATGACACGAATGACCTTGGACGGCGTGGTGGGCGCGATGCGTTCGCCCGATCGCGCCGATGCGATGGTGTGGGCGCTGTGGGCGCTCATGGAGGGCGGGGGTGGACGCGCCACTGTGCGCACGCTCTGACAGAAAGGGATCAGCATGAAATGGCTCGACAAGTGGCTCGGCGCGAAAAGCGCGCCGGGCGGAGGGACCGTGCTGCCAATCCGCGACATCGGACCGCTCCTGGGCGGCATGCGCACGGCGGCGCCGACGGCCTATGCCGACCAGCTCTGCGAAGTGTTCGAACGCAACCCCGTGGGGCACCGTGCGGTCCGGCTGGTGGCGGGGGCGGTCGGCTCGCTCGCCATCGATACGTCGGGCGAGGGTGCCGAGTTGGCGGCACCGCTGCTGCGCCGCAACGGGCTGCTCGAGACGGTCGCGCTGCATCTCCTCCTGCACGGCAATGCCTATGTGCGGCTGGCGGCCGACCCCGAGGGCATTCCGACGAGCTTGCATTGCCTGCGGCCCGAGCGGGTGGCGACGCTGACCGACCGGGAGGGCTGGCCGACCGGCTATGCCTATCGCGGACGGGAAGTCGTGCGCTATCCGGCGCGTGATGCGATGGAACGCCTTTCGGTGGTCCACATCCGGGCATTCCACCCGGGTAAGGATATCGAGGGTCAAGGTTGCCTCGAGGCCGCCATCGGGCCCGCGATGGTGCACAATGCCGCGAGCCGGTGGAACAAGGCGCTGCTCGACAATGCGGCGCGGCCTTCGGGCGCGTTGGTCCATGATCCCGGCGACGGGACGGCGCTGACAGACAAGCAGTTCGACCGGCTCAAGGCCGAGCTGGCGGAGCAATATGAGGGCAGCGGCAATGCCGGGCGGCCCCTCCTGCTGGATGGCGGGCTGCGGTGGCAGGCATTCAGCCTGTCGCCCGCCGACATGGACTTCATCAAGCTAAAGGAAGCGGCGGCGCGCGATATCGCGCTGGCCTTTGGCGTGCCCCCAGTCCTGCTCGGCCTTCCGGGCGATGCCACCTTTGCGAATGGCCGCGAGGCGGGACGGGCGCTCTATCGCCAGACGGTGCTGCCGCTCGCGCGCAAGATCCTCCGGGCGCTCGAGACGCAGCTGGCCGACTGGATCGAGCCGGTGCGCTTCGAGATCGACGAGGACCAGCTGTCCGAACTCTCCGAGGACCGGTCGCGGTTGTGGAGCGCGGTCAATGCGGCCGACTTCCTCAGCAGGAGCGAAAAGCGGGCCATGCTCGGCTTCCCCGACGGGGAGCTGGCCCAGTGAGCGAAGGAAGGATGCTGGGCGCGTTGATCGCGCAAGGCGAGGCGGGCGGCATCGACCGTATCACGCTGGAAGCGCTGGTCGAGGAGGCCAGTGCTCGCGGTGCACATCAAGCCATGTCGCGGCTCGGGCTCGAGGACCGTTCGGCGCGGCGAGACATGGACGATCTTCGCGAATTGCTTGCAGCCTGGCGAAGCGCCAAGCGCAGCGCGCTCAAGGCGCTGGTCGGCTGGGTGGTACGTCTCGGGCTCGCGATCCTGTGCGCTGGCATCGCCTTCCAGGCGGGGCTGCTGGCGATGGACATGGCCGCGTGACGCGCTTCGCGGGCTATGCGGCCATCTTCGACCGGCCCGATGACGGTGGCGACGTGATCGAGCGGGGGGCGTTCAGCCGCTCGCTGTCGGAACGATCGGCTACAGACATCCCGCTCCTGCTCCAGCATCGCAGCGACACGATCGCGGGGCGGATCGAACGGATCGAGGAAGACGAGAAGGGGCTACGCGTAATCGCGCGGCTGGGAACCGACCGTACCGGCAAGGCCGTGGGTTCGCTCGTCCGCAAGGGAAAATTGAAGGGCCTGAGTTTCGGTTACCGCGTGCGGCGGGCCGGGAGGAAGGGCGCGTATCGAAGGCTCGATGAAGTGGATCTCGTCGAAGTCAGCCTGGTGGCGCGTCCCATGCAGCCGGTCGCCCGGGTGCATGCAATCGAGGAGTGAGGAATGACGATGGAAACCAAGATGGCCGGCGCGTCCGGTGATGACCTGCTCGAGGCGAGCTTCGAGAATGACGGCAGCGAGCTGGCTGCGATGAAGGCCGATCTGGCGATGCTCAAGCGAAAGCTCGACAACCAGGCGATGCGCGACGGGCAGCCGATGCTCGACGGCGTGAAGTCGGCGGGCAGCAGCCGCCGTTTCGCCGACAGCTACCTGCGCCGCGGCGACATCGCGGGGCTCGAGGCGAAGTCGCTGGAATCGAACGATGCCCTCGGTGGCTATGCCATCCCGCAGGAGATCGACAGCGTGATCGACAGCACGCTGACGGCGGCCTCGCCGATCCGCCAGATCGCCAATGTCGTGAAGGTCGGCAGCGCCGGCTATCGAAAGCTCGTGGCCTCGGGCGGCACGCCCTCGGGCTGGGCCAGCTTCGAGGGCGCGCGCGCCGAGACCTCGACGCCGACCTTCCACGAAATCGTCCCCGCGACCGGCGAACTGTTCGCCAATCCGGCGGCGACCCAGCAGATGCTCGACGATGCGGCGTTCGACGTGGAAGCCTGGCTGGCGGGCGAGATCGCGACCGAATTCGCCCGCGCGGAAGGCGCGGCCTTCGTCAACGGCACGGGCACGAACCAGCCGCTCGGCTTCCTGTCCTCGCCGGTGTCGGCGAGTGGCGATGACGTCCGCGCCATGGGCACGCTCCAGACGGTCGGCACCGGCAGTGCGGGTGCCTTCCCGGCGAGCGATCCGGCCGATGTCCTGCTCGACCTCGTGCAGTCGCTCAAGCAACCCTATCGGCAGGGTGCCGTCTTCGTCATGAATTCGGCCACCGCGGCGGCCATCCGCAAGTTCAAGACCGCGGATGGCGCCTATATCTGGCAGCCGGGCCTTGCGGCAGGCACGCCTGCGAGCCTGCTCGGCTATCCGGTGGTCGAGGCCGAGGACATGCCCGACATGGCCAGCGGCAGCCTGTCGGTCGCCTTCGGCAACTTCAAGGCGGGCTATACCATCGCCGATCGCGGCGAGACCGTGGTGCTGCGCGATCCCTACACCAACAAACCGTTCGTCCATTTTTATGCGACGCGCCGGATCGGCGGCCAGGTGACCAATTCGGAAAGCATCAAGCTTCTCGAATTCGCCTGATCGCTGATGGGGGTGGGCCGGCAAGTCCCCGGCCGGCCCGCCCTTTTCACCTTGAGCAGCTAAGAAGGGAGGTCCGAGATGGCAGGATCGATCGTGTTTTCTGACCTCGTCCGTGAGACGAGTTCGACGACCGGAGGCGACAATTTCGTGCTCGACGGCGCCGCTGCGGGCTTCCGCCGGTTCATCGACAGCGTCGCGACGGGCGCGCAATTCCATTATTCGGCGGTTGGTGTCGACAAGCCGCAGGAGGTCGAGGTCGGCCTTGGTACGCTGGAGGCCGATGGCAGTATTGCACGAACGGTCGCAACAGGATCGCTGACCAATTTCACACCCGGTACCAAGACGATCGCACTGGTCGCGGGGGCAAGCTGGTTTGCCGAAGCGGACGCGGGGTTGGTCTCGATTGGCGCCGCGACCGATCGGCTCGACCTGCTCGAGCCGTCACAGCTGGCACAGGATCTGGCGATTGACGCGCTGGTTGCCGAACAGGCGGCGCAGGACGGCGCGATCGCAGGCAAGGCGGATATCGGCCACGGGCACGCCGTCGGCGAAGTCGATGGGCTCGAGGACGAGCTCGCGCGGCTAGTCGCCCGGGGAGACAAGATTTTCCGGCCCGAGGAATATGGTGCGATGCCTGGGGGCGATCCGGCTGCCAACCGGCTCGCAATCGCTCAGGCATTGACCGCAGCCGCGACGGCTGCCGGCGGAGGGACGCTGCTTCTCGGTGACCTTTACGAGGTCGATGTCGGAAATTCGCAGCAGAGCCTGTTTCGGGCGAGTAGTCCGTCACGGCTGCGCATCATCGGCCGCCATCCCGGCTGCGGCATCCGCCTCGTCGACGATGCGGGACCCTATCCCTCCATCTTCGAATTTGACGGATCGGCCGCTACGGTCGAATTCCATGGGTTCACGATCGACGAGAATGGCGCGGCAAACCTGTCTGCGGACCCTTTGCCGGGCAGTGCGACGAGCGCCTGCAGCGCGATCCGTATAAATACGGTGGCGACGGACGGCGTGCGGATCAGCGGCATGCAGTTCCTCGACTGTCCGGGCATCAATACGCTGACGATCAACTATAGCGAGACGACACGCGACTGCCTGGTCGATGGAAACTATTTCCGCTTCACGGCCGCTGGCGGGCAAGGGGGCTATGACAATAGCGCCATCTATATCAACGGACGCAGTTATGCGGTTCGCGACAATCGCTTCCGTGGGCCGCCCACGCCGGAGGGCGGACGCTGCGCGATCGAGGCGCACGGCTATGACATGATCGTGGCCAACAATCTGGTCGAAGGATATCGAACCGGTGTGAACCTCGTGTCAACGAACACGATCGATCCGGTCGCCACGAATTCGATCGTTTCGGCCAATATCGTCAGGGGCGCGGAAACAGGCGTCCAATTGTGGGCGATCTCGGGACATGCGCTCGAGAATTTCACGATCAGCGGGAATATCCTCGATATCGACCCGGGATTCGATCCTTCGAGTATCAACCGGTCGGGCGGGGTCGTCATTGCCGGTGGCGCCGGGCTCGACGGGACGATCGGGCCGGGGATGATCCACGGCAATTTCATCATCCACCGCCAGTTCGTCGGCAACGGGGTCAACCCGGACAATGACAGTGCCGGGATCTGCCTCGATCATTCCGCCGGCGACCTGGTCGACCTGATCGTGAGTGATAACGTGATCCGTGACGCACCGAATAACGGGATCAGCGTGTTTACGCGGTCGGGCACGAGCCGCCGGCTGCACGTGAGCCGAAATCGTATCATCGATGCGGGTCACAATGTCGCCAACGGTTTGCGCTTCTCGCTACTCTGGCGCGGGCTGGCGGAGCAATCGATGCTGGTCGGCAATGATGTGATCGACACCGCGACGACCGGTGCCAATGGCGCCTATGGCATTTACACCTATTTCGTGGCCGCGGGGTCGAGCCTGATCGAGCGCGACAATGTGACTTCCGGAAGCGGTGGTGACAATTTGTACAATCGCTCGAGCGCCAATTGCTCGGAACGACGTCACGCCGAGATGCAGTGGCCGTCACCACGTCTTGCCTTTGGTGGCGGCGCGCGAAGCTTCTCTGTGGATCTGACGACGCCTGTCAGCACGAGCTTCTCGAACGATGACAGCGCCCAACCGACAACAGCGCGAGAAAGCGAAATCAAGGTTCGTTTCAAGAACGTGTCAGGCGGCGCGGTCGACATCGTTCCGGCCGCGGCCTTCAAGCTTTCCGCGCCCTTCCAGAATCCAGTCGATGGCGAAACGGCGACCTATTGCTTTGTCTCTCCCGACGGCGGGGCGACCTGGCTCGAGACAGGGCGCTCGGTCGTGATGCATGGCTAGCTTGAAGGACGAGTCATGAGCATCGCAGCCCCTTGCATCGCCGAAGCTGCTCTGTCGCAGCAGGCAGGACTGACGGCACCCATATCGAAGCGACCGCCGAAGAAGCGGCAGAAGAGTGCCTATTCCGATCGACAGCTGCGCCCCGAAGCGCGCTGAACCACCAAGCCTAGCGGAGAAAATACATGACGCTGGTCCTGAAGGATCCCGGCGCCCAGCTCGACTATCTGGTCGACTGGGGCGCGGACTATCTTGCCGATGACACGGTCGCCGGAAGCGTGTGGGACGTCTCGCCCCGGGAGGAAGACGGCGTCGTGGTCACGGCCTCCACCTTCGATGACACTAGCGCCACGGTCACCGTCGCGGGCGGCAAGGAAGGGCATCGCTATCGCCTCAGCAATCGGGTGAGCACCACCAGCGGGCGCACCGACGAACGGTCGATCCTCCTGCGGGTGGAGCAACGATGATGGCCGTGAAGACCGAAGCGGGGCCGATGGTCGTGGCGCTCGGCGAGGCGCAAGCTTTTGTGCGCGTCGAAACCGGCGAGGAAGAGGCACTGCTGGCGGGTCTTGTGCGGACGGCAACATCGATCTGCGAACAATTTCTCGGCACTTGGCTTATGCGACGCTCGTTCGAAACGATCCTGTCGGCCGGGACGGGATGGCAGACACTGCCGATGCGGCCGGTAGCCTCCATCGACGATGTCGCAGCGCTTCGATCGGATGGTTCGAGCATGCCGCTCGCTGCCGGTGAATATGAGGTCGACCTTGACGTCGCGGGACGCGGGTTGATCCGCTGCCTCGCGGTCGCGAGCCAGCGGGTGGTTGTTTCAGGCACTGCGGGGGCAGCGATGTCCCCGAACGAGGTTCCAGAGCCTGTTCGCCAGGGGGTCCTGAGGCTGGTTGCCCACCTGTTTGCCCATCGCGACGGGGACGCTCGCCCGCCGGCGGCGGTCACGGCGCTGTGGCGGCCCTATCGGGAGGTGCGGCTGTGAGCCACGCGCCTGAATTTGCGGGACGCTTGCGCGAGCGGATCGTAATCCACGCACCGGTGACGGCGCGCGAGGCGACCGGTGTCAGGCTGTCCGGATGGCAGGAGGTGGCGCGCTGTCTGGCCGCAATCCGGCCGAAGGGCACGGGTGCCGAAGCCGAAGGCATGGCGCTGTCGCGCATGGGGCGCTTCGAGGTGCTGATCCGCTGGCGCGAAGGAATTGCAGTCGGGCAGCGCGTCAGCTGGCGCGGCAGGTACCTCCAGATCCGCGCGATCTCGGAGGATGCGCGCAAGCCCGATCGGCTCGACCTTACCTGCGAGGAAACGAGATCATGAAGGATTGGAGCCGGGTGGTGATCGCCCGCGGACGGCGGCTCGCCGAAATCGAGGCCTTGCGCATCGCGGCCGCGATCGAGCGGGCGGCGCCCGACCTCGCCATCGAACATAAGGGCGGTGACGTCATCGCGCGGGGTCGCGGTCTTTTTCGCCGCATGATGCACGCGCCTGCGCTCCGGATCGCGCGGAGGTGGGGGCGATGAGCGCTGGCAGTGCCTTACAGGCCGCGATCGTGTCGGCGCTGGAGGCGATCGAGCAGTTGCAGGGGATCTATGACGGCCCGCCAGCGAGGGCCGCCTATCCCTATGCCGCCATCGATGCGCGCACCGAGGCCGACTGGGGCCACAAGAGTGGTGTGGGACGCGAGGTCTTCGCAAGCGTGACCCTGTGGGACGACGAGCCAGCCCGCCTCGAAGCCGTGGGGGAGCTGGTCGAACCGGCACTCGCCGCAATCGATCACGTGGAAGGCTGGCAGCTCGTCACACTCGTGCCCGTGAAGCGCCGGGTGGCCCGCGATGTCGCCGGTCCCTGGGCTATGATCATGGATTTCAGGGCGCGCCTCCTGGCGAGCCAATAAGGGAGAAAAAGGCATGGCGGCAGAAAAAGGCAACCAGTTCCTCTTGAAGATCGGTGATGGCGGCATTCCGGTGACCTACGCCACGGTCGCCGGACTGAAGACGACCAACCTGACGATCAATGGCGATGCGGTTGCCATCACCAACAAGGACAGCGGCGGCTGGCGCGAATTGCTGTCGGGCGCGGGGGTGCGATCGGTGGCGGTCACCGCGAGCGGTATTTTTACCGGATCCTCGGCGGAGGCCCGGCTTCGGTCTCTCGCACTAGACGGCAGCATCGATGATTATGAGCTGAGCTTCGAAAGCGGTGAGAAGATGCAAGGCCGCTTTCTGATCGCCCGGCTCGACTATTCCGGCGATTACAATGGCGAGCGGACCTATTCGGTCTCGCTCGAAAGCTCCGGACCGATTTCCAGCCTGTGAGCCGGACAGCGAATGCCGCGCGGGGGGAGGCCTCTTTCCGCGTCGGGGACGCGACGCTCCTGCTACGCCCGAGCTTTGCCGCACTGGTCGCGGCGGAAGGGGAATTGGGCCCCTTGTTCGAACTGGCGGACCGGGCAGCCGAGGGGCGGATCTCGCTGTCGGAAATCGTCATACTATTCGACCATCTGAGCAGCGGGGGGCGTCCGTCTTCGGTCGACCGCGCGGCCATTGGCGAGGCGCTGGTGACCTCGGGCCTGGCCGCGGCCATGCCGCCGCTCCGAGCGGTGCTGGTGCAGCTGCTCCAAGGGCGATGAGCCAGTTCGCGGGGCGGGCGGGCGCGCTCTACGCGCTTGCTGCACAAATCCTGCACTGGCCGCCGGACGTTTTCTGGAACGCGACCCCCGAAGAGTTGGCGTCGGCGCTCGGTGTGGGCGCGGACACGCGGGGTATGGACGGCAGCTTGATCGCCGGGCTTCGCGACATGATCAACAAGGAGGAGGGCGACGATGGCCGAAGAGCTTGATGAGCTCGTTGTCCGCGTGCGCGCCGACACGGGCGCCGTGAAGCGCGAACTGGATGCGGTACGGCGCGATGTGGAAGGACCGTTCGCCTCGGGGCTCGATATGCTCGGCGGGCGGCTCGAGACCGTGCTGCTACGCGCGGTTCGCAAGGGCAAGTTCGGATTTGAGGATCTGAAGGCAGCAGCGATGTCGGCGATGAATTCTATTGCCGCGGCCAGCCTTCGGGCACTGCTTCCTGGTGGGAAGGCAGGCGGCCTCAACCTCGGCTCGATGCTGGGGGCGCTTCTCGGACTGCCGGGGCGGGCGACCGGGGGACCGGTGTCGGCCAACACTCCCTATCTTGTGGGTGAACGTGGGCCCGAGATGTTCGTGCCCGAAGGGGCAGGGCGGATCGTTCCCGGCGCGGCGACGGCAGGTCCGCTATCGGTCGCGATCAATCTCAACGCCCCGCGCGAACAGACCGCGCCTCTGGTTATGGGTAGTAGCAAGCGCCAGCTTGCCTCCGCACTCCGGCGAGCGGTGCGATCCGCATGATCAGGCACTGGTTTACGAGGCAGGGCGAGCATCTCGAACAGATGCCGCTGAAGCGGTTCGACCCAGATCACTGGACCGTGGATTTCCCGCTGGGGACCGCGGCTTGCCTGACCCGCGGGAGCGACGCGCATTCACTGGTCGTGGCAGCGGAATTCCTGCGGCGCGGCGACCTTGTCGGCCTGATCTGGAGTAGCGCCGACACTGTTTCGCACCCGGCTCATGCGCGCGAGACGAACCGTGACTACAGCGGAACCAAGCTTTCTTTCCGCTGGCAGAGCATGGGCCTCATCCCGTTGGACCAGCCTGATGGTCCGACCTTGACGGTCGAAGGCCGTGACGCGGCCGGGGTGGAGCGGAGCTGGTTCGTGCGGCTCTGGAACTATGCCGATGGCGATCCCGACGATGCGGTGGTCTCGCTCGATTTCGATGCGCTGTACGCAGGCTGGGCGGCGGACGAGAAGGTCGCGGTCAGCGACGTGGAGCGCCTTTTCATCAGCCTCGCACCGCCGGATTATTCGGCTCAGGACCAAGGCATCCGTCTGGTGCCCGCGGCGGCCGAAGTGCGACTGGAGGATATCGAATGTCGGGGCGCGGGAAGCGTGATCGACGTGGGCGCGTCATGGCAGCCGGCGCAGCCGTTCAATGCCTGCACCGCCTATGACGACCTTTATCACCTCCCGCCGTCGCGTGTCGCGGAGGCGATCGACAGGCTCGGCTATGGTGTGCTGGTGACCCATTATGTGGGCATGAGCCATTATATGGCGCTGGCCGGTGACGGACTCCTCGACAGTTCGCGCGGGATGGTCGGGCCGGCGCTGCGCTGGCATGCGGAGTTCGCGCGGGAACTGAAGGCGCGAGGGCGAACCCCGATCTGGTCGCTGAGCTATGAAATTCTCGACCGGTTCTGTCCCGAAAGCTGGAAACAGCGGCGGGCCGATGGTGGGCCCGCCCTGACGGCCTGGTCTCCGCCTTCGACCCTCGTCTCGCCTGCCAATGCTGATGCAATCGATTATCTCGGCGGGATCTTTGACGAACTCGTCGACCTGTCCGCGGCGGAAGGGCTGCCGCCGAAGGTACAGATCGGCGAGCCGTGGTGGTGGGTTGATGCCGACGGTCACCCCTGCCTTTACGATGCGGCTGCCGCGGCCGCCTACGGGGCCGAAATGCCGGTCATCGGGTCGGTCGGGGGAGTGCTTTCGACGGATGAAAAGGCGCTGCTCGACTGGGCGGGAGCTAAGCTCTCGGCCTCGACCGCGACGCTGGTAGCGCGCGCAAAAGCGAGACAGGCGGACACCGAAACGCATCTCCTCGTCTATCTGCCTTCCATCCTAGACCCGGGAGCGCCGGAAGCGCGGAGGGCGAACCTGCCGACCGGCTGGGCGTCGCCGGCATTCGATGTCTTGCAGTTGGAGGATTACGACTGGGTCACGCAGCCGGCACCGGCCGCGAGGCGGGTTTCAGCGCTGCGGGAAGTGGAAGCGCGGCTCCAATATGCGGTCGCATCGCAGCATTATCTCTCGGGCTTCGTTCTCGACGGCGCCAATGCGGCCGTCGAGTGGCCGCGGATCGTGACAGCGGCGGACGAGGCGCTCTCGCGCGGGACATCCGAGGTTTTTGTCTGGGCGCTGCCCCAAGTAATGCGCGACGGGATCACGATCTTCACCGTCGAGGAGAATGATATGCAGGATGTAGCGGACGTGGATTTCCCGATCTCGCTTGGTGCGGACGCGAGCGTCCGACCGAACTTCTCGACACAGGTCATCATTGGCGCCTCGGGGCATGAGCAACGCAATGTGGACTGGCAGCAGTCGCGCAACGAATATGACGCCGGGCCCGGGGTTCGGGGCGAGGAGGAACTGCAAACGCTTCTGGCCTTTTTTCGCGCCCGACGAGGGCAGGCGGAGGGTTTTCGCCTGCGCGATCCGTTCGATCATCGGTCAGGGAGTGGCGATCCGTCGGCACTCGACCAGTCGCTCGGCACGGGCGATGGCATGCGCACGCAATTTGCGCTGCAGAAGTCCTACGAGGGCGGGGAGGTCCGGCGAATTACGCGCCCCGTCGCGGGCACGGTGCGCGTCGCGCTGGACGGTGTCGAGCAAGCCTGGAATTGGACCCTCGCGAACGGAGGAATGGTGGAGTTTGACGCCGCGCCTGACGCTGGGGTCGAGGTCACCGCCGGGTTCCTGTTCGACGTTCCGGTTCGCTTTGCAAGCGACCAGTTGGAGATCAACCGCGCGACTTTTCTTGCAGGCGAGGCACCCAGCGTGCCGCTCATCGAGGTTCGCGAGGGCTGAAATGTCGATGCTGGATGCTGCGGTAACCAACCTCGCCATCTGCTGGTGTGTCGAGCGGAGCGATGGCGCAGGGCTCGGACTGACCGGCCATGACGCCATGCTGGTGCATGACGGACGACGCTTCGAGCCGGGCGGGGCAATCCTTCCGCACAGGGTGCGGCGATCAAATACCAAAGGGGCTGGGAGCGAAGATGTGGGCGGTGCCGTGAGCAACGCGGCCTTGTCGCGCGCCGACCTTTCGGCAGGGCGATGGGACGGCGCGTGCGTCGAACTCTTCACGCTCGACTGGGCCTCGCCTTCGGGGAAACTGACATTGGTGCAGGGCGCGATGGGGGCGGTCGAATGTGTCGGGCAAGAATTTGAAGCAAACCTCTCAACGACGTTCGCGAAACTCGAAGCGCCTGCGGGTCCACAGACCAGCCCGCTTTGTCGGGCGGCCCTGGGCGACCGAAAATGCCGTGTGAATCTTGCAGGGCGCAAGGTGGCGGCCGTTGTCGTGGATGCGCAGGATGTGGAGGTGACAGTCGACCGTGGCCAGCTGGAGGGCTTTGCATTCGGTCAGTTGCGCTGGCTTGACGGACCCAATCGCGGGCTCCGCTCGGCCATTCTCTCCGCCGCCGATGACAGGCTAGTGCTGCGAGAGCTGCCCGCGGTATCTCCGGTCGCAGGCGAGAGGGTCGAATTGGTCGAGGGTTGCGACAAGACCTTCGCGACCTGCAGTTCGCGGTTCTCGAATGCTGTGAATTTCAGGGGCGAACCGCATCTCCCCGGGGCCGACATCCTGAGCCGATATCCGGGCGCATGATCGATCCGGTGGCGCGGGCGCGCAGCGCGCTCGGCACGCCCTTCAAGTTGCAGGGGAGGGAGCCGGGTTCGGGGCTCGATTGTCTCGGCCTCGTCATCCACGCCTTCCGCCTGGACGGCGGCATCTTTCCGCAAGCTTATGGCTGGCGGCAGGCGGACGCCTGTGACTTTCTTGCTGCTGCGGCTCGGGACTTCTTCGTGATCGATGCGGTTTTCGCCAATTCCGGCGACGTCCTTCGTTTCAGCCAGGGGCTGCACCGGCATCATCTTGCCATCGCCACTTGCAACGGCGTGATCCATGCGGATGCACGTCACCGCCGCGTCATCGAGCGAAATGGTGATCCGGGGCTACCGCTCGTCGCCGTCCATCGCTTCCGCCCTCCGTTCCGAAGGAGCCTTTAATGGCAACGCTGGTTTTCAGCAGTGTAGGGCAGGCGGTCGCCGGCCCGCTAGGAAGTGCTATCGGTGCGCTGGTCGGACAACATATCGACCAGCGCCTGTTCGGCTCGGGAGCGAGCGAGGGGCCGAGACTGGGCGAACTGTCGGTGCAAGGCTCCCGTTATGGCGCCGTCGTGCCAGCCGTCTATGGCCGTATGCGGGTTGCGGGTACGATCATCTGGGCGACAGATCTTGTCGAATCCCAAGCCGTCACCGGCACCAAGGGGCAACCCCAACGCACGATCTACAGCTATTCTGCCAATTTCGCGGTAGCGCTGTCGTCGCGGCCCGGTGGGCGGGTCGGTCGTATCTGGGCCGATGGCAATCTCCTGCGTGGGGCCGACGGCCATTTGAAGGTTCCGGGCGAATTGCGCGTCCACGCAGCAGGGGAGTCGCAGGAGGTCGATCCGCTACTCGGTGCGCTCGAAACAGCCGTGCCAGCCTATCGGGACCTGATGATCGCCGTCTTCGAAGGCCTCGAGCTCGCCGATTTCGGAAACCGGATCCCGATGCTCACGTTCGAAATTGTCGCGGACGAGGCGCTCGATGCTGGCAAGGTCCTCGACGAAGCCAGCAACGGTTTGATCGCTGTACCGGATGTCTTGCCGATCGACGGATATGCGGTGCACGGTCAAAGTCTTGGAACAGCGCTCGCGCCACTGATCGAGCTTGCCGCGCTCGATCTTGTCGATGCCGGAAGTCGGCTCGAGACGGGTGAAGGCGTGCCGCGCATGCTGGATTTCGGTGATCTGGCATCCGGTAATGGAAAGCCTGGAGAGCTGCCCACGGACACGCTTTCCTCGGCGACGGACCTCCCGTTGGTCCTGCATCTCGATCACTTTGACCCCGACAGGGATTATCAGGTGTCGCGCAGCCAGGCGCGTGCGGGAAGCGGGGGGCGAGCGCTGAAGCTGGCGATGCCGGTTACATTGAGTGCCCTGCGGGCGCGCCTCCTTGCGGAAGACGTCCTATTGCGAACGTGGCGGGAGCGACGTTCCTTGCGGGTCGATCTGCCGATGCGTTACCTCGACCTGCAACCGGGAGACCTGATCGGACTCCCCGATCAAGACGGATATTGGCGGGTCGTCGATGTCGTTCTCGAGCGGCTCGTGGTGCGTGTCAGCGCGGTTGCGCATGTAGGGAAGGCCAAGGCCATCGAGCTACCAACCGACGGTGGACGGCACTTGCCTTCACGGGATTTGACCGCAGCGCCCACTGAGGCTGTGCTGGTCGAATTGCCGGACCTCGAGGGCGATGCACGGACGGCTGTCGTCGTGGCGACCGCGAATAGCAGCAGCGGCTGGCGTGCGGTGCCGCTCGAGGTGGCTGTGGGGTCCGGCGACTTGGTGATCTCAAGCGCGGCACGGGAAGGCGTGATCGGTCAGGTCAGCAACGTCATTGGCGCTGCACCCCGGGATCTCGTGGACATGGTCAATGTGATCGAGGTCGACCTCGTCGATGCCGATCACGACCTCCTTTCGATCACGCGTGACCGTATGTTGCAGGGTGGAAACCTTGCGATGGTCGGGGACGAGGTCATCCAGTTCGAGCGGGTCGAGGCGATCGCGCCGGGGCGTATACGCCTGAGTTCATTGCTACGCGGGCGCTTTGCCAGCGACGATGCGATCGATGGCCATCAGGCTGGCGAAGCTTTCGTGCTGCTGGATCGCGAAAGGCTGGCGCGCATCGACCTCGTCCCGGAGCAGCAGGGGACGCTTGTTTCGGTACGGCCTGCGGGGCTTGCCGATGAAGACGCGGCAGAAGTCTCGATCGGCTTTGCAGCGCGCGCCGCTCGACCCCCGTCGCCGACGCACCTGACGGGGCAGCGGGTCGGCGGCGGGCTCGAACTGAACTGGGTTCGCCGGAGCCGTCGCGGCTACGCTTGGCTCGATCATGTCGATGTCCCGCTCGGCGAAACCGCGGAGCGTTATCACATCGAGCTTTCTGGCACTGCTGGCGCCGTGACGCTGACCTCAGACCGGAGCGACATCAGTGTCGCCTCCGAGGCGCTGGCACCACTCGGCACGGGCCAAATCACGGTCGCATGCAGGATGCTGGGCGACACGGGCATGTCCACCGCCACCACGATAACCATCGATTGAGGATCGCAACCATGACCCAAACCGACCGTCTCGAACTCCCGACGCTTTCGACCGGGCAAGCCCAGAAGGAAATCACGCATAACGAGGCGCTGGTGCTGCTGGACATGCTGGTGCAGCCGGTGGTCGAGGGCGCGCCGTTGGAATCGCCGCCGGCTGCGGCCCAGGCGGGGGAATGCTACCTTGTCGCGGAAGCCCCCTCGGGTGAATTTGACGGGCAGGACGGCGCGATGGCCATCCTCACGGGAAGCGGCTGGCGCTTTGTGGCGGCCCGCGAAGGTTTTCGCTGCCTGCGACGCGATGGCGTGGGCGCTTTCGAATATCGCAGCGGTCAGTGGGTCGAGACCGGCGGTAGCTTGGCGTCGCCGGCGGCTGCGATCGAGGCGCCGGCTGGAGGTTCGGTCGTCGATGTGGAAGCGCGGTTCGCGATCGACGCCATTCTGTCCGTCCTGCGCGAACACAAGGTTATTGAAGAATGAATAATTCCTCTCGATCTATCAGTGACTTGATCGTGGCAAGGGGCGCGGGTGGTGCAGAATCGCAACAGTATGCCAAACGCTCGCTTGCACTCCCCTCGGTGGAGACCTAAAGTTCAGGGAGCGTTTTACCAAAAAATGCATATCTGAAAGGGGACTTCATATGCGGAAGCTAGCCATTTCGATGGTTCTCGCTTCTTCGATGCTGGCAACGCCTGCGCTTGCGCGCGACAAGGCGTGGTACGTCGGTATCGAAGGCGGGGTGATGAAGGTCGAAGACACCATGATCGACCTTGGCATCACCGATACGGATGCCGGCGCCACGCTCTTCATCGATAACGGTGTCGAGAACGACTACGGCACCGGTTTTGATGTCGATTTCGTTGCCGGCTATGATTTTGGTGCGATCCGTACCGAGGTCGAACTCGGCTACAAGTCGGCGGACGTCGATTCGACCACGATCGTCGATCTTGGCGCCGAATTCGCCGAACCCGGCGACATGTCGGTCTACTCGGCGATGGCGAACCTGCTGTTCGACTTCGGCGGTGAAGACGGCATCGGTGGTTACCTCGGTGGTGGTGTTGGCTTTGCCAGCGTCCAGCACGAGCTCGACCTTCCCGGCGTTACCAACTTCAGCGAAACCGACGGCACCTGGGCCTGGCAGGCTCTCGGTGGCGTTTACGTGCCGCTGAGCCGCACCATCGATCTCGGCGTGAAGTATCGCTACTTCAACACCGGCGAATTCGATTATGCGCCTGCCGTGCTGGCACCGTTTGCGGACGCGTCGCTGAGCGATGCTGAGCTTGAAAGCCACAGCCTCCTCGCGAGCCTGATCTTCAACTTCGCACCGCCGCCTCCCCCGCCGCCGCCCCCGCCGCCCCCGCCGCCGCCCCCGCCGCCGCCTCCGGCGACGGTGACGTGCCCGGACGGGACGGTGATCCTGGCGACGGAAGAGTGCCCGCCGCCGCCGCCGCCGCCGCCGCCCCCGCCGCCGCCGGAACCCGAGCGCGGCTAAGGCCCGGGAGGCTTCGGCCAACCACAAAGAAGGGAGTCTGCGAACAGCGGGCTCCCTTTTTTGCGTTGCACGACACCCCGATCCCTCCCTAGGCTGAGGGCGCAAGGGCAGAGGAGTGGTGGATGATCGGGTTGCTAATGTTTGGTGGGCTGTTGGTCTTTCAGGATGGCTCTGCAGGTGAGCCCACGCGCTGCGCCGACGACCGTATCGTCGCGAGCCCTGCCATTTGCGAGAACGAGGCGTCGCCCGGCCCCTATATGGTCTTCTTCCGCTGGGGCGGGAGCGTCATCGACCGTGATGGCGCCGACATCCTCGACAAGGTTGTCGAATCCGCCAGCGGTTCAGGCGCAACGTACCGCCTTGAAATTACCGGCTTTAGTGACCGGTCGGGGCCGGCAGCCGTAAATCGTCGCATTTCGCGAAGCCGTGCCGCCCTTGTCCGCGATGAACTGGTGAAGCGTGGCATCGGGCGCGACCGCGTGATCCTCGCCGAACCCGCTGGCGAGACCGACCTGCTGGTGCCGACCGCCGACGGCGTGCGCGAAGCACAGAACCGGCGTGTCGAAATCCATTTCCACCGGATCGACTGACAAGCTGCCTCGTTCTCGATGGCGAAAGGGGATTTGTGATGATGCGGACGATGTCGCTGTTGGGCTGCTGCCTGCTTGCCGGTTGTGGAGGGGAGACGGAACAAGCAACTCCGGCCGTCGGGGGCAGCAGTGCAGGCGTCGTCTATCCAGCACCGCAAAGTGCGGACCTACGTTCAGCGTCGGGAGACAGTGTCGGCACTGTCAGCATGAGCGAGGATGCCAATGGCATCACCGTGACGGTGGAGGTAGACGGGCTCGCCGCCGGAAGTCACGCGGTCCATCTCCATGAAACCGGCGTCTGCGAGGGACCCGATTTCAAAAGTGCCGGCGGTCACTGGAACCCGACTGGAGCTCAGCACGGACGCGACAACCCCATGGGCTCGCATCTTGGAGACCTCGCCAATATGGAGATCAGCGAGGAGCGCCAGGGACGCAGTATCTATCTCGTTCGCGAGGCCTCGCTCCGCGCGGGCCAGCGCAGCATCGCCGACGCCGACGGGACGGCGCTCGTCATTCACGAGGGTGCCGATGATTATCGAAGCGATCCTGCCGGTGATGCAGGGGCGCGTGTAGCTTGCGCGACGCTCAGCGGCCCCGCGGAAGGCTGAGGGAAACGTAGCGGGACGCCAGCGGACCGCTAGTCCGCGCTTTCCAACTCGCTGTTCTCCGCACCCGAGGGCCGGACCGACTTGAGCATCGGCCCGAGATAGCGGCCGGTGTAGCTTGCAGGTTCCTTCGCCACGACCTCGGGCGTTCCATGCGCCACGATCGTCCCGCCATTGACGCCGCCACCGGGTCCCAGGTCGAGGATATGGTCTGCTGTCTTGATGACGTCGAGATTATGCTCGATCACGACAACGGTGTTTCCTTGCTCGACGAGGGCGTGGAGCACTTCCAGAAGCTTGCGGACATCCTCGAAGTGAAGACCCGTGGTGGGCTCGTCGAGGATATAGAGCGTTCGCCCCGTCGCGCGCTTCGAGAGTTCCTTCGCCAGTTTCACGCGCTGCGCTTCGCCGCCTGAAAGGGTCGTCGCCTGCTGGCCGACCTTCACATAGCCGAGCCCGACCCGCTGGAGCATCTCCATCTTGTCCCGGATCGACGGCACCGCCTTGAAGAATTCGACAGCGTCCTCGACCGTCATGTCGAGGACGTCGGCGATCGACTTGCCCTTGAAAGTGACCTCGAGCGTCTCGCGATTATAGCGTTGGCCATGGCAGACGTCACAAGTGACATAGACGTCGGGCAGGAAGTGCATTTCGATCTTGAGGAGGCCATCGCCCTTGCAAGCCTCGCAGCGACCGCCCTTGACGTTGAAGCTGAACCGTCCCGGCTTGTAGCCGCGTGCCTTGGACTCCGGAAGGCCGGCGAACCAGTCGCGGATCTGTGTGAAGGCACCGGTATAGGTCGCGGGGTTCGACCGCGGCGTGCGCCCGATCGGCGACTGGTCGATATCGATGACCTTGTCGAGGTGTTGCAGTCCGTCCAGCCGGTCGTGCTTGCCCGAAAGGATACGAGCGCCATTGAGCGCGCGCGCCGAGGCAGCATAGAGCGTGTCGATGGTGAAGCTCGACTTGCCCGACCCCGAAACACCGGTCACACAGGTGAAAGTGCCGAGCGGGATCGAGGCGGTGACGTCCTTGAGATTGTTGGCTCGCGCGCCCTTCAGGGTGAGTTTCTTGCCGTTCCCCTCGCGCCGCTTTTCCGGCACCGCGATCTCGCGGCGGCCCGACAGATAGTCGGCGGTGAGGCTGTCCTCGCAGGCCATGATTTCCTCGAGCGTTCCCGAGCAGACAACTTCGCCCCCGCGCACGCCGGCACCCGGCCCCATGTCGATGACATGGTCGGCCGTGCGGATGGCGTCCTCGTCATGCTCCACCACCAGCACGGTATTGCCCAGCTCGCGAAGCCGCTTGAGCGTTTCGAGCAGGCGGTCGTTGTCACGCTGGTGGAGGCCGATCGAGGGCTCGTCGAGAACGTAGAGCACGCCCGACAGGCCCGACCCGATCTGGCTGGCGAGGCGGATCCGCTGGCTCTCGCCGCCCGAGAGGGTACCCGAGGTGCGGTCGAGGTTGAGATAGTCGAGCCCGACATTGTGGAGGAAGCCGAGGCGCTCGTTGATCTCCTTGAGGATCGGGCCGGCAATCTGTTTCTGCTGGTCGGTGAGACTGCCTTCAACACTGCCGAACCATTCGACCGCATCGACGACCGAGCGTCGTGCGGACAGCGAGATGTCCTCGCCCGCGATCTTGACCGCGAGCGCTTCGGGCTTCAGGCGCGCGCCGCCGCAGGTCTCGCAGGCATGGGCGGCCTGGTATTTCGACAGTTCCTCGCGCATCCAGGCGCTTTCGGTCGTGCGCATACGGCGCTCGAGATTGCCGATGACTCCCTCGAAAGGCTTCTTGACCTCATAGCTCTTCTTGCCGTCGACGAAGCGGAGCGTGACCGGCTTGCCGCGCGTACCGCGCAGGATCACCCGCCGGGCCTCTTCCGGCAAGTCCGCCCACGGCGTCTCGAGGTCGAAATCGAAGGCGCGCGCGAGGCTGCCCAGCACCTGCATGTAATAAGGCGAGGGGGGCTGCGACTTCGCCCAGGGGACAACGGCGCCCTTCTTCAGCGACAGGCCGTGGTTGGGAACGACGAGATCCTCGTCGAATTCCATCATTTCGCCGAGGCCGTCACAGGCCGGACAGGCGCCCTGCGGCGCGTTGAAGCTGAAAAGGCGGGGTTCGATCTCGCTGATCGTGAAGCCGGATACGGGGCAGGCGAAGCGCTGTGAAAAGACGACACGGCCGGGCACCCCGTGGTCGAGCTTCATGCCCGACTTGGTGACCGTCTCGTCTTCGGTGACCGGCGCATCAACGGGGTCGAGAAAGGCGAGCCCGTCGGCGAGCTCGAGCGCAGTCTCGAAACTGTCGGCAAGCCGCGCTTCGATGCCCGGCTTGATGACGATCCGGTCGACCACGACCTCGATGTCATGCTTGTATTTCTTGTCGAGCGCGGGGGCTTCCTCGATCGGATAGACCTCGCCGTCGATGCGCACGCGGGTGAAGCCTGCCTTCTGCCACTCGGCCAGTTCCTTCTTATATTCGCCTTTCCGGCCGCGGACGACGGGAGCGAGCAGGAGGTGGCGCGACTTTTCGGGCAGCTTCATCGTGCGGTCGACCATCTGGCTGACCTGTTGCGCCTCGATCGGCAGCCCCGTGGCGGGCGAATAGGGCACCCCGACCCGCGCCCACAGGAGGCGCATGTAATCGTAGATCTCGGTCACCGTCGCCACGGTCGAGCGCGGGTTTCGGCTGGTCGTCTTCTGTTCAATCGAGATCGCGGGCGACAGGCCGTCGATATGCTCGACATCGGGCTTCTGCATCATCTCGAGGAACTGGCGCGCATAGGCGCTCAGGCTCTCGACGTAGCGGCGCTGGCCCTCGGCGTAGATGGTGTCGAAGGCAAGGCTCGACTTGCCCGAGCCCGACAGGCCGGTGATGACGGTCAGGCTCTCGCGCGGGATGTCGACATCGACGCCCTTGAGATTATGTTCGCGCGCGCCGCGCACGCTGATGTTGGTGAGCGCCATTGGATATTCTCGTTTTGTTCTTTCGCATCTGCTAGCCTATCAAGGCTAACGGGCCAAGCCCCGATGTGGGTTCCGGGTGACGAGATGCAAGCAAGGGCTTTCGGGCAGGTCGCCTGCTTGGCATAGGGGAAGGCGATGCGTCGCGAAACCTTCTCGATGCCGCCAAGATGGCGTGACCTGCTGGTTGTCGGCGGGCTGTTCGGCCTCGGTTATTGCGTCGTCTTCCAGATCACCGGAGCATCCTCCGGGTGGCGTTTCCCTGCCGATGTTTTTGCGAATATCCTGCCGCTCCTGCTTGTCGGGGCCGCGACCATGCATTTCTGGGCCGGGCGGGGGCGCTCGCTGCGCGGCCTAAAGCGCATCGGCGCCCATATCGTCGGCGCAATCCTGTTCACCTTCTTCTGGTTCTGGTTGCTGATGATCGCGCTGGGCATCGTGGCGGGCGGGGACTTGCTCCTTTTTTCGGTTGAGCCCTTCCTCGGCCCTGCAGCGACCTGGCAGCTCTACCAAGGCCTGCTTGCCTATGCGGTCTTCTCCTTGCTGGGGGAGCGGCAACCGGTGCCGCAGGCAGCGCTCGAAACTCACGACCCGCCGGCCGCCCCGTTCATCAAGGATGAGGACGGCATCCGTCCGCTCGACCTCGATCGCGTTGTGAGCCTGCAGGGGGCAGGTGATTATGTCGAGGCGAGGACGCTGTCGGGCAGTCACCTCATCCGCACGACCCTCGGCGCGCTCGAGAGCCAGCTCGGGCCGCGGTTCCTGCGCATCCATCGCTCGACGCTGGTTGCCATCGACAAGGTCGAGCAAATCGAACCCGCAGGCGGCGGCAAGTTCAGCCTGCGCATGCGCGACGGCTCCGTCCTGACCGCGAGCCGGAGCGGCGCCAAGGCTATCCGCGAGCGCCTTCTCTGACGGCGACCCGTGTCGGTTGGGCGATGGCGCCTGTCGATTGGCCGCAACTTTCGTGGTTGCCGGGGAGAACTCCTTAGCCTTTGTGCATGACCCGCTACTTCCTTGCCGCGCTGCTCGCGCTCGTCGCCGCTCCTGCCGATGCGCAGAAGTTCCTCGTCCGCAACGTCACCGTCATCGACCTCGAAGGCGATCGCGGGCTTGCCGGGCAGGATGTTCGCATAAGTGACGGCAAGGTGGTCTCGATCTCTCCGCATGACGATGCCGAGCTTGCCGACGAGAGCCACGTCATCGATGGCACGGGCCGTTATCTCATGCCCGCGCTCATCGATTCCCATGTCCACGTCCTGTCCGCCTTTAACGATGGCCCCGTGTCGAGCACCGACGTGACCGGGCAGCTCCTGCCGCGCTATCTTGGCTATGGCATTGTCGGCCTGCGCGACACCGGCACGGCGCTTAGCGAACTGCCGCGCCTGCGCTCGCTCATCGAGCGAGCCCCGCACGCGCCGGCCCTCATCGCCGCCGGCCCCGTGATCGACGGGGCGCGCAACCAGTGGACGAAGGACGTGGCAGTCAATGCCCCCGACGCGGCCACCGCGACCGCCGTGGCCAACCAGCTGGCGGACGCGGGTGTCGACTTCCTCAAAGTCTATGACAACCTTCCTCCTGATGCGCATGCCGCCATTGGCGCCGTCGCCAGGGAGCGCGGCCTGCCGCTTGCCGGCCACATGATTTTCGGCCTCACCCCCGATGCCGCGATCGCCAACGGCCAGCGCTTTTTCGAACATGTCTACGTCAACATTGTCGACGATTGCTCGGACAATCCCGCGGATGCGCGGCTGCAGGTGCTGCAGGCCTGGTTCTCGGGCTGGGGCGCGAAGCTCGACAAGAACCGGCAATTCCTCGCTGCCCGGGACACAAAGGCTTGCGACGTCCTCTTCGGACGTTGGGCGGAGGCAGGGGTCGCCATCACACCCATGCTGACGATGGAATTGCCGACCAACCGCGTCGCGCTCCCGACCGGACGGCTCGCCGTGCACCGCCGCGCGATGGACGGATGCAGCCGCAGTCTCGCCGGTGCCAATGCCATCGACCCGGTCGTGGCCGAAGCCGCGACCGGTGAACTGTTCGAAGTCGTTCGCCAGTTGCACGACGCAGGCGTTGCCATCCTTGCCGGTTCCGACAATGGCGGCGACTGCCGCGCCGACGGCTATGCCCTGCACCGCGAGCTCCAGTTGCTCGTCGAGGCCGGCCTGTCGCCGCGAGACGCGCTCGCCTCCGCAACTCGAGTTCCCGCACAGCGGCTCGGTTTCGAGGATCTCGGCCATCTCGCGCCGGGCGCGGCCGCCGAACTTCTGCTGCTCGACGGGAACCCGCTCGTCGATGTCGCCAACACGCTGCTAATCGCGGGCCTGTTCCACGATGGCGCTTTCCACGACGCCGCCACGCTCGCCGGCTGGCGCCACGGCGATCCCGCAGCCCCTCAGCCGAGCGAATAGCTCTCCACAACCTCGTAATGCGGTCCCATCCGGGTCAGCTCGCTCTCGAACAGCGTAAAGCGCTCGATCGTCACCGTCCGGCTGGCCAGTCCCGCCCAGCGCCCGGCCCATTGCCGCGCATCCACCGCGCCGCCCGACCAGCGGGCCAGCGTGACATGGGGGAGGTAGGCGCGGCGTTCGGGCGGCAGTCCGCAGCGCTGCACGGCGCGATCCACCTTCTCGTGCAGCGCGTCGAGCGGCGCCTTGGGCACCAGCCTTGCCCACAGCGCGCCGCGCCGCCGGTGGTCGAAGATACCGACACCGTCGACCCGAACCTCGAGTGGCGGCGCGCGCAGGTCGCCGAGGGCCTCTACCACGTCTGCCGCCACCGGACGCTCGACCTCGCCGATGAAACGCACGGTGCAGTGGAGCTGCTCTTCGGGTAGCCAGCGCAAGCCTTCGGGCCCGCCTTCCAAGGCCGGGGCAAGCGCATCGACCAGCGCTTCGGGCAGGGGCAAGGCGACGAACAGCCGGTGCATGCCTCCTCTCCTAGTCGAAAAGACGGGCCGCGCGTATCCGGTTTCGCTTGAAATCGGAGCGATCAGGCCCGATATTCCCCCTCGTAACGTCATCGTGTTCGGCCTTCCCGGGGGGAGGCGGAGAGGAGAAAAAATGGCTAATCAGTTCGACGAGCGCACGCGCATGGGGTTCGACCCCGCCGCGACGACCAGCGTTCCGCGCGCCGCGCGTGATGCGGGCCTGCGCAAATATATGCTCAGCGTCTACAATTACATGGCGTCGGGCGTGCTCCTGACCGGCATCGTCGCGATGCTCTTCTACAGCTCGGGCATGGCCGCGAGCGTCTTCATGGGCGGCGGCCTGCTGCCGTGGGTCATCATCCTCTCGCCGCTCGCCATCGTCTTCGCGATGAGCTTCGGCCAGAACCGCATGTCGACCGGCACGCTCCACCTGCTCTTCTGGTCCTTCGCGACCCTGATGGGCCTGTCGATGAGCACCATCTTCCTGCGCTACACGGGCATCTCGATCGCGCAGACCTTCTTCGCCGTGACCGCCGCCTTCGCGGGCCTGTCGCTTTACGGCTACACCACCAAGAAGGACCTGTCGGGCTGGGGCACCTTCCTCATCATGGGTGTCGTCGGCATCCTCGTGGCGATGCTGCTCAACGCCTTCATCTTCCAGTCGGGTGCGATGAACATGGCGATCAGCGCCATCGGCGTCCTGATCTTCGCCGGCCTCACTGCCTATGACACGCAGAAGATCAAGTCGATGTACGCCTATGTCGCGCACAATTCGGACCTGATGAGCCGCGTGGTCATCATGGGCGCGCTCAACCTCTATCTCGACTTCATCAACATGTTCCAGTTCCTGCTCAGCTTCATGGGCAGCCAGGAATAGAGATCGAAGTTTCGAATTATCGAAGGCCCGGCGAGCGATTGCCGGGCCTTTTTCGTTAGAGTAACGTTCAGCGAATGCGCCCTAGCCTCGGCGCGCTGGGATTTCAGGGAGACGACCGTGCTGCTGACCGCTATCGCCCTTGCCACCTCGCCGACGCCGACAGGTGTGACCGATGAACCCTTCAACTTGGTGGTCTCGGTACGGGACGAGGAATGGCGCGATACGATCACCACTTTCTCGCGGCCTGTTTTCGCCGAAAGGGTTCACCGCACCGATCTTCGCTGTGATCTGAAGCGCACCTTTTGCGAGCGCTCGATGGACGCCTACGTAAGCGGCAGCGAGCTGGTGCGCCGCGTCCATATCAATGTGCGCGAGTGGGACGGCGAGGTATGGCGCATCATTGCCACGCCCGTGGTGACGCTGCCCAAGGGCGAAAGCGAAGCGCGCATCGAAGTTGAAGGCATGAGCATGTTCGTCAGGCTGAGCGACCGCGCACTCGAGCCGCAGACGATCTAGTCTTCCTGCGCTTCGGCGATCAGCTTCATGTCGATCGCCCGTGCCTGCCTCGCCGCCTCGCGGTCGGTCGAGCGTTCGGCGTAGGCGCGCAGGGCGGGACGGTCCTCGACCGTGCCGAACTGCAAACCCCAGGCGACCTGGCTGCCAAGATAGACATCGGCCATCGTGAAGCGCTCGCCCGCGGCAAAATCGCTGTCCGAGAAATGCTGTTCGATCACGTCCATGACGAGACCATAGTGGCCATAGCCGACCATGCCGCGCTTTTGCGGATCGTCGGGCACCTCAAAGCCCATCGACCGGTTTACGACCGCCTGTTCGAGCGGGCCCGCCGCAAAGAATAGCCAGCGATAATAAGCCGCGCGCTCGGCGTCGGTCGGCAACAGGCCGGCATCGGGATGCGTCTCGGCGAGATAGTGGCAGATTGCCGCGCATTCGGTGACGATCCTTCCGTCATGCGTGATCGCCGGCACTTTTCCCATCGGGTTGATGCTGGCCAAATAGTCGCCCTTCATCTCCTCGCCATAGGAGATGATGCTGGTTTCATAGTCCGCGCCGACCTCGTGCAGCGCCCAACGAACGATGCCGCCGCGCGACATGGGATTGGTGTAGAAGGTGATGGCCATGCTGCTCTCCTATTATGCCTTCCCATGCGCGCGGCGACAGTTGCGGGCGACCTAGTCGCGCTCGGCGGCGCTGGCGTCGCGAATGGCCTTGAATTCGCTGCCTTCGGCCCAGTTGGGCCAGTCCTCGCCATTGGCCAGCGTGGTCGCGACGCGGTGGATGAAGAGCATGTCCGACGTGATGCCGTCGAAGCGCCAGTCGGCCGACCATTCGTCGCTCGCCTGATGGTAATGGTTGGCGACATAGTCGCGCGCCAGCTCGGTCGCGCGCTCGGCGCCACCCTCGGTGAGCTGCTGGCCCGAGCGATAGCTTACCGCGGGCACGCCGACCTGCGCGAAGGGGAAGTGGTCGGAGCGGAAGAAGCCGCCTGCCTCGGGGCGCGGATCGGGCGCGAAGGTGCGACCCAGCGCCTCGCCTTCCTCGATCATCAGGTCGAGAAGGCCGAGCCGCGCCGTCCCGCTGATCGAGAAATCGCTCGCCGGGCCGAACACGCCGAGGCTGTCGGTGTTGATCACCCCGACGGTGCGGCTCAGCGGATAGAGCGGGTTTGCGGCATAATATTTGGAGCCGAGCAGCCCGCGCTCCTCCGCGCCGACAGCGAGGAAGACGAGGCTGCGTTTCGCGCCACCCTTCTCGGCAAAGGCCCGTGCCTGCTCGATCAGCGCGGCGGTGCCGGTCGCATTGTCGAGCGCGCCGTTATAGACCGCATCGCCTTCCTCTGCGGGATCCTCGACCATGCCGAGATGGTCGTGGTGCGCGGTGAAGACGACATATTCGTCCGCGCGCTCCGAACCCGGCAGGACGCCGACGACATTCTTGGCCGCGATCTGCTCCTGCCGCGCCAGCAGCGTGGCGTCGATGGTGGTGCCGAGCGGCATCGGCTGGAAGTCCTTGCGCCGTGCTGCCGCCTTCACCGCCTCGAGGCTGGTGCCATTGGCCGCGAAGATACGCTCGGCAAGGTCGCTGTGCATCCAGCCCTCGAGCCCGGCATGCGCGGCCTTGGGGTCCTCGCGGACGATGTCGAAGGTCTGCTCGTTGCCATTGGCGACGACGCCCCACGGGTAGCTCGCCGGGACGGTCTCGTGGATCACCAGGACGCCCGCCGCGCCGCGCCGCGCGGCTTCCTCATATTTGTAGGTCCAGCGACCGTAATAGGTCATTTCCGGCCCACCGAAATCGCCTTCGCCGCCCTCGAAATCGGGGTCGTTGACGAGCATCACCAGCACCTTGCCGCTAAGGTCCTGGTCCTTGTAGTCCGACCAGCCGCGCTCGGGCGCATGGGTGCCGTAGCCGACGAAGACCAGTTCGACGTCCTGCAGCTCGACCTGTGCCTCGCCGTTGATCGGCGCGCGCACCGCCACGTCCTCGTTCTGGACGAGCATCACGTCCTCGCCGCCGATGTTCATCTCGACGAGCGGGGTGTCGACCATCGTCGAGCGGGCGAGCACCACGTCCTGCGTCCATTCGCGGCTGCCATCGGCGCGAAGGTCGCCGCCCGGCTGGAGACCGGCGGCGGCGAAGGCACCCATCAGATAGGCGACCGTCTTGTCCTCGCCCGCCGTGCCCGGCGCGCGGCCCTCGAACCAGTCGGCGGACATGGTCCGCACATGGGTCGACAGTCGTGCTTCCGAAAATTCGGGATCGTGGGCAAGGGCAGGGGTCGCGATCAGGGCCAGCGCCGAGGCGCCGAGAAAGAGGCGGGTCATGGGTCGGGTCTCTCCGTGAAATGGTTCGACCCGACCTTAGTGACTGACGCCGGAAAGGGAAGGCGAGCCCTTAGTCCCGCGTCCGATATTTCTCGAACCAGGCGATGACCGCCGCCGTCTTGGCCGCCTGCTGCGACGGGCTCATCGTGAGGTCGCTGTGGCTGGCTCCCGGCGTCACCATCAGCGCCGTATCGACGCCCCGCAATTTGAGCGCGCCGTAGAATTGCTCGGCCTCGCTGCGCGGGGTGCGATAATCCTCGTCCGACACGATCATCAGCGTCGGCGTGGTGACATTCTCCATGTTCACCAGCGGCGAGCGGTTCCAATAGTCCATCGGCCGCTCCCACGGCTGGCCCTTCATCCAATAGGGGCCGAAGAAAGCGATGGCGTCGCTCATCAAAGCCATGCTGGTCCAGTTGATCACGGGCTTGTAGCTCGCCGCCGCGGCAAAGCGGTCGGTCTTGCCCACCATCCACGCGGTAAGGATGCCGCCGCCCGACCCGCCGGTGACAAAAAGATTGTCGGGATCGGCATAGCCTGCGGCGACGGCGGCATCGACCGCGGCCATCAGCTCGTCATGGTTGGAGATGGGATAATTTCCCTCGATCCGCTGGGCAAAGGCATCGCCATAGCCGGTCGAGCCGCCGGGATTGGCAAAGACGGTGGCATAGCCCGCCGCGGCATATTGCTGGTAATCGGAAGAGAACCACGGGCCGTAGGCCGCATAGGGGCCGCCGTGAATCTCGAGGATCGTCGGCACCGGCGTGCCCGGCGGGGTGCCGGGCGGCAGCACGATCCACGTCGGGATGGGCGTGCCGTCGGCCGCGCGGACGGTCAGTTCCTTCGTTTCGCCGAGCGTCTTGCCGGCAAGGAACATGTCGTTGAGCGCAGTCAGTCGCCGCACCCGATCGCCGTCGTAGAGCGCGATATCGCTCGGCCGCATGGTCGAACCGGTGGTGAAGGCGATCCGCCCCTTGTCCGAGACCGACCACTGCCCGCCCGCATAGGGGCGCGAATAATAGGCATCGGCCAGCGTCATCCCGAGCGGCTTCAGGCGCCCGTCGCCGCGGGGGTCGACCTCGGCCAGCCGGTAGCCGCCATCTTCCTGATAGCCGACAACCATCCCGTCACGGGTCCATTCGAGACTCGTGAAATCGCGGTCCTCGGTCGCCAGCAAGCGCCGCTTTCCCGACCCGTCCGCGCCCATGAGCCACAGCCCCGATGGCTGGTAGGCGCGCTTGTCGTCGTCATGGCCGAGATAGGCGATGTGGCGCCCGTCGGGCGAGACCTGCGGGCTGCCGTCGGGACCGTCGCGGTCGGTCAGCGCCGTAATCGTCCCGTAATCCAGCCCCACCGCATAGATTTCGCTGTCGAGCGGATCGAGCTCCCAGTCATCCTCGCGATTGCCCGAGATGAGGATGGTGCGCCCGTCAGGCATCCATTCGAGCGCGCCGCCATGATGCTTGTCGCCAAAGGTCATCTGGCGCGGTGCCCCGCCGTCGGCATCGATCACGAACAGCTGGGTGTAGCCGGTCTTGAGATAGCCGGCCCCGTCGAAGCGATACATCACCCTGTCGGTGATCCTCGCGGGCTCGGCCCATTCGGCGCCCTCGGGCTTGGAAAGCGGCTTGCCAAGCGTCACGCCTTCACCCGGCACATGGGCGGTGAAGGCGATACGGCTGCCGTCGGGCGACCAGGCCATGCTCTGCGGCGGCTCGGCCATCCTTGTCAGCGCGCTCGACAGGCCGGTGCCGAGCCAATGCACCATCAACGTGGGCGGGCCGTCGCCGTCGCTCGCGACATAGGCGAGTCGCTCGCCATCGGGCGACCAGCGCGGGCTCGAACCTCCGGCCAGCGCCACTTCGCGCCCGTTCGCCGTATCGATCATCCAGATGTGGCTCTTCACCCCGTCCGACATGATGTCATTGGCGCGGCGAACATAGGCGATGCGGCTGCCGTCGGGACTGATCTGCGGGCTGGTCCCGATGGTCAGCTTGAACAAGTCGGCGCCGGTGAAGCGCGGATCGGGCGCGGCGGCGTCCTGAGCGCCAAGCGGCTGGACCGCGACCAGCGCGGCGGCGAGGGTGAGCGAAAGACGGGTAAAATGCATATGTCGGCCCCCTGATTGTCAGGGGACCGACACAAGCATGGATCAATGAAGATGACTAGGGGAGGGGCTAGCCCTCGCTCTTGCCCTCTTCCGCCTTGCCCTCGGGCTTGGCCTTGGCCGCGGGCTTCTTCTTGGCCGGCGCCTTCTTCTTCTTGGGCTTGGGCGGGGTCGGCACGATCTCGAAGGACGGCGCGCCGTCCTTGAGGTGCACCTTCACCTCGCCGCCATCGACGAGCTTGCCGAACAACAGCTCCTCGGCGAGCGGCTGCTTGATCTTCTCCTGGATGAGACGCGCCATCGGGCGGGCGCCATAGAGCTTGTCATAGCCCTTCTCGGTGAGCCACTCGCGCGCATCCTTGTCGAGCTCGATGGTGACGCCGCGATCCTCGAGCTGCATCTCGAGCTGGAGGATGAACTTGTCGACCACGCGCGCCACGACGGCGGGCGGCAGGTAGCCAAAGGGCACGACCGCATCGAGGCGGTTGCGGAATTCAGGCGTGAACATCTTCTTCACCGCCTCGTCCTGCGCGTCCTCGCGGGAAAGGTTGCCGAAGCCGATCGATTCCTTGGCCATGTCGGCCGCGCCCGCATTGGTCGTCATGATGAGGATCGTGTTGCGGAAATCGACGGTCTTGCCGTGGTGGTCGGTGAGCTTGCCGTTGTCCATTACCTGGAGGAGGATGTTGAACAGGTCGGGATGCGCCTTCTCGATCTCGTCGAGCAGCAGCACGCTGTGCGGGTTCTGGTCGACCGCGTCGGTCAGGAGCCCGCCCTGGTCGTAGCCGACATAGCCCGGGGGCGCGCCGATGAGGCGGCTGACCGCGTGGCGCTCCATATATTCGGACATGTCGAACCGCTGCAGCGGGATGCCGAGGATGCTCGCCAACTGGCGCGCCACCTCGGTCTTGCCGACGCCGGTCGGGCCGCTGAACAGATAGTTGCCGATCGGCTTGTCGGGATCGCGCAGGCCGGCACGGCTCAGCTTGATCGCAGAGGACAGCTTCTCGATGGCGAGATCCTGCCCGAAGACGACGCGCTTGAGGTCCTGCTCGAGATTCTCGAGCACGCGCTTGTCGTCCGACGACACGCTCTTCGGCGGGATGCGCGCCATGGTCGCGACCACCGCCTCGATATCGGCGACATTGATCGTCTTCTTGCGCTTGTTCTCGGGCTTGAGCATCTGCATCGCGCCCACCTCGTCGACCACGTCGATCGCCTTGTCGGGCAGCTTGCGGTCATTGATGTAGCGATTCGACAGCTCGACCGCGGTCTTGATCGCATCGGCGGTATATTTGACGCCGTGATGCTCCTCGAAATTCTCCTTGAGGCCCATCAGGATCTGGATCGTCTCGTCGACCGTCGGCTCGTTGACGTCGATCTTCTGGAAACGGCGCAACAGCGCGCGGTCCTTCTCGAAATGGTTGCGGAATTCCTTGTAGGTAGTCGAGCCGATGCAGCGGATCGCACCGCTCGACAGCGCCGGCTTCAGGAGGTTCGAGGCGTCCATCGCCCCGCCGCTCGTCGCGCCAGCGCCGATCACCGTATGGATCTCGTCGATGAAGAGCACGGCATGCGGCATCTTCTCGAGCTCGGTCACGACCTGCTTGAGCCGCTCCTCGAAGTCACCGCGGTAGCGCGTACCCGCGAGCAGCGCGCCCATGTCGAGCGCATAGATGACGGCTTCCTTGAGGACCTCGGGCACCTCGCCCTCGACGATCTTGCGCGCGAGGCCTTCGGCGATCGCGGTCTTGCCGACGCCCGGATCGCCGACATAGAGCGGGTTGTTCTTCGAGCGGCGACAAAGGATCTGGATCGTCCGGTCGACTTCCTCGCCGCGGCCGATCAGCGGGTCGATCTTCCCGTCGCGCGCCTTCTGGTTGAGGTTGACCGTGAACTGCTGGAGCGCGCTTTCCTTCTTGTCGCCAGCTGCCTTGGCTTCGGTCGGCCCGTCATTGCCCTCGTCCTCGGGCTCGATGCTCGAGGACGGCTCGCCCTTGCCGACGCCGTGGCTGATATAGGTCACCGCATCGAGACGGCTCATGTCCTGCTGCTGGAGGAAATAGACGGCATAGCTCTCGCGCTCGGAGAAGAGCGCGACGAGCAGGTTCGCCCCCGTCACCTCGTCGCGGCCCGAGGACTGCACATGCAGGATGGCGCGCTGCACCACCCGCTGGAAGCCGCTCGTGGGATTGGGATCGGTCGCGCTGTCCGAGACGAGCGCACCCAGTTCGGCGTCGAGATACTGCTTCACCGTGGCGCGCAATTCGTCGCGGTCCACCCCGCAGGCGGTCATCACCTGCGCGGCATGATTGTCGTCGATGAGTGCGATCAGCAGGTGCTCGAGCGTGGCATATTCGTGGCGACGCTTGCTCGCCTCGCCCAGCGCATTGTGCAGCGTCTGTTCGAGTTCGCGGGCGAAACTGGGCATGAAATAATCTCCTTACCCGTTCAACATCGGGTGGCGGTGGCGGGTTTCAAGGGCGGGCGAAGGGACAGGGGCTCAGCCCTTCCTGAACAGCGCGTCGGCGGCCGACATGTGGCTCGTCTTGCCTGACTTGTGGGCCTTCACCCGCTCGATCTCGGCCTCGAGCCGGCGCACCCTTGCATCCAGTTCCTCGACGCTCAGGGGATCGAGATCCTCTTTGCCGAGCTCCACGATCGGCTCGCCCGGCTTGAAATCGTCTTCATCGTCCATGGCCCCAGCGTTGACCCGCCGCCGCGCGCTGTCAATAAGGCGACTCCGGCCATTTAGGGGGTGAGACGATGGCGAGTGACCTGCCCGAGACGATGCGTTGCGTGACCAGCCCCGAACCGGGCCGGCTGGAGCTCGTCGAGCGCCCGCTGCCGCAGCCCGGCCCCGGCGAGTTGCTCGTTCGCGTCGCCGCCGCGGGCGTCAACCGCCCCGATCTTCTCCAGGTGAAAGGCGTCTATCCCCCGCCCGAAGGCGCGAGCGACGTGCTCGGCCTCGAACTGGCGGGCGAAGTCGTCGCTGCCGGCGAGGGCTGCGACACGCCGCTCGGCGCGCGCGTCTGCGGCCTCGTCGCCGGCGGCGCCTATGCCGAATATTGCCTCCTGCCCGAGGGCACCGCGCTGCCCGTTCCCGAGACGCTGCGGATGGAAGAGGCCGCGGCCATGCCCGAGACGCTCTTCACCGTCTGGACCAACCTCTTTGAACGCGGCTTCGCCGCCGAGGGCGACATCGCGCTCGTCCATGGCGGGACCAGCGGCATCGGCACCATGGCGATCAAGCTATGCCGCCTGTTCGGCGTGACCATCATCGTCACCTGCGGCTCGGAGGAAAAGGTCGAGGCCGCGCTCGACGCGGGCGCCCATGCCGCGATCAATTACAACACCGAAGATTTCGTCGACCGCGTGAAGGACATCACCGAGGGTCGCGGCGTCGACATCGTCCTCGACATGGTCGGCGGCGATTATGTCGCGCGCAACATCAGCTGCATGGCCGACGAGGGGCGCCACGTCTCCATCGCTTTCCAACGCGGCGCAGAGGCAAGCATCTCCATCGTCCAGATCATGCGCCGCCGCCTGACCCTCACCGGCTCCACGCTGCGTGCCCGCAGCTTGCGCTTCAAGACGATGGTCGCCGACGAATTGCGCGCCCATGTGTGGAATTTCGTCGAGGGCGGGCGCCTGCGCCCCGTCATGGACGAGCGCTTCCCGCTCTCGGACGTCGAGGCCGCGCATGCCCGCATGGCGGCGGGCGAACATGTCGGCAAGATCGTCCTCGAGCCCTGAGTCGTGGCGACTTGAATAAGGCGCAATAAAGGCGTAAATCGCTCCCCAACATAACCGGCCGCTCCGAAAAGGGGCGGCCCTTTCTATTTCTGAGGAGCCGATCATGGCCGAACAGCCCAAACCCCTGATGCCCAGCGCCACCGCCAGCTGGCTGGTCGACAACTCGTCGCTGAGCTTCCGCCAGATCGCCGATTTCTGCGGCCTTCACGTCCTCGAGGTCCAGGCCATCGCCGACGAGACCGCCTCGACCAAGCTGACCGGCCGCGACCCCATCCGCGCGGGCGAGCTGACCCACGAGGAAATCGAGAAGGGCCAGGCCGACGAGAATTACGATCTCAAGATGCACAAGGCGCCCGATCCCATGACCCGCACCAAGGGGCCGCGCTACACGCCCGTCTCCAAGCGGCAGGACAAGCCCGACGGCATCGCCTGGATCATCAAGAACCACCCCGAAGTTTCGGACGGCGCCATCTCCAAGCTCATCGGCACCACCCGCAACACCATCGGCAATATCCGTGACCGCACCCACTGGAACATGGCCAACATCCAGCCCAAGGATCCGGTCACGCTCGGCCTGACGACCCAGCGCGAACTCGACGCCGCCGTTGCCAAGGCGCAGAAGGAAGCCGGCACCACCGCCGAGGTCACCGATGCAAATCTCGCCCATGACCGCGATGCGCTGATCAACGAGCTGCGCAAGGAACGCGAGCAGGCTGCCGCCGACGCCGAAGCCGCGCTCAAGGCCGAGGAAGAGGGCGAGGACACCCGTCCCGAGATCGTCCCCGGCATCAAGGATCCTTTCGCCCGTTGATTGCGGCCCGCTGAAGCGCCATGGTCGGCCCCATGAACGACACGACCGACACGCCGGTGGCCGACATGGCCTTCGAGGATGCCCTCGATGAACTCGAGAAGATCGTTCGGCGCCTCGAAAGCGGCGACGAGAAGCTCGACGAATCGATCAAGCTGTTCCAGCGCGGCGAAGCGCTGAAGAAGCATTGCGAGGCGCGCCTCGCCGATGCGCGCGAACGGATCGAGAAGATCACCGGCGGGGAGGGCGGCAAGCCTTCCGGCACCGAGCCCTTCGATGCCGGCTGAGCCGATGCCCGGGCCGACCGCCAACCTGTTCGAGGAGGCCGGCCAGACCGCCGCCGCGATCGACCGGCTCTTCGCCGAGATCCTCGCCAGCCCCGGCGACAGTCGCGATCCTCTCTATGCGGCGATGCGGCACAGCGCGATCGACGGAGGCAAGCGCATGCGCCCGCTGCTCGTGCGCGCCGCCGCGCGCCTGTTCGACATGGACGAGACCCGCGCCCTGCGCGTCGGTGCCGCCATCGAGGCGATCCACGTCTATTCGCTCATCCACGACGACCTGCCGTGCATGGACGATGACGATTTGCGCCGCGGCAAGCCGACACTGCACAAGGCCTATGACGAGGCCATCGCCGTGCTCGCGGGCGACAGCCTCCACGATCTCGCCTTCGCCATCCTCGCCGACGAGGCGACGCACCCCGACGCCAATGTCCGCTGCGACCTCATCGCCGAGCTCGCCCGCGCCGCCGGTCCTGCCGGCATGGCAGGCGGGCAGGTCATGGACCTCGAGGCCGAGAAGGTCGGCCAGCTCGACCTCGACGACATCACCCGCCTCCAGCAGCTCAAGACCGGCGCCCTGATCGAATATTGCGTCGAGGCCGCCTGCATCATGGCCAAGAAGGACGTCGCCGCGCGCACGCCCTATCGCGGTTATGCCCGCAATGTCGGCCTCGCCTTCCAGATCGCGGACGATCTCCTCGACGTCGGCGGCGACGAGGAAAAGGCCGGAAAGCGGCTGCAAAAGGACGAGGATGCTGGCAAGGCCACCTTTGTCAGCCTGATGGGCGAGGACCGCGCCCGCGAACAGGCGCAGGTGCTTGTCGACCAGGCCATCGAACATCTCGCGCACCACGGCGAGGAAGCCGATCTCTTGCGCGCCATCGCCCGCTTCGCCGTCGAAAGGGACCGTTAGTCATGCGCATCGGCGTTTACCCCGGCACTTTCGATCCCGTGACGCTCGGGCATCTCGACATCATCAAGCGCGGCTCACGGCTGGTCGACAAGCTCGTCATCGGTGTCACCACCAACCCAGCCAAGAGCCCGATGTTCGACCTAAACGAGCGCGTCGCCATGGTCGAGGAAGCCATCTCGGACATCGAGGGTGCGTCCGTCGTCACCTTCAATTCGCTCCTCATGGATTTCGCTGCCGAGCAGGGTGCCTCGATGATCCTGCGCGGACTGCGGGCCGTCGCCGATTTTGAGTATGAATATCAGATGGCGGGCATGAACCAGCAACTGAACGACGAGATCGAGACCGTCTTCCTCATGGCCGACGTCTCGCTCCAGCCCATCGCCTCGCGGCTGGTCAAGGAGATCGCCCGCTATGGCGGTCCCATCGACAAGTTCGTCACGCCCGCAGTCGCCGCGCGCGTGACCGAGCGGGTGGCCCGCGAAAACGGCCGCTAAGCCGCCGTTCACGCTCACCCTTTTAACAGGCTTCCCAAATTGACGGACGCTCGCTAGACCAGCGAGGTTTCCGTGGGGAGGAAGGATTAAGATGTTCAAAAGTCTTGGTAAAGTTTCGCTCGGCCTGACCGCGATCGCGCTCGCCGCCAGTCCGGCCGCCGCTCAGGACCGCTCCAAGATCGAGAGCGAGCTGCCCGCGCTCAGCCATGGCCGCGTGCCCGCCGAGATCGCGCAGGATCCCGCCAATACGCTGACCTTCACGCTCGACAATGGCGGCATCATCGACATCCAGCTGCGTCCCGACGCCGCGCCGCTCCACGTCCACCGCATCCAGACGCTCGCCACCCAGGGTTTCTACGACGGCCAGATCTTCCACCGCGTCATTCCCGGCTTCATGGCGCAGGGCGGTGACCCGCAGGGCACCGGCATGGGCGGCTCGGACCTGCCCGACCTGCCGGCCGAATTCTCGACCCTGCCGCACCTTCGCGGCGTCTTCGCCATGGCCCGCGCCGAGGATGTGAACAGCGCCAACAGCCAGTTCTACATCATGCTCGCGCCCAAGTTCGCGCTCGACGAGAATTACACCGTCGTCGGCCGCGTGAAGCGCGGCATGAACACCGTCGACACCATCAACACCGGCGAACCGCCCGCCAACCCGACGAAGATCATGTCGGCGCGCATTGGCGGCCCGCTGCCCGCCGCGCCCGCCGTTGCAGCGACCGTCGAAGCCGCCGCCGAAGAGCAGCCCGAGGGCTGATGAAGGTCGACGCCTTCGATTTCGAACTGCCGCAGGACCGTATCGCGCTGCGCCCCGTGCGCCCGCGCGATGCGGCGCGCATGCTGTTCGTCAATGGCGAGGACATCAGCGACCGGAAGGTCCTCGACCTCCCCGACCTCCTGAACCCCGAAGACTGTCTCGTCTTCAACGACACCAAGGTCATCCCCGCGCAGCTCGAGGGCAGGCGCGGCGAAGCGAAGGTCGGTGCCACCCTCCACAAGCGCGAGGGACCGCGCGACTGGCGCGCCTTCGTCCGCAACGCCAAGCGCGTCCGCGACGGCGACCGCATCGACTTCGGCCAGGGCGTCACCGCCATCGCGGGGGAGCGCGGCAAGGACGGTTCGATCCTTCTCAGCTTCGAGGGCGAGGAGCCGGTCGAGATCCTCCTCACCCGCGCCGGCACCATGCCGCTGCCGCCCTATATCGCCTCCAAGCGCGGCGTCGACGAGGCCGATGTCGACGATTACCAGACCATGTTCGCGCGGGAGGAAGGCGCGGTTGCCGCACCCACCGCCTCGCTCCACTTCACCGATCGGCTGATCGAGGCGGTGGACGCGAAGGGCATCCAGCGCGAGACGCTCACGCTTCACGTGGGCGCGGGCACCTTCCTTCCGGTCAAGGTCGACGATACCGAGGACCACCAGATGCATGCCGAGTTCGGCCGCATCGACGAGGCTACCGCCGCCCGGCTCAACGCGGTTCGCGAACGCGGCGGGAGGCTGATCGCCGTCGGCACCACCGCGCTACGCCTGCTCGAAAGCGCTGCCGACGAGGAGGGCGTCGTACATCCCTTCGCCGCCGACACCGACATCTTCATCACGCCGGGCTATCGCTTCCGCGCGGTCGGCGGCCTGATGACCAACTTCCACCTGCCGCGCTCGACCCTCTTCATGCTGGTCTCGGCGCTGATGGGGTTGCCTGTCATGAAAGCCGCCTACGACCATGCGATCGCAGGCGGCTATCGTTTCTACTCATATGGCGACAGTTCGCTGCTCCTGCCGCGCCGCTAGGCGTCAGCCGACATAGCCCTCGCGCACCACCTCGCCCTTGGGCGAGCGCGACAGCACGATCAGCGCGATGCCGGAGGAGACGAGGTCGATCCCGAGGATGATGCCGAGGAGCACCGTCGAGGCGCCCGCGATATTGCCGAGGATCATGATCCCCAGCGCGACCGACACGAAGCCCGACAGGATCAGGAGCCCGCGAGCGCGCACGCCTTCTGCGAACACCCCCCACAACAGCTTCGAGATGCCGCCGATGAGGATGCTCACGCCAACCACGATCGTCAGCGCGACGATCCCGGCAAGCGGATGGCCGAGCAGGCTCCAGCCGAGCCAGATGAGGATGAGGCCAAACAGGATCGGCCAGATCTTCTTGCCCGGAATCTTGCCCGCGAAGGCGGCGATGACCTGCAGGATCCCGCTGATCAGGAAGACCCAGGCCGCGAAGATTTCGGCAGCCAGTGTCGCGGCAAAGGGGTTGAAGAGCGCCAGGATGCCACCGATGAGCATCACGATGCCGGTAACCAGAAGTACCGTCTTGTTTTCCATGACCAAGTCCCCACAGCTGTTGAAGCTGCAGGGACTTAGCCGTTTTTAACCAAAAAAATCAATCTTAACCGGTTCAGGCGAGGGCGCCTTCCTCCTGCGGGATGCGCAGCACCTGCCCCGGATAAATCTTGTCGGGATCCTCGAGCATCGGCCTGTTCGCCTCGAAGATACGCATATAGGCATTGGCATCGCCATATTCTTCCTTGGCAATCTTCGACAGCGTGTCGCCGCTCTCGACGCGGTGCCACTTGGCCGCGGTCCCGGCGCGCGTGGCGGCAAGTTCGCCATCGTCGACGCCCGAGATATGTTTTGTATTGCCCGCGATCGCCATCAGCTTTTCCTTGGTGGCCTGGTCGGGCACCTTGCCCGAAATCTTCACCTTGTCGCCCTCGACGCGCACCTTGATGTCGCCCTCTAGGCCCATGCGGTCGATCTCGCGGCGGATCGATTCGGCCTTCACCTCGGCATCCGAGGCCTCGTCGAACAGCTCCTTGCCATCATCCTTCTTGAAAATATCGAACAGTCCCATGTACTTACTCCTCCTGGGGTCGGTATGGGGGTGAAACGAGCCTCTCGAGCCTGCCGTTCCGGGTGACGCGCCGAACCGCCCTTGCTAGGGGACCGCGCGAAAGGGAACATCATGCACCGCCGAACTCTCGCGCTGGCGCTCGCCGGCATCGCCACCACCACGCCGCTCGGCGCCGCGCCGCCCGAAGGCGTGGCCACCCTCGTCGAGCGCGCCGCCGAGAGCGGCGACAAGGCCAAGCTCGACACCGTGATCGCGCTCGCCCGCGAGGCCTATCCCGATGAAAGGCTTGCGCTCGACAGCCTCGAGGCCGAAGCCCGCGCCCGCCTCGCGGAGATTACCGCCGCGAAGGAAAGCGAACGGCTTGCCACGCTGCGTAACGGTTCCTTCCTCGACCATTGGTCGGGCCGCGGCGAGCTTGGCGGCTACCATGCCACCGGCTCGAGCGAGGAGAGCGGCCTGTCCGCCGGTTTGAAGCTCCAGCGCGAGGGCGTCGACTGGCGCCACCGCTTTCGCCTTCATGTCGACTGGCGCACCGCCAATGACGAGACGACGCGCGAACAGCTGATCGCCGGGTACGAGCCGCAATATGACGTCACTGATCGCCTCTTCACCTATGGCCTCGTCGAGGCCGAGCGCGACCGCACGCAGGGCATCGACAGCCGCATCTCGCTGTCGGGCGGGGCGGGCTACCGCCTGTTCGACCGCAAGGGCCTCAACTGGTCGTTCAAGGCCGGCCCCGCGTGGCGCCGCACCGACTGGCTCGAGCAGGAGGATACGCAGCGTCTCGCCGGCCTCGCCGCCACCACGCTCACCGCCGCCATCGGCCCGCGGCTCTCCTTCACGCAGGACGCCGACGCCTTCCTGCAGGCCGACGGCAGTACCTTCCGCAGCGAAACCGGCCTCGAGGCCGACCTCGGCGGCAACCTCCTCGCGCGTCTTGCCTTCCGCGTCGACCACGAGAGCGACCCGCCCTTGGATCGCCCCGGCACCGACACGCTCAGCCGCATCACCATCGTCTACGATTTCGAATAGTGGAAAAGGCGCGCCCGAGCCGCTAAGGGCGCGCCATGTCACGATTTTCCTTTACTGTTTCCGCGACCGACGGGGCCGCGCGGCGCGGCGCGATCACCATGCAGCGCGGGGTCATCCAGACCCCCGCCTTCATGCCCGTCGGTACCGCTGCCACCGTCAAGGCGATGCGCCCGTCCGAGGTCGCCGCCACCGGCGCCGACATCCTGCTCGGTAACACCTACCACCTCATGCTGCGCCCCGGCGCCGACCGGATGGAGCGCCTTGGCGGCCTCCACAAGTTCATGAACTGGGACAAGCCGATCCTCACCGACAGCGGCGGCTATCAGGTGATGAGCCTCGGCGACCTCAGGAAGATCACCGAGGAGGGCGTCGCCTTCAAGTCGCACCTCGACGGCTCTCGCCACATGATCACCCCGGAGGAATCAATGGCGATCCAGCGCAAGCTGGGGTCCGACATCGTCATGGCCTTCGACGAATGCACGCCTTACCCCGCCACCCACGAGGTCGCGGAAAAGTCGATGCTCATGTCGATGCGCTGGGCAAGGCGCAGCCGCGACGGCTTTGACAGCGGCGAGGAACATGCCAGCCGCTCGGCGCTGTTCGGCATCCAGCAGGGCTCGATGTATGAGGACCTGCGCCGCATCTCGACCGACAAGCTGCTCGAGATCGGCTTCGACGGCTATGCCGTCGGCGGGCTCGCGGTGGGCGAGGGGCATGAGAAGATGTGCGCCACCCTCGACTTCGCTGCCCCCATGCTGCCGCATGACAAGCCGCGCTACCTCATGGGCGTCGGCAAGCCCGACGACCTCGTCGAGGCGGTGCGCCGCGGCATCGACATGTTCGATTGCGTGCTGCCCTCGCGCTCGGGGCGTACGGGGCAGGCCTTCACCCGCGACGGGCCGATCAACATCCGCAACGCCAAATTCGCCGAGGACGAGGCACCGCTCGATGCGGAATGCGCTTGCCCGACCTGTTCGGACTTCAGCCGCGCCTATGTCCATCACCTCGTCCGCTCGGGCGAGATCCTTGGCGCGCAGCTGATGACCGGTCACAACCTGCACTTCTACCAGGACTGGATGCGGGCCATGCGCGAGGCGATTGCCGAAGGGCGGTTCGAGGCCCATGCCGACGCCGCGCTCGCCCGCTATCGCGCACGCGGATCTTAACGCGGATTTTACCATCTTCGGGCCAGATGACCGGCAATGAAGATGGAGCGCATCACGGCCCCCGCTGACGAAAGGCGGATGATGTCCGTCGCCTTTTTGGCGGCGAGCCTGTTCGCGCTCTTCTGCCTGTGGCTCAACCCCGTCGGCTATGTCGGTGCGGGCGCCGATGACGAACGCTATCTCGCCGTTGCGCGCTGCTGGGTCGAGGCGGGGACACCCTGCCTCCCGGACGACCATTGGGGCACGCGCTGGCCGGTGATCGCTCCTGCCGCCGCCGCGCTCGCGCTCCTTGGCGACAGCCGCGCGGCGCTCGGGATCGGTGCGAGCCTCTCTTGGGGGCTCGCTTTATTCGGCATTGCCGCGCTCGCCACGCGCTGGTTCGGCTGGCGTGCCGGTGTGGCAGCGCTCCTCGCGCTTGCCGCAACGCCCGTGTTCACGACCTTCGCGCTCACCCCCAATCCCAACGTCACCGAGCTGGCCTTCCAACTCCTCGCGCTGACCGCCGTCACCATCGCCTGGCGCGACGGCTCGGCGCGCTGGGCATTTGCCGGCGGCCTGCTCGCCGCGCTTGCCATGGCCACCCGCAACACCTCGATCCTCGTCCTCGGCGCGGGCGCGCTCGCCTGGCTGTTCCTCGACCCCACCCGCCGCCGCCCGCTCCTCTGGGCGGTCCCCGGCCTCGCCCTGGGCCTCGGCGCGGAGATGCTCGTCTATGCGCTGGCGACCGGCGACCCCTTCTACCGATACGCGCTGGCGCTGTCGCACACCGGTATCCCGTCGGCCGAATTGCCCGAGGGCTTCGACACCAGCCAGTCGCCGCTCTTCAACCCCGCCTATATCGCCGCATGGCGCCGCGAGGCAGGGGTGGAGATCTGGTGGCCGATCGACGGCTGGCTCAACCTCATTGCAGGCGGCCGCCTCGGCCCGCTCCTCCTCACCGCCGCCCTCGGAGGACTGCTCCTGCGCCGCACGCTGGCGCCCGAGGCGCGGGCGACCCTCGCTCGCGCAATGGCAGCCACGCTGCTCGTCGTCCTCCTCCTTACCTGGGGGCTCGCGGTGGATCCCAAGGCGCGCATGTTCCTTGGCCTTGCCGCGCTCGCCGCCCTCGCGCATGGCGCCTTCGTCGCGGCGCGGGGCAGGGGGCGGATCGAACCGCTCGCCATCGGCCTGCTCGGCCTCCACCTGCTGCTCGGGCTCGGTACGATCCTCAATTTCCCGCACAGCCGAGATGGCGAAGCCGCAGCGCGCTCGTGGATCGCGGCGCATGGCGATGACATCGAAATGGCCGAGAGCGCGAAAAGCTATCTCACCTTCGTCCCTTCCGCACGGGACCTGCCGCTACAGGGGGCAGGGCGCCCGATGCTCGTCGCCCTTACCGCAAACGCCTGCGCGGAAGTAATTTATGACGATCCGCGCTACGGCCCGACGGCGAGCGTCGTCGCCGACGCACGCCAAAGCGCGACGAGCACGGCGCGCCTGTGCCTGTTCCGCTATGCCGATGATTACTGGACCCGCGCGCGCGGGTCCGAAGGCGGCTAGCCCTTCGTCCCGACGTGCAGGAAGTCGGGCAGCGGCCCGTTCCAGTCGTTATTGTAGGACGGAATGACGCTGGGCGAAGTCAACGGCGCTTCGTCCTTTTCGGCCACGGCCTCGACCTTCTTAGCCCGCGGCTTGCGCTCGCGCTTCTCGCGCTGCTTGCCCTCGGGCGCCTCGTCCTTCTCGGCCTTCTTGCGACGCGAGCGCTTGGGCGCTTCGGCGTCCCCGGCATCGTCCTGCGGCTTGGCTTCGGGCTTGGGCTTGTCCGACTTGACCTTCGCCGCCGCGGCCGAGCCGCCGACGCGCTTGATCTTGTGCTTGGTCAGCTTCTCGATCGTCTCGATGAGCTCCTCGTCCGCCGGCGTCACCAGCGAATAAGCGGTGCCAGTCGCACCCGCGCGGCCGGTGCGGCCAATGCGGTGGACATAATCGTCGGGATGGAAGGGCACGTCATAATTGACGACCGTCGAGACACCCTTCACGTCGAGCCCGCGCGCGGCGACATCGCTTGCCACGAGGACATTGATCTCGCCCGCCTTGAAACGGTCGAGCTCGGCAATGCGGTTGGCCTGGTCCATGTCGCCCTGGATCTGGCCGACGTTGAACCCCGAACGCCTCAGGCTCGTCGCCAGGTCGCGAACCGTGGTCTTGCGGTTGCAGAAGACGATCGCCGTTTCGCTCTGCGGCAGGCGCAGGATCTCGCGCAGCGCGGCGATCTTGTCCTTGGGCACCACCGGCACGACGATCTGCTCGATATTCTTGTTGGTCGTCGCCGCGCGCGCCACCTCGACCGTCTTGGGGTCATTGAGAAAGCGATCCGCGAGCTTTTTGATGGGCGGCGGCATGGTGGCCGAGAAGAGCAAGGTCTGGCGCTGCGTCGGCAGCTTCATGCAGATGCTCTCGATGTCGGGGATGAAGCCCATGTCGAGCATGCGGTCGGCTTCGTCGATGACGAGAAGGTCGCAGGCGGTGAGCAGGATCTTGCCGCGCTCGAACAGGTCGAGCAGTCGGCCCGGGGTGGCGATCAGCACGTCGACGCCGCCGTCCAATGCCTTGACCTGGTCGCCCATCTGGACGCCGCCGATCAGCAGCACCATCGAGAGATTGTGATACTTGCCGTACTTCTCGAAATTCTCAGAGACCTGCTGCGCCAGTTCGCGGGTCGGGCAGAGGATGAGGCTGCGCGGCATTCGGGCGCGGCTGCGGCCCTGCGCAAGGACGTCGATCATGGGGAGCACGAAGCTCGCCGTCTTGCCCGTGCCGGTCTGCGCGATCCCGATGAGGTCCTTGCCCATCAGCGTCGGCGGGATCGCCTTGGCCTGGATCGGGGTCGGCTCGGTATAGCCGCTGTCATCGACAGCACGCAGGAGTTCGTCAGAAAGGCCGAGTTCGGCAAAACCCATGAAAATATCCGGAAAAAATTATAAAAATGACGGGCGAAAACCCGCCCGCGCGCCTTGCCCGTTTATATGGCCAAGGTCAAGATTCGCGCCGCCACCGGCGCCTTCAATCAGCGCGCCGCGCCGTCCGCCAGCGGGCGAAGGCGCTGGAAGCTGTCGATACGGCACGAACCGCCCATCCGCGTGCGGATGACATCGCGGCGTGCGCACAGCCGGTCGTCGTCGGGCTGGACGTAGAAACCGCCATAGAAATCGAGGCTCGGACAGCGGTTGTCCATCGCCACGCGAATACGGCTGTTGTCGTCGAGCAGGAAGTCGATGCTGCGCGGGCCGGCGAGCCGGGCCCCCGCGATCTTCTCGCTGGCGAAGCAGCGCGGGCCGCGTTCGAGCGCGAACTGGCTCTGCTCGGAGCGCTTGGGGCGGATCGGCACGCGGATGACGAGCTGGTTGCGGATGATCACGCGGCGCACCTCCGGCGCGGCTTCGGGCGCCGAGCGCATCACGCGCGTCGGCTGCTCGGCTCCCGCCAGAAGGAAGGCGCTTAGCGCGGTCAGGATCATCTGCTCGTTCCCATCAGGTCCAGCCGATTGCCATCCGGCGATTGAACCGTAAATGAATTTTTGCTCGGGCCTGTGGCTTCCGTGCGCTTGCGCGGGGTTATGAAAATTCCTAGATGGCTCACCGAGTTCAATCCCGAGACGGACCCGGGGGGCAGTGATGCCGAGGGCCGTCGACAATTATCTCCAGGAGACAATGGAAATGGCGACTGAAGCGCCCAAGGGTGTTCTGCCGGTCATGTACAATGACCTCGAACCCATCACGAAGGAAAAGCACGGCAAGCTGACGATCAAGAATTTCGCCAAGCTGCCCTTCGCCTCGAAGATGCACGCGGTGCCGGTCACCGTCGAGGAAATCCCGCTTCTCCAGCGCTACTTCCCCGTCGTCTTCACCACCGGCGAGAACATGCTCCCGATCGCCCTCATGGGCCTCAACGAGGGCGCCAACGCCTTCATCGACGACGAGGGCAACCTCATCGACGAGCGCATCTACCTGCCGGCCTACCTGCGCCGCTACCCCTTCATGCTTGCCCGCCTCAAGCAGGATTCGGAAGAGCTGTCGCTGTGCGTCGACCCGACCGCCGACGTCATCGGTGATCACAAGGACGGCGACCCGCTGTTCGACGGCGACGCGCCCTCGCAGCGCACCCAGGACATCCTCAAGTTCTGCGAACAGTTCGAAACCTCGGCGCAGCGCACCGCCGCCTTCGTTGAAGAACTGAAGAAGCTCGACATCCTGATGGACGGCGAAGTCGCCATCCAGCCCGACGGCATGGAAAAGCCCTATCTCTATCGCGGTTTCCGCATGGTCGACGAAGCCAAGTTCCGCGAACTGTCGGGCGACAAGCTGCGCAAGATGAACCAGAGCGGCATGCTCTCGGTCGTCATCGCGCACCTCTTCTCGCTCGGCCAGATCCGCGACGTGTTCGCCCGTCAGGTCCGCGCCGGCAAGGGCCCGGTCACGGTCGAGGAACTCGAAGGCAAGAAGGCGTAGCGACGCCCTTCCAGCCTCGAAGAAAGAAGGCCTCGCTCCCTGACGGAGCGGGGCCTTTTTTCATTCCGCCGCGCGCGCCCGCCCTTCGAGCACCGCAGCTTCCAGCGACGCTGCTACCGCCGATACCAGCCGCGTGATGCGCGCCATCCCGCTGCCCGGTACGCGCAGCGCGCGGTCGAGATAGAGCGAGCGGTCGATCTCCAGCTGGAGCGCGTGCACGTCCATCCCCGGCTGCCCGTGCCGCCGCACGATCTCGCCGCCCGCATAAGGGTGGTTCAATCCCGCCTCGAGCCCGGCCGCCTCGATCACCCGTGTCGCGGCCGCCGCCACGAACGGCGCCGCGCTCGCGCCGTCGCGGTCACCGAGCACGATCCGCGGCAGCCCGCGCCGGCGTGGCGGCATCGAATGGCAATCGAGCAGGACCGCCGCGCCGAAGCGCGCGCGGGCCTCTTCGATCATCGCCGACAATGCCTCGTGATAGGCGCGCCAACCCACGGCGACGCGCCGCTCGAACGCTTCTGTTGCCAGTGGCGTCTTCCACAAGGGCTTGCCCGCCGCATTCCTAGCAATGACGATGCCGAGCCCGCGCGCCGCCTTGCTCATCGGCGGCGGGGCAGGGGCCTCGGGGTGCAGCGCGGGCACCTTCTCCGCCGGATCGCGATTGGGATCGAGCGCGGCGCGCGGCGCCTGCGCCACGACTGCGCCATGCCCCGCCTCGACAAGCGGCGCCACCAGCCGGTCGACATAGGGATCGGCGAGCGCGAGAATCGCTCGTGTGCCGCCTGCCGCCTGCCGCGCCAGCCAGGGCGGACAGTCGCGTCCCGAATGCGGCACCGACAGGACCAGCGGGCTGGCCCTGGCGGGCGTGAAAATGCGCGGGGCGGGAAGATCGGGCTCGGGAAGCATCTTGTCGTTTCCCGTACCACTTTGCGACAGTGGCGTCGCGATTGTCCTTAACGGCTGGAAAATTTCGCCCGACAGGCGCATAGGGACATCATGTCGAGGATCCTGCTAGCCGAAGACGATACGTCGATGCGCGAATATCTCGCCCGCGCCCTCGAGCGCGTCGGCTATGATGTCGTCGCGGTCGACTGCGGGACCAAGGCGCTGCCGCTGCTCGAAGCCGAGAAGTTCGACCTCCTCCTCACCGACATCGTGATGCCCGAGATGGACGGAATCGAGCTGGCGCAGAAGGCGAGCAGCCTCGATGCCGACATCCGCGTGATGTTCATCACCGGCTTTGCCGCCGTCGCGTTGCAGGCGGGGCGCACCGCGCCCGAGGCCAAGCTCCTGTCCAAGCCCTTCCACCTCAAGGACCTCGTCGCCGAGGTCGATCGCATGTTCCAGACCGAGGACCAGCACGGCAGGTTGTAAACCCGCCGCAGCTTTTCCGAGCTTTTTCGGCTCATCTTGAAAAAGCTGCAAAAAAGGGGTTGGCAAGGCGGCGATCCTCTCCTAGATGCCGCTTCCGTCATGGGCGTGTAGCTCAGTGGTAGAGCACTATGTTGACATCGTAGGGGTCGCAAGTTCAATCCTTGCCACGCCCACCATGACCTCCCTTCCAAAGGGAAATCCAAAAGGCGGTTCCGACCTCGGTCGGGCCGCCTTTTTGCTTGTCCGCCAGCCTTGACGTCCGGCTCTATGTAACTATGTATCATGGAGAAATTCGAACAACGACCGCGTTTGGGGATTATGGAAACCATCACTGACAAGGCGCTCGGCGAGGCGCGCTCGATCATCGAGGCGGCCCGCGACGATGAAGAAAAGCGCCCGACCATCGCCGGCTTCTTCGACGAGGCCACCAATACCGTCAGCTACGTCGTCCACGATGCCGCGACGGGCAAGGCCGCGATCATCGACAGCGTGCTCGACTATGACGCCGCCTCGGGCCGCACCGCGACCCGCTCGGCCGGCCTCGTCGCGGATTATGTCGAGAAAAAGGGGCTCGAGGTCGAATGGGTCATGGAGACCCATGCTCATGCCGACCATATCTCGGCCGCGCCGTGGTTGCAGGGCAAGCTCGGCGGCAAGCTCGCCATCGGCAAGGACATCATCCGCGTGCAGGACGTGTTCGGCAAGATCTTCAACGCCGGCACCGACTTCGAGCGTGACGGCTCGCAGTTCGACCATCTCTTCGTCGATGGCGAGCGCTTCCGTATCGGCAATCTCGAGGCCATCGCGCTCCACGTGCCCGGCCACACGCCCGCCGACATGGCCTATGTCATCGGCGACACGGCCTTTGTCGGCGACACCATCTTCATGCCCGACTTCGGCACCGCGCGGACCGACTTTCCGGGTGGCAGCGCCAACGAGCTCTATCGCTCGATCCGTCGCCTCCTCGACCTGCCGCGCGAGACGCGCATCTTCCTGTGTCACGATTACAAGGCGCCGGGGCGCGACGATTACGCCTGGGAAACCACCGTCGGCCAGCAGCGCGACGAGAATGTCCATGTCCGCGACGGCGTGACCGAGGAAGAGTTCGTCGAGATGCGCACCACGCGCGACAAGAACCTCGCCATGCCCGAGCTCATCATGCCCTCGGTGCAGGTCAACATCCGCGGCGGGCGCCTGCCCGACCCCGAGGACAATGGCGTCTCCTACATCAAGATTCCCATCAACACCCTCTGAGAAAGTCTCTCATGACCATCCCTGGCTTTGAACATGCCCAGCCCCTCGAGGGGTTGGTGGGCGGCCTCATGATCGGCCTTGCCGCCGCCATCATGCTGCTCGGCATCGGCCGCATCGCCGGTGTCAGCGGGCTGACCGCGCGCGCCGCCGGCATCGCCGACAGCGGCCCGCCGCGCAGCCTTGCCATCACCTTCATCATCGCCCTCGTGCTGGGCGCGGTGATCGTCCAGTTCGTGACCGGCACCATCGAGGCGCGCTTCCCGCCCGAGATGTGGATGCTGATCGCCGCTGGCCTGTTCGTCGGCTTCGGCACGCGCATGGGCTCGGGCTGCACCTCGGGCCATGGCGTGTGCGGCATGAGCCGCCTGTCGCAGCGCTCGATCAGCGCCACGCTGACCTTCATGGGCGCGGGCATCGCCACCGTCGCCCTCATGAACGCGCTCGGAAAGGGCTGGTAATGCGCCAACATCTCCTCACCCTTCTCGCCGGCAGCCTGTTCGGCGGCGGCCTTGCCATCTCGGGCATGATGGACCCCGCGCGCGTGCGCGGCTTCCTTGACCTGTTCGGCAACTGGGATCCCACGCTCGCCTTCGTCATGGGCGGCGCGCTCGCCGTCATGGCGGTCGCCTGGTTCCTCCAGAAGGGCATGACCCATCCTTTCGCCGACGCCGAATGGCACCTGCCTGGCACCAAGAAGCTCGACGGCAAGCTGCTCGGCGGCAGCGCGCTGTTCGGCATCGGCTGGGGCCTCGGCGGCCTGTGCCCGGGCCCCGCGATCGCCTCGCTCGGGGTGAACTTCGGGCAGGTCGCGGGTTTCGTCATCGCGATGCTCGTCGGCATGGTCGGCCACCGCTTCATCCTCGAACGCGACTAGGCCCCGATGGATCTCGTCTACCTCTTCACCGGCGCCTTCTCGGGCGCGCTCGTCGGCTTCAGCCTCGGCCTCATCGGCGGCGGGGGTTCGATCCTCGCCGTGCCGCTGATGGTCTATCTCGTCGGCGTTTCCGAACCGCACGTCGCCATCGGCACGAGCGCGCTGGCGGTTGCAGCAAACGCTGCATTGGGGCTCGGCGGCCACGCCCGCGCGGGCACGGTGAAGTGGAAGATCGGGCTCCTCTATGCAGGCGCCGGCATCATCGGCGCCTTCTTCGGCTCGACCGCGGGCAAGGCGTTCGATGGCCAGAAGCTCCTGTTCCTCTTCGCGCTCGTGATGATCCTCGTCGGCATCCTGATGCTCAAGGGCCGCAAGGCGGTCGGCGACAGCGAGGCGCGTCTCCACCGCGGCAATGCCCCAAAGGTCGGCGCCTACGGCCTCGGCAGCGGCGTCTTCTCGGGCTTCTTCGGCATCGGCGGCGGCTTCCTCATCGTGCCGGGCCTCGTCGCCTCGACGCGCATGGCAATGATCAACGCGGTCGGCACGAGCCTCGTCGCGGTCACCGCCTTCGGGCTGACCACTGCGCTCAACTATGCGCGCAGCGGCCTCGTCGACTGGGGCCTTGCGGGCATCTTCGTCGCCGGCGGCTTCCTCGGCAGCCTCGCCGGCACGCGCACGGCCCGCCACCTGTCGAGCAAGGGACAGCTCACGACCGTCTTTGCCGGCCTCATCTTCGTGGTCGCCGCCTACATGCTCTACAAGTCGGGCAGTGCGGCCTTCTGATCAGCCCGCTTTCTCGCGGACCAGCTTCTCGACCTTCTTTAGCAGCGCTTCCTCGTCGAAGGGCTTCTGGAGGCGCGGGCGTTCCATCCACTCCTCGGGCATGGTCCAGTCGGCATAGCCCGAGGTCAGGACGAAGGGTATGTCGCGCTTTTCGAGGATCTCGAGCACCTGGAAGCATTTCTCGCCGCGGATGTTGAGATCCACGATTGCGGCGTCGATCTGCTCGCGGCTCGACAGGTCGAGCGCGGCGGCCATGTCATAGGCCGGTCCGACCACGAAGAAGCCGCGATCACGCAGTGCGTCCTCGGTGCTCAGCGACACCACCGGACTGTCCTCAACGAGCAGGATACGCGCCCCGTTGGCGGCCTTGTCGTCACTCATGCAAATTTCACCCCTATCTTCGCGCCTTGCCGATCACGGGCCGACGCCGTTTTGCATTCAATGGGGGAGGGGGCCTCCTAGTTCCTTTTCAGGAGGCGCATTTGATGCAGTGCGGCACGCTGGGATCGTGCGCCAGCCGTGCCGGCGCGATCTCGTCGCCGCAGGCGAGGCAGTAGCCCCATTCGCCGACCTCGATCCGCTCGAGCGCCGCGTCGATGCGCGCGCGCTCGTCCTTGCGCCGCTGTTCGAGCGCCTTGGCCATTTCCTGCACCTGCATGGCGTCCATGCGGGACAGGCGGCCGACGCTTTCCTGGTCGAGCTCGACAGGCGCGCGACCGCCTTCGTCGAGCTTGTCCTCGGCGAGGAGGGCAGCGCGGCGCCCGACGAGCGCCGCGCGTGCTTCCTCTTCCTTCATGGCCCTACAGCGGCTTGCGGAATTTCAGCGTCATGCGATCGCTTTCGCCGATGGCGAGGTAGCGGTCGCGATCCACATCGCCGAGACGCAGCGTCGGCGGCAGCGTCCACACCCCCTCGGGCCAGTCGGCCGTGTCCTTGGGATTGGCATTGATCTCGCTCGCCCCGACATATTCGAAGCCAGCGGCCTGCGCCATCGCGATGACCGTCGAGGTCTTCATGTAACCCGAACCGCCCTCGCGTTCGGCGGGGGCATTCTCGGGCAGGCGATGCTCGACCACGCCGAGCAGGCCGCCCGGCTTCAGCATGTCGAACATCTGCGCGAAGGCATCGGCTCCATAAGGCTCGTCGCCCATCTCCCAATTGTGCACGTTGCGGAAGGTCAGCACCTTGTCGGCCGAGCCCGACGGCACCATCACTTCGCCCGCTTCCCACGGGAAGTCGGCATAGCGGACTGTGCTGCCATAGGCAGGATTGGCCGCGACGAACTCGCGCACGCGGCTCAGGCCCCGCTCGCTCGCCACCGAGTAAAGCGTGCCGCCATCGCCCAGATAGGGCGCGAGGATCTGCGTGTAATAGCCGCCGCCCGGCCAGATCTCGACCACGGTGTCGCTCGGCTGCACTTCGAAGAAGGCCAGCGTCTCTACCGGATGGCGATAGGGATCGCGCGCCACGAAGGCCTCGTCGCGAAAGCCCATGCCGACCGCATCGCGGATGAGGTCCTCGAGCACCGCGGTGCCGATCGCCTGGCCGATATCTTCCGCGCCGTAGTTGGCACAGGCCCCGAGTCCCATGGCGGCAAGCCCCGCCGCACCGGCCATCAAAATCCGCATGATCCGTCTCCCTGTTCTAATCGATACGCATGCCTAACGATTACGCGACGCGCTTCGTTGCGCAACAGTAAAGGCCGCACCTGTCGGGGGACAAGCGCGGCCTGCTGGTCGTCTGTAGGAGCGGAAAAGGTGTCTAGAGGCAGGCCTCGAGATAGGGCTGGTCGAAGCCGAACTGCTTGGCCTTTTCCATCGTATAGGGACGCAGGCCCATCGAGCGATATTCGCCGATGATTTTCCCGTCGGGCGTCTCGTCGTGATATTCGAACTTGAACAGTTCCTGCGTCACGATGACATCGCCTTCCATCCCGATCACCTCGGTGATGTTGGTGGTGCGGCGCGAACCGTCGCGAAGGCGCTTCACCTGCACGATGAGGTCGACCGAATCCGCGATCTGGCGCGAAATCGCGTCCTTCGGGATCTTGATGTCGCCCATCATGACCATGTTCTCCATACGCGCGAGACATTCGCGCGGGCTGTTGGAGTGGAGCGTCGCCATCGAGCCGTCGTGGCCCGTGTTCATCGCGGCCAGGAGGTCGAAACATTCCTGGCCACGGATTTCGCCGAGGATGATGCGGTCGGGACGCATACGCAGGGCGTTGATGACGAGGTCGCGAATGGAGATCGCGCCCTGGCCTTCGAGGTTGGCGGGACGGGTTTCGAGCGGCAGCCAGTGCGGCTGCTGCAGCCGCAGTTCGGCGGCGTCTTCGATGGTGATCACGCGTTCGCCCGGGTCGATCATCTTCGACAGGGCGTTGAGCATGGTCGTCTTACCCGAACCCGTACCGCCCGAGATGACGATGTTCATGCGGCTCGCGCCAGCGATCTTGAGGCAGGTCGCCATTTTCTCCGACATGGAGCCGAAACCGCGCATCATGTCGATGGTAATCGGCTTGTCGGAGAACTTACGAATCGAGATCGCCGTGCCCTTGAGCGACAGCGGCGGGATGATCACGTTCACACGCGAACCATCCTTCAAGCGGGCGTCGGCCAGCGGGGTGGTCTGGTCGACGCGGCGGCCGACCTGGTTCACGATGCGCTGCGCGATCTGGAACAGATGCTCCTCGTCGCGGAACTGGATCTTGGCGAGCGTGAGTTTGCCCTTGCGCTCGATGAAGGTCTGGTCGGGACCGTTGACCATGATGTCCGAGACGGCCGGATCGGCGAGAAGCTCTTCAAGCGGGCCGAGGCCGAGCAGTTCGTCGACCAGCACCTTTTCCAGCGCGAACTGTTCGCGGCGGTTCAGCGTGATCTTCAGCTCGCCCAGCACTTCGGAAATGATCGGGCGGAATTCCTCGGCCAGCTCGTCCTTGCCGAGGGTGGCAGCGGCCTCGGGATCGACGCGCTCGAGCAGGCGGGGAAGGACCTGGTCCTTGATCTTGTTGACGCTGGCCTCGAAGCCTTCGCCGCTATTGTCTTCCTTGTGATCGGAATTCATGCGGTCGTTGAGCTTGTCCATCGCGGACAGGCTCGCGGCACCGCCGCCGGAGGAAGAGGCTTCCTCTACGGGCGGAAACTGATCGCTTTCGGTATCCTCGCTGGGGGCCGGCGCAGGCCCGCCCTTCATCGGGCGTGCGACACCGAAGCTGGGCCGAGCGCCACCGACATTTCCTCGCTTACCGAACGCATTCATCGCGATATCCCCATGGATTCGTGTCTGGTCGGTAATGGTGAATAGGATGCAAACTTTTAGAAAAGCCTAATGGGGATCAGTCGCCTTGCCGCAGCCGCTTGCGGATCATTCGGAAACCGCGGGAAGGGTCATAGTCGTCGCGCGGCCTGTCCTTGGCGTTGGAGACGGTCAGCTCGCTCACCGGTTCGCGATAGCGGTAATGGCAGATGTTGGACGCCAGCTCTCCCGGCAGCCGCTTGACGAGACCCATAGGATAGACCCGCACCACTTCCAGTTTTCCGCCGAGCAGGCGTTCGCTCCACAAGGCGCAGTCGATATCGACTTTCACGATCAGTTCGGGCGCATCGCTCGACAGGGGGAGGAGCCGGTCGGCCCCTTCGACCAGCGCGAGGTGTCGCCGCGTCTCCGCGTCGGTCTCGATCTTGCCGGGGTGGTCGGCGATCGCCTTTGCAATCGCAGGCTCGATTGAGCGGATTTCGCGCTGCACCGCGATCCCGAAGGCGCCTGCAAGGAGCACGGATGCGACCACCGTGGCCGCGGCAAGACGGACACCACCACGCCACAATGCCCGGACCTGTATGGCGAAGATGAGGGACGAGCATAGAAGGGGGACCAGCAGCATGCGCGGCTTGGGGTCGATCGCAAGTGCATAGACCAGGCCGAAGAGGAAATAGAGCCCAACGAGGGTCGTCCACTTGATCACGCTCCGGTCGTGTCCTGTCAGCCGCTTCCAAGCCAATGGAAGGATGAACAGGTTGAGGAGCAGGGTCAGCCCTCCAGCACCATTGAGGAAGAGGTTCAACGGCCCGTCGACGAGCCAATGCACCCTGAACCCCGGGACATGCCTCCAATTGGCAATGAGCTGGCTGTTGAAAAGCGGTGGTCCCTCGGCCACTTCGCCGCGCAGTTCGGTCGAGGGCACTGCCGTATGGCCGAGCGACAAGGCGCGCCGATGGAAGGGGTCCCCCGTCTGCAGTCCGAAAACGAGCATTTCGACGAGCAAGGGCAACAGGAAGGCGGTGACGGCGAGCGCGATGTGGCGCACGGGCGCCTTCAGCGCGAGGGCGCCCAAGGCTAACGGCAATGCGGCAAGGAGCGCGGTTTCGCGGACTTGGAAAGCCAGTCCGAGCAGGAGCCCCGACAGCAGGATGGGCCGTGCGTCATGTCGGTCGCCGTAATGGAGCAAGGCCAGCGTCGATCCCGCCAGCAGGGCAAGTTCGATCGGTTCGACGCTCGGCTGGTACATCTTGATCGTCGCTGCGGGGATCGCGAGCAGCAGCGTGGCGACCATCCATCCTATTGGTGGCCCGGCGAGCCGGTTGCCGATCCGCGTGATCAGGAAACAGAGGGCGAGAAAGGCCAGGAGATAGGGCAGTCCGACCGCGAACCGGCTTTCTCCGAGGAGGCCGGTGGAAAGGGCGAGGGGGGCGATGACAGGCCAGCGCCCCTGCCAGTGGTCACCCGGCAGGCACGGGCCGTTCTCGACCCAGCAGCGCGCGGCATTGAGGTACTGCCAGTCGTCCCACGCACCGCCTATGTAACCGACCGGATTGACGATGAGGATGAAGGCGAGCAGCGCAAAGAAGGCGAGCATCCACGGGCGCTCCTCGCGCGTCACCCATCCCCGGCCAGCTTGGGTCCACGAAAAAGAGCCGTGCATCGCTTGTCTCCCCCATCGGGAAGGCTAGCGGCGCACGGCCCTAATTCAAGTGTGGCGTGATCGCGGCGCGGGAGGAGCTAGCCCTCGACCTTCTCCGCCAGCACGGTCAGGCCCTTGGTCCCGACTTCGGCGAAACCGCCCGAGACGGTGACGCGCTTGGGCTCGCCGCCGGCGCTCTCGTGGATCTCGAGCTGGCCGTTCTTCAGCGTGGTCATGAAGGGCGCATGGCCCTCCATCACGCCGAAATCGCCCTCGACGCCGGGGACGACGACCATGTGCACCTCGCCCGAGCGGACGAGCTTTTCAGGGGTCACCAGTTCGAAGTTCAAGGCCATCATACGATCCCGTCTATCGCCGTATCGAATTGCGACACGGCCTGTGCAAACTTGTCCCGGCAGCCCGGGTTACAGAAGCCGACGACATGGCCCCGATAGAGGGTCAGGCTGTCAGCCTGCACCGGGTCGCCCGACCAAGGGCAGACCCGGTTCACGCAGTCCTCGAGGCGAAGTTCCGGCTGGTCCTTCGCCATGAGGGTTAGGCGTCCTGCGCCATCTTCTCGGCCTTGGCGACGGCTTCGTCGATGCCGCCGACCATGTAGAAGGCGCTTTCCGGCAGGTGGTCATACTCGCCGTTCACCACCGCCTTGAACGACTTGATGGTGTCTTCGAGCTGGACGAACTTGCCCGGGATGCCGGTGAAGACTTCCGCGACGTGGAACGGCTGCGAGAGGAAGCGCTGGATCTTGCGGGCGCGAGCCACGGTCAGCTTATCTTCTTCCGACAGCTCGTCCATGCCGAGAATGGCGATGATGTCCTGCAGCGACTTGTACTTCTGGAGGATTTCCTGGACCGCACGGGCGGTTTCGTAATGCTCCTGGCCCACGACGCGCGGCTCGAGGACGCGGCTCGAGCTGTCGAGCGGGTCGACGGCCGGGTAGATGCCGAGTTCCGAAATCGCACGCGACAGGGTGGTGGTCGCGTCGAGGTGGGCGAACGAGGTGGCGGGCGCCGGGTCGGTAAGGTCATCCGCGGGGACGTAGATGGCCTGGACCGAGGTGATCGAGCCCTTGTTGGTCGAGGTGATGCGTTCCTGCAGCGCGCCCATGTCGGTCGACAGGGTCGGCTGGTAGCCCACCGCCGAAGGAATACGGCCGAGCAGCGCCGACACTTCCGAACCCGCCTGGGTGAAGCGGAAGATGTTGTCGACGAAGAACAGGACGTCCTGGCCTTCTTCATCGCGGAAATATTCGGCCTGGGTGAGGCCCGAGAGCGCCACGCGGGCACGCGCGCCCGGCGGTTCGTTCATCTGGCCGAACACGAGGGCGACCTTCGAGCCTTCGCTCGTCGGGTTGCCGTCGGCGTCCTTGGCGATGACGCCCGCGTCGAGGAACTCGTGATAGAGATCGTTGCCTTCACGGGTGCGTTCACCGACGCCCGCGAAGACCGACACGCCGCCGTGGCCCTTGGCGATGTTGTTGATCAGTTCCTGGATGAGAACCGTCTTGCCCACGCCGGCGCCGCCGAACAGGCCGATCTTGCCGCCCTTGGCGTAGGGGGCGAGAAGGTCGATGACCTTGATGCCCGTGACGAGGATCGAGGCTTCGGTCGACTGGTCGACGAAGGCCGGAGCCTCGGCGTGGATCGGGGCGAACTTGTCCGACCCGATGGGGCCGCGTTCGTCGATCGGCTCGCCGGTGACATTCATGATGCGGCCGAGGGTCTTGGGACCGACGGGCACTTCGATCATCGAGCCGGTCGACGTGACTTCCTGACCGCGGGTCAGGCCCTCGGTGGCGTCCATCGCGATGGTGCGCACGATGTTCTCGCCGAGGTGCTGGGCGACCTCGAGAACGAGGCGCTGGCCATTGTTGGAGGTTTCAAGCGCGCCGAGGATCGGCGGCAGTTCGCCGTCGAACTCGACGTCGACGACGGCGCCGATGACCTGCGCGATGCGCCCGGCCTTGATGTTGGTTGCGGTCTTTGCAGCGGTAGCCATGAAAGTTGTTCCTCGGCTGTTAGAGCGCTTCGGCGCCCGAAATGATTTCGACAAGTTCGGTGGTGATCGCCGCCTGGCGCTGGCGGTTGTACTGGATCGACAGGCGGTTGATCATGTCGCCCGCATTGCGCGTGGCATTGTCCATCGCGGTCATCTGCGAGCCGTAGAAGCCGGCCTGGTTTTCCAGCATCGCGCGATAGATCTGGATCGCGACATTCTTCGGCAGGAGATCGGCGAGGATCGCTTCCTCGTCGGGCTCATATTCGACCGCCGCCGACGCGCCGTCGGTGGCATCGCCCGCTTCCGCCGGCTTGACCGGGATCAGCTGGTCGACCTGCGGCACCTGGCTCAGCGTCGATTCGAACTCGGCATAGGCAAGGTGCGCGACATCGAATCGGCCCGAATTGAACCGGTCGATGATGTCGTCGGCGATCGCCTGCGCGGTGTCGTAGCTCGGGTTCTTTTCCTGCGTCGTGTCATGCTCGCCGATGATGGCATCGGGAAACACGCGCTTGAGGAGCGGCTTCGACTTGCGACCGACGAGGTAGAAGTAGACGGTCTTGCCTTCCTTCTGCAGCGCTTCGGCCTTGAGGCGCGCGGCCTTGGTGATGTTGGTGTTGAACGCGCCCGCCAGGCCACGGTCGCCCGAGGCGACGATGATCAGGTGGGTTTCGTCCTTGCCCGTGCCGGCGATCAGCTTGGGGCTCTGCGGCCCCACGGTGATCCGGCTGGCCAGCGACGAGACCACGTCCGAGAGACGGGTCGCATAGGGACGACCCGCTTCGGCATTGGCCTGGGCGCGGCGCAGCTTGGCCGCCGCGACCATCTTCATCGCCTTGGTGATCTTCTGGGTCGACTTGACCGAGTTGATCCGGCCCTTGAGTGCCTTGAGTGATGCCACTGGTGCTTCTCTCTCTGCCCGTCATCCCCCCGCCGGGAGGATGACGCTGATTTGATCTCTTAGGCGAACTGCTTGGAGAAGTCGGTGAGCGCGCTGCTCAGCTTCTCGGCGGTATCGTCTTCGAGCTTCTTGGTTTCGCGGATGGTGACGAGGACGTCATTGTGCTCGGCACGCATGTAGCTGAGCATCGCCGCTTCGTAGCGGGTCACGTCTTCGACCTTCACGTCATCGATGAAGCCCTTGGTGCCCGCGAAGATCGAGGCGACCTGTTCCTCGACCGGCATCGGCGAGAACTGCGGCTGCTTGAGGAGCTCGGTGAGACGAGCGCCGCGAGCAAGCAGCTTCTGGGTCGAGGCGTCGAGGTCCGAACCGAACTGCGCGAAGGCAGCCATTTCGCGATACTGCGCGAGCTCGAGCTTGATCGAGCCGGCGACCTTCTTCATCGCCTTGGTCTGCGCGGCGCCACCGACGCGGCTGACCGAGAGGCCGACGTTAATCGCGGGACGGATGCCCTGGTAGAAGAGGTCGGTCTCGAGGAAGATCTGGCCGTCGGTGATCGAGATCACGTTGGTCGGGATGTAGGCCGACACGTCGCCCGCCTGCGTTTCGATGATCGGCAGCGCGGTCAGCGAGCCGGCGCCATTGTCTTCGTTCATCTTCGCCGCGCGCTCGAGGAGGCGCGAGTGGAGATAGAAAACGTCGCCCGGATAGGCTTCGCGGCCCGGCGGGCGGCGCAGCAGGAGCGACATCTGGCGGTAGGCGACGGCCTGCTTCGAAAGGTCATCGTAGCAGATGACGGCGTGCATGCCGTTGTCGCGGAAATATTCGCCCATCGCGCAGCCGGTGTAGGGCGCGAGGAACTGCAGCGGGGCCGGCTCCGAGGCGGTCGCGGCGACGACGATCGAATATTCCATCGCGCCATTTTCCTCGAGCGCGCGGACGATCTGCGCGACGGTCGAGCGCTTCTGGCCGACGGCGACATAGACGCAGTAGAGCTTGGCGCTCTCGTCGTCGCCCGCATTGGCACCCTTCTGGTTGATGAAGGTGTCGAGCGCGACGGCCGACTTGCCGGTCTGGCGGTCGCCGATGATCAGTTCGCGCTGGCCGCGGCCGACGGGAACGAGCGCGTCGACGGCCTTGAGACCGGTCTGCACCGGCTCGTGGACCGACTTCCTCGGGATGATGCCCGGAGCCTTGACTTCGACGCGGCTGCGCTCGTCGGTGACGATCGGGCCCTTGCCGTCGATCGGGTTGCCGAGCGCGTCGACGACGCGGCCGAGCAGGCCCTTGCCGACGGGCACGTCGACGATGGTGCCGGTGCGCTTGACGGTCGAGCCTTCGCGGACGCCGGCGTCCGAACCGAAGATGACGACGCCGACATTGTCATGTTCGAGGTTGAGGGCCATGCCCTGCACACCGCCTTCGAACTCGACCATTTCACCGGCCTGGACCTTGTCGAGGCCGTGGACGCGGGCGATGCCGTCGCCGACCGACAGGACGCTGCCGGTTTCGGTGACTTGCGCTTCGGCGTCGAAATTCTCGATTTCGTCGCGGATCACACGGGAAATTTCAGCGGCACGGATATCCATGTTCAGCCTTTCATCGAGCCTTATTGGGCGGTGCCCGCCATCTTGGCGGCGAGCGAATTCAGTTTGGTTTCAACGGAAGCGTCGATCAGCTCGGAGCCGAGCTGGATGCGAACGCCGCCGAGCAGCGAGGGATCGACCTTGGTATCGAGCGACACGGTGCGACCGGCGCGCTGCGACAGCTTGGTCTCGAGCGTCTTGGCCTGCGCGTCGGTCAGCGCACGGGCGCTGGTGACGGTGGCGCGGGCCTCGCCCTTGTGCGCGGCGACCAGCGCGTCGAACACGCGGATGGCGGCGCCGAGCTGCGTCAGGCGGCCGGCCTTGGCGAGCACCCCGAGGAAGTTCTTCGACAGCGCGTCGAGCTTCAGCTCGTCGGCGATCTTGCCCATCGTGCGGGTCGCGTCCTCACGCGACACGGCGGGCGATTCGATCATCGCATTCAGGTCGGGCGCCTGGTCGAGCGCCGCGCGAACACGCGAAAGGCTCGCCTCGACCGTGTCGATTTCCGACCGGTCTCGTGCGAGTTCGAACAGTGCAGTCGCATAGCGTCCTGCCAAGCTGGCCTTCATGCCGCTGCCAATATCCACCTGGGGTAAGCTCCGGGTTAGCGATCCTGATGTCATGCGTAAAAGGAGGCAGGCGGGCGATTCCCCGAAGAGAAAAATCCGCTGCCCCCGCATGGGTTGGCGCGCCCCTAGCAAGGGGTGGACGATGATGCAAGGCACCGCCCGCCGCTTTCGCGACGAGGCGCGCAAAAGCGTCTCCCGCCAGCCTGCCGCCGCCGCTATCCTCGGCGTCATGCCCGCGCCCGAATCGATCCGCCTCGTTACCGGCGCCTGCCGGCTCGGCCGCTTCGTCGCCGGCATGGCGGGCGACCGCCTCGTCGGCCTGTCGCTCGGCGACGGCAAGCACCGCAGCGACCGCTGGCTCGCGCAGGCCGCCGGTGCCGCGCAAGAGGGGGGAAGCGAGGCCGCCACCATCGCCGCCGCACTCGATCGCCCCGGCAGTACCAGCCCTTTCGAGCTCGCCCCCGAAGGCTCCCCCTTCCAGCAGGCAGTCTGGGCCGAACTCTGTCGCATCCCGACGGGCGAGACGCGCAGCTATGCCGATATCGCGGCGGCACTGGGCAAGCCCGGCGCCGAGCGTGCCGTCGGCACCGCTAACGGGGCCAATCCCATCGCCGTCTTCATTCCTTGCCACCGCGTCATCCGCGCCGATGGCGGGCTCGGCGGCTATGCCTATGGGCTCGCCATCAAGGAGGCGCTGCTTGCCGCCGAAGGGGCGCTCGTCCCGCCCACGCAACAGACCCTCGCCTTTTGACCGTGTTTTTGGTTCGTTTTTGACGATAAGGCGCGTTACAGCTTGGTCATGGCCACGCTAGCGCCCGATCAAACGCGCCTCGATGCGCCGTCCGCCCGGGACGACAGCCTCGCCGCCGCGCGCTTCATCGACCGCATGCTGTTGAATGTCTGGCGCAGCGGCATGAGCCCGCGCCCGAGCCTGTCCCCCGGGGCGCTCGTCGATCATGCGGTGAAGGCAGAGGGCAGGGCACCCGCGCCGGGCGACTGGGAAGAACGGCTCGCCATCCTCACTCGCAGCCTCGCGGAAGAAGCGCAGCTGTCGCCGCTCGGGCGCGCCATCGCCTTCGGCCAGATCGTCCGCAAGATCCGCTGCCGCATCCGCGCCGAGGAGCAATGGGAGCGCGATCCCTCCATTCTCGACCGGCCGGTCGAACGCCCGCTCGTCATCGTCGGCCAGATGCGTTCGGGCACGACACGGCTCCATCGCTTGCTCGCGCAGGACCCCGGCTTCATCCACACGCGGGCTTACGAGACGATGATCCCCGTGCCGACCGGCGGGCGATTGGAAACGCGCCCGCTGACCGTCACCGCCAACCTCCTGTTCCTGCGCGCGCTCAACCCGCTGCTTGCCGCGGTCCACCCGACCGGCCCCTTCCAGGCCGAAGAGGAATTCGGCTTCCACGCGATGAGCATCTTCGGCGCCCAGTTCGAGGGACAGTGGCAGGTCCCGGCCTTTGCCCGCCATTGCGAGACCTGCGACCGCGACGCCGTCTACGCCGAATTTCGCAAGACGCTACAGACCATCGCCACCGTGCGCGGCGAACCTGCGGACAAGCCGTGGGTGTTGAAAGCGCCGCAATTCACGCAGGACATGGACGCGCTCCACGAGGCTCTTCCCGACGCGCGCTACCTTTTCCTCCGCCGCGACCTCGCGCAGGTCGTCGGCTCCTCGGCGAGCCTCGCCTTCCAGCAGGCGCGCGTCCAGTCGCGCCATGTCGATCCGCATGCGGTGGGCGCCGAGTGGCTGCGCAAGACCAGGCTGCGGCACGACCGCGTCGACGACTTCCGCGCGCGCCATCCCGATATCGAGGCGCTCGATGTCTGTTTCGACGAAGTGGGGCGCGACTGGCGCGGCCAGATGCGGCGCATCTACGCCTTCCTCGGCCGCGATCTCGACACGAGGGTCGTCAATGCGATGGAAAGCTTCCTCGGCAAGAGCAAGGCGCATCACAAGCACCGCTACCGGCTCGAGGATTTCGGACTGACCGAAGAGCGCGTCCGCGCCGCTTTCGGGCAATAAGGGGCAGGGCGGGGCGCACCGTCGCGGCGCGCCCCTTGATACGTCCTAGCCGCCGCGACGCTCGCGTTCGGCCTTGGCTTCGGCTTCGGCGCGCGTCAGCGGGCGCAGTTCCTCGATGACGGGGGCGAGCTCGCCCTCGTCGATCTGCGCCAGCAGCTCGTGATATTTCTCGGTCCGCTTGCCGCCATGCGGGTCCGAGGCGAGCGGCAGCAACACCGTGCGCGCCGCATCGGGACGGTTCTCGGTGAGCAGGACATGCGCCAGCGTGCGCCGCACGATCGGCGAGAAGGGCGCGAACTCATAGGCCTGCTCGAGCGCGATCAGCGCGGTCTCGGTCATCGGCTCGTCCGAGAAATAGTAGCTGAGGTAATAGCCCAGCATGACCTCGGCGTTGCGCGGGTCGATCTGGCTCGCGCGGCCGTAATAGCGGCGCGCCTCGGCCCAGTGCGATGCATCCTCCTCGGCCCGCTTGGCCGCGATCCGCGCGAGGAAGACATTGGCGCGAAGATGGTCGGGATCCTGCTCGAGGATTTGCTTGGCGACCGCTTCGGCGCGGTCGAGATTGTCGCCGTCAAACTCGGCTTCCACGAGCGCGTTCATGACCGGCACGCTGCCCGGATACTGGCCAAGGATCTCGCGCATCCGCCCCGCGGCGAAGTCGGCGCGGCGCTCGTCCCAGCCGGCCTGCGATTCGATGAACAACTCCATGACCGCTTCTTCGTCGGGTCCCAGCGGCGTCACCGTGGCGGTGGCGGGCTCGTAATTCTCGAAGGTGACCTCGGTCAGCGGCGCGCGGCTGCCGCTGAAACGGTCGATCTCGCGCTTCAGCTGGTCGAGATCGCCGAACGCGGCCTTGGCCGCCTCGATCGATTCCTCGCCCGCATTGAGGCGGCGCAGATAGTCGGCGAGCTGTCCCTGCCGCTCGGGCGTGAAGGACAGGTAGGTCGTCAGGAGCCAGCCATAGCCATAGCTCTGGATATAATCGGCATAGCGCATCTTCTCGGGCGGATCGAACATACGGCTGATGTCATAGCTGGTCTGGAGAAGGCCGCCGCGCGCGGGCGGGCGCCCGACGACGAAGCCGTCTTCCTTGAGATCGATCGTGCCGAACAGTTCGGCAAAGCCTTCGCGATACCAGGCCGGATAGGCCGCCGCGCCGTGATGGAACATGAAGTAGTGCGTATATTCATGGAACATCACTTCCTCGACGGTGGCGCGCTTGCGCTCGAGCCGTGCGCCGCGGCCGCGCAGGTCGCGGCCATATTCGGTCGGGGTAAAGGCGACCGACTGGCCCTCGCGGGCGCTGAAGAAGCCGCCCACGCCGCGCCGGCCGGCCAGCCTGCCCATGTCCTCGATGTCGCCGACCTGGAAGATGACGAGCTTGCGTTCGGCGGCGAGCGGCGCCTCCTTGCCAAGATTGCGCATGAAGCGCAGCGCATCGTCGAGCCGCTCGAGATTTTCGGCCAGCTCGCGGGCATCCTCGCCCTCGCCGCTCGAATAGACGATGAACTTGTCGGTCTCGGCCTTCCACCAGTCCTGTGCCATCGCCGGCGTGGCCGCCACGGCCGCCATCATCATGCCCGTGGCCGCGAGCACGGCCTTGTCCGTCAGTTTGGAAAACACGCGAAAAATCCCCCACTGGATTCAAGAAACGCTTCAGGCTGAAAATGTTAATGCCAAAGCCCTGCCTGTCCAGCAGGCGCGCGCGCCGACAAGGGGCGCGGGCGTCACTTCCGGCTCGAGAGTCGCCGAAAAGTCACGCCTCCCGCTTCAGGATGCGCCGTCGACAGTAGCAGCAGCCCGTTCCTCGATCTCCGCGAGCATCTCGCGCGCCTGCGCCGCCCGCTCGGGATGATGGGGATCGTTGACGACGGGGACCATCAGCCGCCGTACTTCGGCCACGCGCCCCTGCCGCCCGAGCGCTTGGGCCGCGGTCATACGCATGTTGAAATCCTGCGGCGCCTTGGCGATCGCCGCGACCAGCCCGTCGACCGCCATGTCGGTCGCCCGCCCGTGGCGCTCCTTCGACACGCGATAGTAGAGCTTCAATGCCTCGGGATCCTCGGGGTCGAGCCGGTTGGCCGCCGCCGCCATCCTGCTCGCCTCGGCATAGAGGCTCTCGTCCTCTTCCTCGTAGGCGCGCTCGAGCAGCGCCCGCACCCGCAGCAGCATCGGCTCGGCCTTGCCGGGGCGCAATTCCATCGCCCGCGCCGCCGCCTCGTCCGCCGCCTGCGGGTTCCCGCGCGCCAGCTCGGCCATCGCCAGCACCGTCATGAACAGTCCCGACCCGCCATTCTCGGTTTCCATCGCGCGCAGGCGGGGAAGGAGGTCCTCCTCGTCCTGGTCGAGCCACAGCGCCAGATAATGCGGGATGGCCGCGCCATCGCTTTCGCTCAACGCGGCGACCGTAACCGACGGCGTCGCCACGCGCTCGGGGCCGAGTTCGAGATAGCCCAGCCGCGACCTGCGGTAAGACGCCAGTTCCTCATCGAGCCGCGCGAGGTCGCCAAAGGCGGTGCGCGCCGCCTCGCCCGACGGCAAGCCTTCGGCCATGAGGTCGAGATAGCGCGCGAAATGCTGCCGACGCGTCGGTTCGAAGGCGACATAATGGGTCAGCAGCCAGCCCGTCGCATAGAAGCGCTGCCCGTCGCTGCCCCATTGCCTGTTCTGGAGATCGAACAGCCGGTCGACCGGCATGATCCCCTCGCGCTGGAGGACCCGCGCCGCGCGGACCGGCACGTCGCCGATGCGCACCGCGCCATCCTTGTCGCTGCGCGCGGTGGAGAAGAATTCGGCCCATCCCTCGACCAGCCAGGCCGGCATCGGGCCATCCATGTCCTGGAGCAGAAGGTGATGCGAATATTCGTGCACCAGCACGTTCATCCGCCACTCGGCACGCTGCCCCTCGATGTCGGGCACCACCGCCAGCGGTCCCATCTCGCGATAGGTGTAGAAACCGCCCGCATTGCCGACCCCCGCAAGGCGGCGCACGACCTGCTCGCTGTCGAGCATGAAGATGGTGACACGGTTGCCGTCGCCGACCGCCGTATCGGGCTGCGCGCGCACGACGCGGATAGCGCTGTCGATCCGCTCCAGTTCCTCGAGCCGCTCGCGCAGCGTGTCTTCGGACAAGGTCGAATAGACCACGAAATGCGGACTCTCGGCGCGGCGCCACTGTTCGGCATCGGCCGGCGAGGATAAGGCAATCGCCGAGGCGAGAAGCGGAAGGATGGAAAGAAAACGCAAGAGACTGACCCCCGATAGGCTTCGGCGCGCCCACCATTGACCGATCCGCCGCGGCGGACAAGCTCAGCCGCGCGCCCATCCCGCATCGGCCGGCGTCAGCGTGGCAAGGAAGTCACGTGCGCTCTCCCGATATTCCGCCTTCCGCTCGTCCCCCATCCGATCCCAGGTCGCGAAGATACGCCCGATGCGATGGTTGCCCTCGAGCTTGTCGCGGTTGCGGTCCATGAAATCCCAGTAGAGCGCGTTGAAGGGGCAGGCATCCTCGCCGGTTTTCTTCTTCACATCATAGCGGCAGTGCCGGCAGTAATCGGACATCTTGTTGATGTAATTGCCGCTCGCCGCATAGGGCTTGGAGGCCATGTCGCCGCCATCGGCGAACAGCGCCATGCCGACCACATTGGGCTGCTCGACCCATTCATAGGCGTCGGCATAGACGGTGAGGAACCAGTCCTGCACATGGTCAGGCCGGACCCCCGCGATCAGCGCGAAATTGCCGAGCACCATCAGCCGCTGGATATGATGCGCATAGGCATGCTCGCGCGTCGTCCGCACCGCCTCGGCCATGCAATGCATGTCGGTCTCGCCGGTCCAGTAGAAGTCGGGCAGGTGGCGGCGGTTGCCGAAGAAATTCTCCTCGCCATAGTCCGCATCCTCCCACCAGTAGATGCCGCGGATATATTCGCGCCAGCCGAGGATCTGGCGGATGAAGCCTTCCACCGCCTCGATCGGCGCCTTGCCGTCCCGATAGGCCTGCTCGGCCTTCCGGCAAACCTCGAGCGGATCGAGCAGCCCGCAGTTGATGCTGGTCGAGAGAAGGGCATGGTTCATGAAATCCTTCCCCGTCAGCATCGCGTCCTGCGTCGCCCCGAAGCAGGGCAGGCGGTTCGCGATGAAATCGTCCAGCGCTTGCCCCGCCTGCGCCGCCGTCACCGGCCAGCCGAAGCCTTCGAGGCTGCCGAAATGGTCGCCGAAGTGGCCCGCCACGAGGTCGAGTACTTCCTGCGTGATGTTGTCGGGCTCGAAGACTGGCCGTTCGGGAAAGTCGGTGTCGGGATCGGCGCTGTCGCGGTTCTCGGCATCGAAGTTCCAGCGCCCGTGGGCCGGCTCCTCTCCGTCCATCAATAAGCCCGTCTTCAGCCTCATCTCGCGATAGAAATGCTCCATCCGCAGTCCGCTGCGCCCCTGCGCCCAGGCGCAGAATTCGGCGATCGAGCAGATGAAGCGCGTGTCGGGCAGGATGGTCATGGGCAGACCGAACTGGTGCTCCCAGCCGGCGATGGCATCCATCACCCGCCGCTCGCCCGCCTCGACGATGCGGATCGCCTCCACCTCGTGCCGTTCCAGCGCCCGCTCGACCTCACCGGTGAAGCTGCCCGAATTGCCGGCATCATCGAGCTTCACATAATCGACGGTGAAGCCCTTCTCTTCGAGCTCGGCGGCGAAATGCCGCATCGCCGAAAAGAGCAGCGCGATCTTCTGGGGGTGGTGTTTGACGTAGGTCGCCTCGTCCCACACCTCCATCATCAGCACCACGCAGGCGGCGGGGTCCTCATCGGGCAGGCTGGCGAGGTCGTGGCTGAGCTGGTCGCCGAGGACGGGAACGAGGGTCGTGGCCATGGCGCCCCAGCGGCTGGCGGGGGCGGGTCGTTCCCGACCCTAGACGAAGGAATAGGGGTCGACGTCGACCGCCACGCGCACCTTCTGCGGCCAGTCGACCTTCGCGAGCCAGTCACGGATCGCCGCCTGTACGTCGACGCGTCGCTCGGCATGGACCAGCAGGCGCTGGCGGTGCCGTCCGCGCAGCATGGCGAGCGGGGCGGGCGCGGGGCCGTAGATCGCCACGCCCTCCATCTCGGGCCGCGCGCGCCCGAGGTTCTGGGCGATCAGCTTGGCCGCTTCCTCGTCCTCGCTGCTGACGATGATTGCCGCGAGGCGCCCGAAGGGCGGCATGGCAGCGGCGCGGCGCGCCTCGGTCTCGGCGGCGATGAAGGCGGGGGCATCGCCCGACACCAACGCTTCCATCACCGGATGGTCGGGCTCGTGGGTCTGGATGAAGACGCGCCCCGGTTTGTCGCCGCGTCCCGCGCGTCCTGCCACCTGGCTGACCTGCTGGAAGGTACGCTCGGCCGCGCGCAAGTCGCCGCCTTGCAGCCCGAGGTCTGCATCGACCACGCCCACCAGCGTGAGGTTGGGGAAGTGATAGCCTTTGGTGACAAGCTGGGTGCCGACGACGATGTCGATTTCGCCAGCTTCCATCGCCCGCACGAATTCGGCGGCACGCGCCGGGCTCCAGATCGTGTCCGATGTGACGACGGCGGTGCGCGCCTCGGGAAAGAGCGCGGCGACCTCGTCGGCAATCCGCTCGACCCCCGGACCGCAGGCGACGAGGCAATCTTCCTCGCCGCACTCGGGGCAGGCCTTGGGCGGTGGCATGACATTGCCGCAGTGGTGGCAGGCCAGCCGCGCCATCAGCCGGTGCTCGACCATCCAGGCGGTGCAATTGGGGCATTGGAAACGGTGCCCGCAATTGCGGCACAGGGTCAGCGGGGCAAAGCCGCGGCGGTTGAGGAAGAGGAGGCTCTGCTCGCCCGCCTCGAGATTGGCCTCGAGCTCGCGCACCAGCCGTGGCGCCAGCCACTTGCCGCGCAAGGGCGGGTCCTGCGTCAGGTCGATGGCCGAAAGCTCGGGCAGGCGCGCTTCGGCATGGCGCTCGGCCAGCCGCACCTCGTCATAGCGCCCGATCTCGACCATGTGCCGCGTTTCGATCGCGGGAGTGGCGCTGGCAAGGATGATCGGGAATTGCTCGAACTGCCCGCGCATCACCGCGACGTCGCGGGCATGATATTGCACGCCTTCTTCCTGCTTGAAGCTGGTCTCGTGCGCCTCGTCGACGATGATGAGCTTCAAGTCGCGATAGGGAAGGAAGAGGCTGGAACGCGCGCCGACCACGACCTTCGCCGTGCCTTCCGCAATCCCGCGCCACGCTCGCCGCCGCTCCGACCCGCGAAGGTCGGAGTGCCACGCCACCGGCATCGTGCCGAAGCGCCGCTCGAAGCGCTGGAGGAAGGGTTCGGTGAGCGCGATTTCGGGGAGCAGCACGAGCACCTGGCCGCCCTGCCTGAGCGCCTCGGCAAGCGCCTCGAAATAGACTTCGGTCTTGCCCGAGCCGGTGATGCCGTCGAGCAGGATCGGCGCGAAGCCGCCGCCGATGGCACCACGCAGTCGGTCGGCGGCGGCGGCCTGTTCGGGTCGAAGCTCGACCGGCGAGAAGTCGGGATCGGGCTGCGGGAAAGGCGCATCGGCATCGACCTCGACCGCCTCGAGCGCGCCGGCCTTGACCAGACCGCGCACCACCGCGTCGGACACGCCCGCCTTGGCGGCGAGTTCGCGCACGCTGCCCTGCCGCCCCTCGAGTTCGCGCAGCGCTTTCTCGCGGGTCGCGGTGAGGCGTGGCGGGACGAGGCCGGTGAGGCGATATTCGACCAGCTGTCGCGGGCTGGCGAAGGCCGCGCTCGGGAGCATCATCCGCAGCACGCTGGCGAGCGGCGAGCAGTAGTAGGTCGCGGTCCACTCGGCGAGGCGGCGGAGCTCGGCCGACAGCGGCGGCACGTCGATCGCGCCGATGAGGGGGCGCAGGCGATTGTCGCCGACTTCCTCGGTCGGCAGCCGTTCGGGCTCCCACACCACGCCGGTGAGCTGGCGGGGCCCAAGCGGCACGGTGACGAGCGTGCCGGGCGGTGCCTCGACGCCCTCGGGCAGCTTGTAATCGAGCGGCCCCAGTGCGGCGTTCAGCGTGACGACGCGAACGCGCTCCACCGGCCTAGTCCTTGCGCTCGCGCTTCTTCTTGGCGCTGTCGAAGTCGAGCACCGCGCTTTCCTCGCCATCCTCGGGCTGGAGGAGGCCGAGGCGGCGGGCGACTTCCTGATAGGCTTCGGCGATTTCGCCGAGGTCCTGGCGGAAGCGGTCCTTGTCGAGCTTGCGGTTCGAGGCGATGTCCCACAGGCGGCAGCTGTCGGGCGAGATTTCGTCGGCGAGGATGATGCGGCTGTAGTCGTTTTCCCAGATGCGGCCGAATTCCAGCTTGAAATCGACGAGGCGGATGCCGATGCCGGCGAACAGGCCGCACATGTAATCGTTCACCCGGATCGCCATGTCGGCGATGTCGTTCATCTCTTCCTGGCTGGCCCAGCCGAAGCAGGCGATATGCTCCTCGGTCACCATGGGATCGCCGAGCTTGTCGTCCTTGTAGTAATATTCGATCACGGTGCGCGGCAGCTGGGTGCCTTCCTCGATGCCGAGACGCTTGGTCATGGAGCCGGCCGCGACGTTGCGGACGACGACCTCGATGGGGACGATCTCGACCTGGCGGACGAGCTGTTCGCGCATGTTCAACCGGCGCATGAAATGGGTCGGCACGCCGATGGTGTGGAGCGAGGTGAAGATCTTCTCCGAGATGCGGTTGTTGAGCACGCCCTTGCCCGCGATCTGCCCGGTTTTCTCGGCGTTGAAGGCGGTGGCGTCATCCTTGAAATATTGGATGATGGTGCCGGGTTCGGGACCCTCGTAGAGGATCTTCGCCTTGCCTTCGTAGATCTGCCTGCGCCGTGCCATGCTTCCCCGCCTCAACTGGTTGAAATCGGCCTATAGGAGGTTGGGCGGGACGGGGCAATTGGCTGTGTAGGGAAGCGCCTCCTGTTGGAGAAAATCGGGGGTGTGTCCACTTCGTCCACTTGTGGAACTTTTCGGGGCCAAGCCGCTGATTTTGCACGGCCCGTGCCGCTGTCGGCGGCGGTGCAGGGCGAGGAAAAAAGCGCGGCGAACCGCCGTGAACCCGCGCGAGCGGCGGGGCGATGCGGGGAGGGTGTCGGTCATTCGAGAACATAGACCGAAACGGGCGCTGTAGGACAGCGAACGCAACCCGACGCCAGGAGGTTTTACAAGCTTGACAATTCAAGACGTAATACCAAAACTTTTGAAAAACTTCGGGGCTCAATGTGAAAATAGCAAGTTGGGAAAGTATTTCCCTCGACGACATTCGAAAGGCTTACCGTAAAGCAAAGGCTGATTGCTTTTTTGAGCGATCTCTGCCCCTCGCGGAACGCTTTGCATCTTATGAGATGGATCTAGAAGAGAATTTGAGTTCTCTGCAGTGCGAGCTTGTGAAAGGCGCTGTGAGTGAAGTATTAGAGAGAGATCCGCTCGAATTTGCGGTCTGGGGAAAGGTGTTAAAGCCATCGAAAAGCACTTCAGTTAGCTCTGATGACGCTTGTTTTGACACTGAAAAAATTAACAGTCTCCAATTCGATCAAGCAAATGGTGGCACTGCAAAATTTAGATCAGTCGGCCTTTTCGCGGTCGAAACCCATATAATTTCTGCTCTATGGCTTCTCACGGTCGGTGATCGCTTGGACAAGCTATTAAGCGAAAATGCAAAAGGCTCGAGAATAAACCGACTTCCGAAAAAGGGCAGTGATAGCGCTGGGGACATTCATGCAGAATCTCTCGGGACGTTTGAGCCGTATTTTTTGCCATATTCTGAATGGCGAGATCGCGGCCTAGCGGCCATGCGAGACGAAATCGAGAAGGGGGGTCGCGTTACCGCCATCACGACGGATTTGACCGACTTCTATCAAACAGTTGACCCCTCGTACATTACTTCGGGCGAATTTAGAGAGAGGTATGGCCTAACATATTCACGAGTTGAGACTGACTTAAATCGCGCCTTGATATCGCTGATGAGGCGTTGGAATACTAAGATTTCAGAAGAATTGAATTTTGAAAAGGTCGACCCGATTGGTGTGCCGGTAGGTCTTATGGCATCAAAAGTTCTCGCAAACGTTGCCCTTATAGAGCTAGATGAAATATTCGAGACCTCTATTCGACCATACTACTACGGCAGATATGTAGACGACATTTTCATTGTTTTCCGATCGGATGGCATCGACAGTCTAGAAGGCTTTTGGGCACTACTGGAGCAAAACTCGGCGTCGATAAAGAAAGGAGCGGAAAAGGTAAAAATCTCGATCTCGTATCATCGCCCAGAGTTTAAAATTGTTGATAGTAAAACAAAGCTGTTCAAGTTGAAAGGCAGGGCGGGTCGGGACACTATTGACAAAATTGATGACGAAATTCGATCAATTTCAAGTGAACGTCGATTGCTGCCAAGTGTAGACGACCTAATAGAGGGGAGGTCGTCTGAGGCCCTCGTGCTTGGGGATGCGCCAAATTCGGAACCCACCAGTTTGATGCGCGCAGGGGGGCTGACGGTTAAGCGCTTGGCGTGGGCATTGAAGCTCAGAAACATCGAATATCTTAATCGTTTGCTCCCGCCCGATCAGTGGGAGCGGGAGCGAACAAACTTCTTTGAGTTCGCTCGAGTACATCTCTTAAATCCGAATGCGATTCTGGAGCATGTTGATTCCATTTATCGGATGTTCGGAGTGGCGGTGGCTTGTCGTGATTGGAGAGAGGCAGAGAAGCTCCTCAAGACAGTCCTCGAGTCCTTCAAAGCAATATCCCACAACAAGTTCATCAGTACTAAAGTTGATGGTTTCTCGTGCGACCATGAAGCTTGGCTCGCGCTGGAGGGGACTTTCCTTAAGGCTTTGGCGGACGCGGCCCTGAAAAATATCGGGTTTGGAAACCTCTGTCGGACGAGAAGCGATCAAAGGAGCATGCAAAACGTATTAATGACTGCTGGTCTGCCCTTGGGTGAAGAGGAATTGAGGCGGCGCTTCTTGTCAATCTATACTTCTGACTGGTCCACGATCCCTTTGAAAAGTCGCTATCCTCTAACAGCGATGGCGGCACATGTAGGGAGGCAAATGGGAAGACTTAGCTTCGATGACGTATGGGACTACGATCGTCGGAGTTTTGAGCTAGGCCTGTTTTGCATTGAGGCGTCGATGTCCCCTTATTTTAGGGAATTTATCCGCGAGCCGTTGGAGGCCGAAGAGGCGCTGATATCCAAATGTGTGAATTCTCTAAGGTATCCAACGCGTCCTTTTTCGCCGGGGGAGATATATGGTTTGTTGCCGACCACTTGCGGGTGGACTGAGAGCCGTGACGGTAGGCCGGTGTGGGCAAAACTGGTCCGCCTCTTAAGAGGCTCATGGGTGAGTGATGAAAACTTATTGTCAGTGAGCGAAGCACCAATGTCGGGCGGTAGTGGTCCGACAAGGCAAATGATTAATCGTGAAGAGAAGGTCGTACGTCTAGGTATCTCCAGCTATAAGACGGCTGGTGCTGACTGGAGGCTCATGGCTGCAGGCCAACCGCTCGTAACTGCCAAAAGGCATAAACAAATTTCTACTATGATTAATATGGCGATTAAAGCTGACCCAAAGCCGACACACCTAATACTGCCCGAGCTCGCCTTGCCGCATGAGTGGCTATCTGATGTCGCGGCTGTTCTCGCTCGGAGCAATATCAGTCTTATTAGCGGTGTTGAATATTACCATTACCCTCACCGTAAGGTCGGCAGTTCTGCCTTTATGAACCTCAGAAGTGACGATTTAGGCTGGCCAATTTGGCTATCATTGTTCCAGCACAAATCGATCCCGTCACCTCGTGAAGGAGACGAGCTAGAGAAGGTCTATAATTTAGCCTGGGAGTGCCCGTCCTTGCGCAAGCCAATCTATGTGCACGGCGAATTTGCATTCGGTACATTGATTTGTTCAGAGCTCCAGAATTTGAGCTATCGTAAGAACGCTCAGGGGAACGTTGATTGCCTTATAGTTCTCTCTTGGAACCAAGACCTTGCAACTTTTTCATCGTTAACTGAAGGCGCGGCTTTGGATGTCCATTCATATATCGCCGTAGTCAATAATAGAGCGTACGGAGATAGTCGTGTCCGCGCTCCTGCGATGAAAAACTTTGAAAGGGATATCTGCCGCGTAAAAGGTGGAGAGAATGACCATATGCTAGTTGTTGAACTTAATCCTTATGACTTGCGGCGGTTCCAGTCTCGATACACGCGGCTTACGGACCCTATGGATAAATTTAAAGCGCGGCCGGAAGATTTCGAGATAGCCAATTACCGAAGGGTAATTCCCTAGAGGTTTATGTTCGGAGACATGTCGAGCTGACAGAATCTTTTCTAAAAGAGACTAATGGGATGACACCCATAGGGCACCCGACCTAAGCTCGCTTGCATGACCACCGAATCCGTCCCCGACCAGATCATCGACGAACCCTTTTCGAGCGCGCTGAGCGAACGCTATCTCGTCTACGCGCTCTCCACCATCACGGCGCGCTCGCTGCCCGATGTGCGCGACGGCTTGAAGCCCGTGCATCGCCGCCTCCTGTGGGCGATGCGCAAGCTGAAGCTCGATCCCGCCGGCGCCTACAAGAAGTCGGCGCGCGTGGTGGGCGATGTCATCGGTAAATATCACCCGCATGGCGATGCGTCGGTCTATGACGCGATGGTGCGATTGGCGCAGGACTTTTCGCTGCGCTACCCGCTGGTCGAGGGGCAGGGGAATTTCGGCAACATCGACGGGGATAATGCCGCTGCCTATCGCTATACCGAGGCCAAGCTGACCAAGACCGCGATGCGGCTCATGGCTGGGATCGACGAGGGCACGGTGCCGTTCCGCTCGACCTATAATGGCGAGGAGGACGAGCCCGAGGTGTTCCCGGGGCTGTTCCCCAACCTGCTCGCCAATGGCGCGGCGGGGATCGCGGTGGGGATGGCGACCTCGATCCCGCCGCACAATGTGGGCGAGCTGTGCGATGCGGCGGTGCATCTGGTCGGCACGCGCGACGCGCGCGACGAGACCTTGATGAAATATGTGAAGGGGCCGGACTTCCCGACGGGGGGCGTGCTGGTCGATGACGAGGCGGTGATCCTCAAGGCCTATGTGACGGGCAGGGGGTCTTTCCGCATTCGCGCGAAGATCGAGCGCGAGGATTTGAAGGGCGGGGCCTGGCAGCTGGTCGTGACCGAGATCCCCTATGGCGTGGCGAAGGGCAAGCTGATCGAGCAGATCGCGGGGCTGATCGGGGACAAGAAGCTGCCGATCCTCGGCGATGTGCGCGACGAGAGTGCGGAGGATATCCGCATCGTGCTCGAGCCGCGGTCGCGGACGGTGGATGCGCAGCTCTTGGAGGAGAGCCTGTACAAGCTCTCTGATCTCGAGAGCCGCTTCTCGCTCAACCTCAACGTGCTCGAGCATGGGCGGACGCCGGGGGTGATGAGCCTTCGCGAGGCGCTGCTGTCGTGGATCGACTTCCAATATGACGTGATGCGCAATCGGGCGCAGTGGCGGATCGGGAAGATCGATGACCGGCTCGAGCTGGTGCGCGGCTATCTCATTGCCTTCCTCAACCTTGATCGGGTGATCGAGATCATCCGCACCGAGGACGAGCCCAAGGCGGTGATGATGGCCGAGTTCGGGCTGACCGACCGGCAGGCCGAGGCGATCCTCAACATGCGGCTGCGCAGCTTGAGGAAGCTCGAGGAGATGGAGCTCAAGGGCGAGGAAGAGAGCCTCTTGGCCGAGAAGGGCGAGCTGGAGGCGCTGCTCGGGGACGAGGAGCTGCAGAAGGCCAAGCTCAAGGAGGAGCTGCGCGCGCTCAAGAAGGATTACAAGGACGATCCGCGGCGCACCGCGGTGACGCCGGCGGCGGTGACGGCGGATGTCGACTGGACGCAGATGATCGACAAGGAGCCGGTGAGCGTGATCCTGTCGAGCCGCGGCTGGATCAGGGCGATGAAGGGGCATGTCGACCTTGCCACCGTGCCCGAGATGAAGTTCCGCGAGGGCGACGAGGCGGCGTTCCATTTCCATGCGCAGACGACCGACCGCATCCTCGTGGTGGCGGAGAACGGGCGGATCTTCACGGTGGGGGCGGACAAGCTGCCCGGTGGCAGGGGCTTTGGCGAGCCGCTGCGGCTGATGATCGATCTCGAGGGCGAGGTGGAGATCGTGACCGCGCTGCCCCTGGATCCCAAGGCGAAATATCTCGTCGCAGCGTCGGACGGGCGCGGGTTCGTGGCACTCGGCGAGAACCTCTCTGCCGAGACGCGCAAGGGCAAGCAGCTGGTGAACCTCAGGAAGGGCGCGAAGGTGAAGCTGGTGAAGCCCATTCCCGAAGGCGCCGATGCGATCGCGGTCGTGGGCGAGAATAGGAAGGTGCTGGTCTTCAGCCTCGAGGAGATGCCCGAACTGGCGCGCGGCGCGGGCGTGCAGCTCCAGCGCTATCGCGACGGGGGTTTGAGCGATGCCATCGGCTTCCGGCTGGAGGACGGGATCAGCTGGGCGATGGGCGGGGGCACGCGCAACCGCACCGAACCGGACATGACGCCGTGGAAGGTCGTGCGCGGGGCGGCAGGGCGCATGGCGCCGCAGGGTTTCCCGCAATCCAATGCCTTCGTGCCGCCCGTCAAAAAGAATGACGAGGCGCAGGATTGATCCGAAACGGGACGGAATGGGAAGGTTCACAAACGGCTTGAATACTAGCCGTTAACCCTTCGCGTTTAAGGCGGGGGCCCATGCAGGCGACCGTGCCCCTCCAACCCGCCCCCGTGGCGAGCGCCCCGCGCAACGGGCGTGGCATGTCCGTCGAGGACTGCCAACTGCTCGCCGCGCTGCCGATCGCGGCAGGGGTGGTGCACCTCGATGAAGAGGGGGAGCTGGGGCTCGACGCCTGGAACCCGAAATTCATCGAGACGATCACCGGCGGCCAGCTTCACCTCGATGCGCGCGCGATCCTGAAGGCCGCTGCGGGCGGGCCGATCGGCGCCTTCCTCAAGGCCTATCTCGCCGATCCGGCGAACGCCCCTGACGAGATGGAGCGGCAGGACGGATCGGGCGTGCACCGCCGCTATTTCCGCCTGAAGGCCGCGCCGCTGGGCGGGGCGGGGGCGATGCGGCGCTGCCTCCTCAGCCTCGTCGAGGAAACACAGGAGAAGCGCACGCAGGAGCATCTCAGGAACCAGATGCTGCAATGCTCGCTCACGGGCCTGCCCAACCGCCTCGCCTTCACCGACGCGATCGAGGCGGTCGCGGGCGACAAGGCGCGGGCCGACGGCTATGCGATCCTGCTGGTCGACCTCCTCCGCTTTTCGCGCATCAACCAGTCGATGGGCTCGGTGGTGGGCGACGAACTGCTCATCAGCTTTGCCAGCCGCCTCGTCGGCGGGCTTCGCGACGGCGACATGCTGGCACGCGTCGGCGGCAACGAATTCGGCATCCTCTTTTCGGTCAAGGGCGGGGCGGGCGATGCGGTCCGCGCGGCGGAGCGCATCGCGCGGCTGATCGAGGAGCCCTTCACCCTGTCCGACCTCGACATCCGCGTCGACGGGGCGATCGGCATCGCGCTGCTCAGTCATGGCGAGGACGGCGAGGAGCTGTTCCGCAACGCCCAGTTCGCGGTCAAGCAGGCCAAGCTGGCGGGCAAGCCCACTATCTACGAGCCCGAACAGGCGGTGGCGGCGCGGCGGCGCTTCTCGATCGAGACCGAACTCAGGCGCGCCTTGGAACGCGACGAGCTCGACCTTGCCTACCAGCCGCTCATCGAACTGAAGACGGGGCGCGTCACCGGCTTCGAGGCGCTGGCGCGCTGGAACCATGCCGAGCGCGGCGAGATCGGGCCGTCCGAATTCATTCCCGTCGCCGAGGAATCAGGCCTCATCCTCGAGCTCGGTCGCTGGGCGATGGACAAGGCGGCGCGCACGCTGTCGGGCTGGGACAATGCCGAGGGGCAGGTCCTGCCGATCAACCTGTCGGTCAACCTGTCGGCGATCCAGGTGGCGCGCGACAATGTGTCGGAAATGGTCGGCACGACGCTCAGGACCCACAAGATCGGCGGCGAGCGGCTGACCATCGAACTGACCGAAAGCGCGATCGTCCAGGATCCGGCGCGGGCGACCAAGGTGTTCGAGGCCATCAAGGGCCTAGATGCCAATCTCGCGATGGACGATTTCGGCACCGGCTATTCGAGCCTTGCCTATCTCCAGCGCCTGCCGATCGACCTTCTCAAGATCGACCAGCGGTTCATCAAGGGCATGCTGTCGGACAGGGACAGTATCGCCATTGTCCGCGCGATCCTCGGCCTTGCCGACGCACTCGGCATGAAGACTACCGCCGAGGGGATCGAGAGCGTCGAGCTGGCGACCACGCTGGCGGGGCTCGGCTGTGCCCACGGGCAGGGCTTCCATTTTTCGAAGGCGGTCGATGCCAAGCGGGCGCTGGCCTATTGGCGGGCGCGCGAGGAAAAGGCACTGCGCGAAGGCACCATCGCGGCTAGCCCGATCGGGAGGGTCCGGCATGGCCGAGCGTGATCCCGGCATGACCGGCAACGGGAGCGGCGCGCGCAGTGTGCGCATCGACCTTGCCCAGCCCGGCATGGTGACCGACAGCGATGGCGGCCGCGTGGCGGTCATCGTGCGCGACCTGTCGAAGGACGGGTGTCGCCTGTCGACCGACGGCTCGCTGATCGAGGGCGAGCAGGTCATGCTCGCGGTCGGCAAGGGACAGCCCGTTCCGGCGCTCGTTGCCTGGGCGCTCGGCGACGATGCGGGCTTGCATTTCACGGCGCCCGCCGCCATCGGGTAACGCTGTTCGTTACGGTAGCGTTAGAAAAACTAATCCAGTATAGTATTTTGTATTGCGTCATGCGCGGGTTTACGGCAGTTTCCCCTCATGAAGCTCGGGGGAAGAAGTTTGATGAGGCGTAAAGTCGGCGAAGTGAAACGCGCCAAGCGGATCGAGGTCAATCACGAAGGCGTGCTGGTCGCCAGCGACGGGGTCGAGAGCCCCGTGACCGTCATCGACCTGTCGGCGGAAGGCTGCCGCCTCAAGACCGACGGCACCCCCATGATCGGCGAGGACGTGCGGCTGCGCGTCGGCCGCTCGGGCGACTATCCGGCGCAGGTGCGCTGGGCGCTGGGCGACGAGGCGGGGCTGCGCTTCACGGGGCCCGCCGAACCGCCGGCCTGAGGGCATAGCCTCCCTATTTTTCCGAAAAATTCGCGACGGGATTGAACCGGACGCGCGCTGCGGTGCACCTTCTTTCCATGAGTAAGGGGCATCGTCTCGAGGGCCGTGCGCTCGATGGCTGGCTGGTCGCCGGCGCGCGGGCGGGCGAGAAGCGGTTGGCGGCGGCGCTGGTGCGGCGCTGGCAGCCGCGGCTCGTCGGCCATGCGCGGCGCTTGCTGGGTGGTCCCGGCACGGAGGATGTCGTGCAGGCGAGCTGGGCGGCGATCTGGAAGGCGCTGCCGACCCTGCGCGAAGAGCGGGCCTTCGGGACCTTCGCCTATCGGATCGTGTCGCGCCAATGCGCGCGCACGATCGGCAGGCGCCAGCAGCGGCGCGCGCTGGATGCGGCAGTGGCGGCCGAGCCGGCCCAAGTCGAAGCGCCGCCCGAGGGCAATGAGCGCGAGCGGCTGGCGGCGGCGATGGCGCGGTTGTCGCCCGCGCACCAGGCCGCGCTCAGGCTGTTTTATTTCGAGGACATGCGCGTGGCCGAGATCGCCGTCGCGCTCGACGTGCCGCCGGGCACGGTGAAGACCCGGCTGATGCATGGACGCGCCGCCTTGCGCGCGGCGCTGGAAGGAGAAGGGAAATGAGTGATCTCGACAAGAGGATCGCGGAACTGCTGCGCGAGGAAGAGGATGCGCTGGTGGCCGACTGGGAGGCCAATGAGCCGGGCTATTTCAGCCAGGCGATGGGGCTGTTCAAGGGGCGCACCGGCTGGCCGAGCATGGTGCTGTTCGTGACGCAGGCGGTGATGTTCATCGCCGGCGTCTGGATGGCGCTGAAATTCTATGCCGCCGACAATGTGCTCGAGGCGCTCCACTGGGGGCTGCCCGCCGCCGTGCTGGTGCTCGGCGCGCTGGTGTCGAAGCTGGCGCTGTGGCCGCAGATGCACATCAATCGCGTGCTGCGCGAGTTGAAGCTGATCGAATACCAGCTGGCGCGGAAGGACTAGGCGTCGCTGTCCGAGCGGGCGCAGGCGAGGTGACGTTCGACGATCGCGTCGAACGTCGCATCGTCGGCGAAATCATTGTCGATCCACTCGTTCTCGATGGCGCGCAGGGTGCGGGCGACCATGGGGCCGGCCGCGAGGCCCATCTTGATGAGGTCGCCGCCCTTGACCGGGAGCCTCGGCACGTCCCAGCGCTCGATATAGCGCACGGCGTCCTCGCGGCTCTTGCCCGAGGCGCTTTCCCACCAGGGGGTGAGCGCGATGCGGTCGATGGCGAAGAGCGGGCCGAGGCGATAGGCGAGCTCGCGCGCGCTGCCCTCGGCGGGGACGGCGGCGGAGGACAGGCGGTCGCGCTGTTCCTTGGAGAATTTGAGGCGGCTGGCGACGTCCCGCGCGACATCGGGGTCGCGCGGCAGCAGCGCGGCGAGGCGGCGGATCGGGCGGAACTTGCGCCCCGATGCCTGCTCGAAGACGAGGAGCTGCTTCAGGCGCTCGACGCCCGCGGCGCTGATCTCGGGGAGAACAGGTTCGAAGATGCCATTGGCCTGCATCACTTCCACGGTGGCGTGGGGGTCGGGCAGGGCGAGGAGCTTCAATAGCTCATCGGCGATGCGCTCGCGCGACAGCGATTTGAGCGTGTTCGCCATGTCGGCGCAGGCCGCGAGGCCGTCGGCGTCGGGCGCGCCCTCGGCAAAGCGGGCGTGGAAGCGGAAGAAACGCAGGATGCGAAGGTGGTCCTCGGCAATGCGCGCGCGCGGGTCGCCGATGAAGCGGATGCGGCGCGCCTCGAGATCGGCGAGGCCGTCGTGATAGTCGAAGATCTCGCCCGTCTTCGGGTCGGCGTAGAGCGCGTTGATGGTGAAGTCGCGGCGGTTGGCGTCTTGGTGCCACTCGGTGGTGAAGGCCACGGTGGCGCGGCGCCCGTCGGTGTCGACGTCGGCGCGCAGGGTGGTGACCTCGACCACCGTGCCCTGGCTGACCGCGGTGATGGTGCCATGGTCGATGCCGGTGGGCACGGCCTTGATGCCGGCGCCCTCGAGATAGCCGATGACGCGCGGGGGCTCGTAGATGGTGGCGACATCGAGATCGGAGACGGGGGCACCAAGAAGGTGGTCGCGCACGGCGCCGCCGACGAGGCGCACGCCGCCCTTGTCGACATGGAGCGCGTCGAGCAGTTCGGTGACGCCCGGGCGGGCGAGGAAAGGCTTGGGATCGAAAGCGGTCATAAGGTCAGCGTTGGAGGCGGCGCGTGAGGTTGACGATCATCGCCGCGGTGGCTCCCCAGATGTCATGGTCGGAATAGTCAATGCGCCAGTAACGCCTTTGGCGCCCACGCCAAGTTAATTCTTCCTCGCGCTGGCGGGCGGGGTCGAGAATATGGTCGAGCGGGGCCTCGAACAGTGCGTCGACCTCGGCGGGATTGGGGCGGAGGTCGAGGTCGGGGGGGACGATGCCGACGATCGGCGTGACGACATAGCCGGTGCCGGTGACATAGTCTTCGAGGCTGCCGACGAGGCGGACATGATCGCGGGGCAGGGCGATTTCCTCCTCGGCCTCGCGCAGCGCGGCGGCGACGGCGTCCTCGCCGGGATCGAGGCGGCCGCCGGGGAAGCTGACCTGGCCGGCATGGGTGCGCATGGCGGCGTTGCGGCGGGTAAGGAGGAGGCCGGGGCGTTCTTTTTCAGTGATGGCGACGAGGACGGCGGCGGGCTTGGCCTCGGGCCATTCATGGGGGTCGAGGTCGGCCTCGAGCACGGGGGCTTCGAGCGGCTGCGCGAGCGCGGCGGTCAAGCGGTCAAAGAGGCTCATCGCGGGATCAGCCGAGCGCGAAGAAGGCGCCGTCCGACCAGATGCCGGGCGGGTCGGCGTCTTCGGCAAGCGCGATTTCGGCGAGTTCGTAATAGACGGGACGGTCGAGTTCGGCTTCGAGGCCGTGGTCGAGCGGGCCTCGCACGTGGAGGCGGGGGGAGGGGCCCTCGGGCGTCTCCTCGATGCGGATCGGGTGGTCGGGGCCGGCGATGACGCTGTCGCCCGTGTCGAGGCGGAAGGCGAGGCGGCGCGCCTTGCCTTCGCCCTCGCTCTTCATCGCGACGGCACGGAAGGGCGTGCGCTCGACCGCAATCGAGAGCTTTTCCACCGGGGTGACGAGGACGTGGCTGCCGTCCGCCTCGCGGCGCAGGACGGTCGAGAAGAGGCGGACCATCGCGGGGCGGGTGATCGGGCGGCCCTGGTGGAGCCAGCTGCCGTCGGCGCGGATGACCATCTCGCTGTCGCCGCAATGTGCAGGGTTCCAGCGCTCGACCGGGGGCGCGCCGCCCGAGGCTTCGAGCTGCGCGGCGAGCGCCGACAGGCTCGATCCTTCGAAGTCGGCGGGAGGGCGCGTGTCGGGCATGGACCTGCCCTAGCGCTTCCGGTGCGCGCTTGCCTAGGGGCAGGGGGGCGGCTAGCGCATGGGGCCATGACCAAGGCCGCCCTCGTCACCGGCGCGCGCCACCGCATCGGCGCCGCCATCGCCGCGCATCTTGTCGACAAGGGCTGGCGCGTCTTCGCCCATGTGCGTTCGCAGGATGATGACGTGCCCGAGGGGTGCGCGAAAGTGGTGGGAGACCTTGCCGACCCCGACATCGGCGCCGCGCTGTTCGCGCAGGTCGAGGGGCCGTGCGACCTCCTCGTCAACAATGCCGCGGCCTTCGAGCATGACGGGCTCGAGGCGCCCGACGCGGCGATGTTCGAGCGGATGATGGCGGTGAACGCGCGCGCGCCGATGCTGCTGACCAGCGCCTTTGCCGCGCACGGGGCGAGCGGGGGCGATCGTTCGATCGTCAACATTCTCGATGCCAAGCTGGCCGCGCCCAACGCCGATCACCTGAGCTACACCCTGTCGAAGGCCGCGCTGGCGGGATTGAACGAGGTCAGCGCGCGGGCGCTGGCGGCGGCGGGCATCCGCGTCAACGCCATCGCGCCCGCGCTGATGCTGCCCTCCGGGCCGCAGGACAGTGAAGATTTCACCCGCGTCCACGACCTCAATCCGCTCGGGCGCGGGGTAGAGCCCGCGCACCTTCTCGAGGCGCTCGACGCGCTCGTGGACAATCGCGTTCTGACCGGCCAGACGCTCTGGCTCGACGCGGGGCAGCGCTATCTCGCCCTGCCGCGCGATGTCGCATTTCTGGGAGAAAATCAGTGACGGACACCATCGAGGGGCTGGCGGTGCATCGCCCGAGGAGCCTTCGCCTGTTCCTCGATTCGCTCGAGGTCATGGCCGATATCGGCTTCCACGATTTCGAGATCGGCACGCCGCAGCGGCTGAAGATTTCGGCCGAGGTGTGGATCGCGGCCGACCGGCTGCCGGCGGAGGACGAGGAGGCGCATGCATGGAATTACGACCGGCTGCGGACGACCGTCGTCGAGCTCGCCGCCGCGCGCCGCTACAACCTGCAGGAAGCGCTGGTCCAAGCGATTTTCGAGCGAATTGCATCCATGTCGGGTGTCGAGGCGTTGAGAATTCGTTCGGTCAAACCCGACATCTATCCCGACGCCGAAGGTGTCGGCGTGGAAGTGGCGAGTTTCGGCGGAACGTGGCCTGAGTGAGATGACTTGAAGCCGACGGAGAGTCGCCGAGGGAACAATGGCCCTTGCGGCCCTGATGGGTGGGCGATAGAGAAGCGCGCTGTTGTCGATGATACGTTAGTACACGACAGCGCCGAATCAGTGGGCCGTGCGTTGTACGTCGGCCTGGTCCGTGGCTCCCCCGCCACGGGTGAACCGAGGAGACGAGCGACTTAATGTCCTACGCAAGCAGACGAGAAATGGGCTCGGGCAACAAGACGGGGACGATCATTATCGTCGCCCTGATCCACGTTGCCCTGGGCTACGCGCTGGTCAGCGGGCTGGCGCTGCGCGTCGTTGAAAAGGCGGCGGAGGATCTCAAGACCTTCGACGTCGAGAACGAGCCGCCGCCCCCGCCGGAAGAACCGCCGCCCCCGCCGCCCGAACCGCAGCAGGTCCAGACCCCGCCGCCGGTCGTGGCTCCGCCGCCGATCGTGCGCACCAACCCGCAGCCGCCGCCCGTGACCACGGTCAACGTGGCACCGCCGCCGCAGGTGACGACGACCGCTCCGGTCACGCCGCCCGCGCCGACGCCGCCGGCACCGCCGCCGCCGCCGCGCATCGAGCCGGCCGCACCGCGTGGTGACGTCCGTGGCCTGTTCTCGGGCGACGACTATCCGAGCCGTGCGCTTCGCAACGAGGAAGAAGGTTCGGCCCGTGCCCGCCTGACGATCGGGACCAACGGCCGGGTGACCGGTTGCACGATCGTGCAGTCGACCGGTTCGTCGAGCCTCGACGATGCGACCTGCAAGGTGCTCCAGCGCCGGGCCCGTTTCACCCCCGGGACCGACAGCACGGGTGCGAAGGTCGTCAGCGAATATACGACCCCGACCATCGTGTGGCGCATCCAGGGGCGCTAAGCGCTCTTCATTTCAAGATTTCATCATAGGAACATCGACCCATGACCATTGAACTTCTTATGGCCGCAGCGGCCGGCGAAAACCCCTACGGCCTCAAGGCCGCCCTCGAAGAAGGCGGCCCGATCGCCATCGGTACCTTTGCGGTGCTGGTGATCATGTCGGTGGGCACCTTCTACATCCTCTTCACCAAGTTCATGCAGCAGCAGAAGATCATCAAGCAGGGCAATGCCGTGCGTGCGGCCTTCTGGAACGCGGGCACCCTCAAGGGCGGCGCCGACAAGCTCGACAAGAAGAGCGCCTACCGCGCCATCGTCGAGGACGCCCTCGTCGCGCAGGAACAGCACGGCAAGCTGACCGACCCGGTCGACCAGCACGAGTGGATGCACGGTTCGCTCGAGCGTTCGAAGACCTCGATCGGCAACCGTCTCGGTGAAGGCCTCGCCTTCCTCGCGACCGTCGGTTCGACCGCGCCGTTCGTCGGCCTGTTCGGTACCGTCGTCGGCATCTACCGCGCCCTCGTGAAGATCGGTGCCTCGGGCCAGGCCGACATCTCGACCGTCGCCGGTCCCGTCGGTGAAGCGCTCATCATGACCGCCGTCGGCCTGATCGTCGCGGTTCCCGCGGTGCTCGCCTACAACTGGCTGATCCGCCGCAACAAGGGCATCATGGAAGACCTTTCGGCCTTCACCACCGACGTCCACGGCTACCTGATGTCGGGCGGCAAGGTGAAGCCGGTCATGGCGACCGCCGCCGCGACCAAGCCGGCCCCCGCCGCGGCGCCGAAGCCGGGTGTCCAGGCTGGTGGCGCGCCGGTCAAGCCGACCGTCCGCAAGTAAGCCTGCCCGTGGAAGCCGGGGCGGCATTGCGCCGCCCCGGTCTCCCGCCCTCGCCGCGGCGCCTTCGCGCCGAGCGGAAATCCGAGGGACGAAAGACGAAGTAGAAGGATAAGCGCCCATGGGCATGAATGTTGGGATGGAGCAATCGGGTGAAGATATCCCGATGTCCGACATCAACACGACGCCGCTCGTCGACGTCATGTTGGTTCTCCTCATCATCTTCCTGATCACCGTCCCGGTGGTGCTCGAAACCGTCCCCGTGCAGCTGCCCGAGGTCCAGTACGAGCCGACCGAATCCAAGCCCGAGAACGTCAACCTCTCGGTGCGCGGCGCTGCTGACGGTAGCTGTGAAGTCTATTGGGGCGTCACGCCGGTCACGAGCGAGGAACTGCTCGACCGCGCGGTCGCCCAGCTCGAAGCCGCAATCGAAGCCGCTGGCGGGGTCGACAACATCACCGACGAGAATATGCCCGAAGCGCATATCCGCGGTGACGTGAACACCCCCTACAAGTGCATCGGCGGCGCGATCTTCACCATGCAGCGTGCGGGTTTCGCGCGGGTCGGCTTCATCTCCGAACCGCCGGCCGGTACCGCCGTCCGTCGCCTCTAGAACAAGGAGCAATTCGCCATGGCAATGTCCTCCACGGGTGCCGACGACGATACCCCGATGATGGACATCAACACGACGCCGCTTATCGACGTCATGCTGGTGCTCCTCATCATGTTCATCATCACCATCCCGGTGCAGACGCACGCGGTGAAGCTCGATCTTCCGCAGGATGACGGCTCCACCAACCCGCCGCCGGTCGACCCGATCAAGAACAAGATCGTGGTCACCGAGTCGGACGAGGTGCTCTGGAACGGCAGCCCGGTCAATCTTGTCCAGCTGCGCCAGTTCCTCGACATCTCGCAGCAGCTCCCGGTGACCCCCGAGCTGCACCTGCAGCCCGAACCCAACGCCCGTTACGAAACGGTCGACGAGGTTCTCGCCGTGACCAAGCGTGCGAGCGTCGAGAAAATGGGTTTCGTGGGTAACGAAGCTTATGTGAGCGAGTTCTAGGGAACACGCTTTCACGAGACAGGAAGGGGCGGTCTTCGGGCCGCCCTTTTTTGTGGTCTTGCGTCGGCGATGATATAACGTCACTTTGACGGAGGTTTGCTGGCGTGGCTGGGCTTGGTGCCGGGCTTGGTGCCGGGCTTGGTGCCGGGTTTGGTGCCGGGGCTGGATGTGTGGCCGTCACCAACGGGCCGCGGGCCGAGTTTGCCTGGCCTGGCCTCCCCTTGGCTTAGGCCGGGTTGGCGTGGCGCTGGAGCAGGAGGAGAATTGTCATGACCGAGGATCGGACACAGGCGGTGATGGTCGAGATGAACACCACGCCGTTGATCGACGTGATGCTGGTGCTGCTCATCATGTTCATCATCACCATTCCCGTGCAGAGCCATGCGGTGAAGCTCGACCTGCCGGGAGAGGCGCCCGAGATCACCGTGCTCGAGCCCTTGCGCAACAAGGTGGTCATCACCGCCGAGGACCGCATCCTGTGGAATGGCGAGACGGTCGGGCGGACGCAGCTGCGCACCCTGTTCGACCTGACGCTCGAGATGGATATGGAGCCCGAGCTGCATCTCCAGCCCGAAGCGGACGCGCGATACGTGCTGGTCGACGAGGTGCTCGCCGATGCGGGGCGGGCCGGGGTGACGAAACTCGGATTCGTCGGCAACGAGGGCTATGCGCGGGCCTTCTGAATGGGCGGATGAGCCGTCGTGTGACGTCGCCGCGTCCTAGCCGAAGGTGAAGGCGTAGGCGGCGGTGCCGGCGTCGAGGAAGCGGATCTCGATCCTGCGGCGGGCGGTGCCGTCCTCTTGGCGGACGAGCTGGTAGAGGCGCTCGTCGGTGATCGTGCCATAGCCGCCCGCATCCACGTCCACGCCTGCATCCTTGCCCGGTGCCTTGCCGTCGAGGAGCAGGCGGAAGCGGCGGGGTTGGCCGTCGTCGCTGCCGAGGACGAGATTGAGGTCGCGTGCGGCGAAATTCATGACGATGTCGGCATTGTCGGCGCGGGTGACGGCGCGGCGCGGCTCGACCGTCCAGGTGCCGCCGAAACCCCATTGGTCGGGTGCGAGCGGGTCGGGGAAGCGGTAGCGCGCGCTCGCATTGCGATCGATGCCCTCATTGGCGTTATTGGCCATGCGTTTCCAGCCGACATAGGTCTCGGGGGTACGACCCGCGGTGCGCGCGGCCTGCATCTCCTGTGCGGCGAAATCGGGGCCGTCGGCTGCGGCACCGACCGGCTTGCCGGCTTCGGCGAGGAGCATGCGGATGGCGGCTTCGGTCTTGTCGTAGCTGCCCTCGCCGAAGTGATGGTAGCGCAGGCGCCCCCTGGCATCGATCAGGTAATGGGCGGGCCAGTAGCGGTTGTCGAAGGCGCGCCAGATCGACCAGCGGTTGTCGAGCGCGACCGGATAGGTGATGCGCGCGTCGCGCACGGCCTTTTCGACATTGGCGCGCTTGCGCTCGAAGGCGAATTCGGGGGTGTGGACGCCGATCACGACGAGGCCGTCGCCGGCGTAGCGCTCGTGCCAGCTGCGGACATAGGGGACGGCGCGGATGCAGTTGATGCAGCTGTAGGTCCAGAAATCGATCAGCACGACCTTGCCCTCCAGGTCGGCGGCGGTGAGCGGCGGCGAATTGATCCAGCCGGTGGGGCCGGGAAGGCCGGGGAAGGCGCCTTCGTCGGGGAGCGGCCCTGCGAGCGAGGTGGTGAGCTCGGGCGCGTCCATCCCGAGGATGCGGGCGAGGCGGTTCTCGAGGCTGTTGGTCGGGCCCGATGACAGGTTGGCGAGGAGGCGGGTGTCGAGGCCCAGCGCGATGGCACCGACCCCGAGGAGGATGAGGAGGCCGAGTGCTTTCTTGATGGTCTCGCCCGCGCCGAGGCCGCGCTTCATGGCGGCGAAGACACGGCCGCCGACAAGCAGGGCGAGGGCAAGGCTGGTGGCAGCGCCGGCGGCATAAGCGAAGAGAAGGAGCGCGGTCTCGCCGCTCGCGCCCGAGAGGGCGGCGCCGGTCAGGATGAGCCCGAGGATGGGGCCTGCGCAGGGCGCCCAGAGGAGGCCGGTGGCGACGCCGAGGGCGAGGCTCGAGAAGAGGCCGGCGCGGCCTTCGTGGCGGGCGGAGAGCTTTTCGCCCATGCGCACCAGCGGGCGCGTCACGGGATCGGCGAGGCGGGGGAAGAGGAGCATGAGCGCGAACAGGCTCATGACTCCAAGCGCGATCCAGCGGCCGATGCTGTTGGCGGTGCCCGCCGCCTCGCCCGCCACGGCGGTGAGGGTGGCGACAGCTGCGAAGGTCGCCGCCATGCCGAGGAGCATGGGCAGGCCGTTCGTGAGGAAGGGCTTGTCGGCGCGCGCGAAGACGAAGGGGAGGACGGGCAGGATGCAGGGGCTGAGGATGGTCAGCACCCCGCCGAGATAGGCGAGGAGGAGGATGAGCATGGATCAGGCGGGCCGGAAGCGGAGCGCGAGGCCGTTGATGCAGTGACGCTTGCCGAGCGGCGGCGGGCCGTCGTCGAAGACATGGCCGAGATGGCCGCCGCAGCGGGCACAATGCTCCTCGGTGCGGATCATGCCCAAGGAGGTGTCTCTCGCATAGCCGATGCGGCCCCTGGCGATGGGCGCCTTGAAGGCAGGCCAGCCGGTGCCGCTGTCATATTTGGCGCTGCTCGCGAAGAGGGGCTGGTTGCAGCCCGCGCAATGATAGGTGCCGCGGCGCTTTTCGGCGTTGAGGGGGCTCGAGAAAGCGCGTTCGGTGCCCGCCTTGCGCAGGATGCGGAAGCGCTCGGGGCCGAGCTGTCGGCGCCATGCGGCCTCGCTCTTCGACACGGGGAAGCCGGACCGGTCGACGCGCGCGCCGCCCGCTGCCAGCGCGTAGGCCGCGCCTGCGCATCCCGCGGCGGCGGTGCCGAGGAACAGGCGGCGGGTGATCGGGGCGGCGGGCATGACGGCTTTCCTTGGAACGTCTCTCACCCTTCCAATCGCACGGGAAGCGTGAAAGGTTACAGATGGGCAAAGGAAGGGGGCACCCCCAATGGACTTTTACAAGCTCATCAAGTCATTGGACGACCTCGTCTACGAGGTGCTGTCGTGGCTCTATTTCTACCCGCGCACGCTGCTCCGCGTGATCTTCAAGCCATTCGGGCTGATGAAGGACACACACGAGCAGATGCTCGAGGATGACGATCCGGCCTTCGGGGACCGCATCGCGCCGCCGCTGTTCCTCGCCATTACGCTGGTGCTGATCCACGTCGTGGAACTGGCGATCGACCCCAAGGGCGGGGAAGTGGAATATTCCAATCCGGTCGTCGCCAACTTCATGGCCGACGACAAGAATTTGCTCGCCTTCCGCATCGTTCTCTACGGCATCCTGCCCCTGATCGCGGCGGCACGGCAGCTGACCTACCAGGGGGTCGCGATCAGGAAGTCGAGCCTCAAGAACCCCTTCTATCCGCAATGCTATGCGGCGGCGGGGTTCACCGTACTGACGAGCCTTGCCATCTTCGGCACGCAGGCCGCGATCGGCAACGAGGAAGGCATCCGCGCCGTCTTCTGGCTGTTCGGCGGTATCCTGCTGTCCTTCGTCTGGCTCGGCTTTGTCGAGGCGCGCTGGTTCCACCGCGTGGTGGAAACGAGCCGCGTCAAGGCGCTCGGCCATGCGCTGATGGTGCTCGGCATGTGGAGCGCGCTCGCCCTCACCCTGACGATCCTGATCGCCTAGGCGGCAGCCACGCTGTCGAACTGGAGCTTGGCGAGGCGGGCATAGAGGCCGCCGCGCGCGATGAGCGCGTCATGCGTGCCTTCCTCGACGATCCGGCCCTGGTCCATGACGAGGATGCGGTCGGCGGCGCGCACGGTCGCGAGGCGGTGGGCGATGACGATGGTGGTACGGGTGCCCATCAGCGCATCGAGCGCCGACTGGACGCGCGCCTCGCTCTCGGCGTCCAATGCACTGGTCGCCTCGTCGAGGAGGAGGAGCGGGGCGTCCTTGCGCAGGAGTGCGCGGGCGATGGCGAGGCGCTGGCGCTGGCCGCCCGAGAGGCGCGCGCCGCCTTCGCCGAGATAGGTGTCGAGGCCTTGCGGCAGCGCGCGCAGGAAGTCGTCGGCATGGGCGGCGCGGGCGGCTTCCCAGATCTCCTCGTCGCTGGCGTCCCAATGGCCGTAGCGCAAATTGTCGCGGGCCGAGGCCGCGAAGATCATGACTTCCTGTGGCACCATGGCGATGCGTTGGCGCAGCGCCTCGGGGTCGACGGTGGCGATGTCGACATCGTCGAACAGGACGCGGCCGGCGTCGGGATCGTAGAAGCGCTGGGCGAGCTGGAAGATGGTGGTCTTGCCGGCGCCCGAGGGGCCGACCAGCGCGACCAGTTCGTCGGGCTTGATGTCGATGGCAATGCTGTCGAGCGCGACATCGTCGGGGCGCGTGGGATAACGGAAGGTGACGTCCTCGAAGGTGAGGCGGCCGCGAGCGGGGCTGGGCAGCGGCGCAGGATTGGCGGGCGCGGTGATGGTCGGCTCGACCTGCATGAGCTCGTTCAGGCGTTCGGAAGCACCGGCAGCGCGCAGGAGCTGGCCATAGACTTCGGACAGGGCGCCGAAGGCTCCGGCGAGGAGGCCGCCGTAGAGGACGAAGGCGAGGATGGTGCCGCCGGTCATGGTGCCCGCGCGCACGTCCAATGCGCCCTGCCAGATGGTCAGGGTGATGGCGGCGAAGAAGAGGGTGATGGCGATGCCGGTGAGGACCGCGCGCAGGAAGATGCGGCGGCGCGCGACGGTGAACACCTCTTCGGTGACGCCCGAGAAGCGCTCGGCCTCGCGGTGCTGCTGGCCGAAGGCGAGGACGATCTTCATCGCCGAGAAGACCTCTGAGGAGACGGTGCCGACGTCGGCGAGCCGGTCCTGGCTGGTCTTGGAGATCGCGCGCACTTTCCGCCCGAGGAAGATGATCGGCACGAGGATCAGCGGGATGGCGAGGAGCAGCAGCCCTGCGAGCTTGGGGCTGAGCGCGATGATGATGCCCGCGCAGGCCACGCCGAGAACGAGGTTGCGAAGCGCGACCGAGATGGTGACGCCGACGGTCTGCTCGATGATCGCGGTATCCACCGTGATACGGCTGGTGATCTCGGCGGGGCGGTTTTCCTCGAAGAAAGACGGCGACAGGCGCATCAGGTTGCGGTGCACGGCAAGGCGGATGTCGGCGACGACGCGCTCGCCCATCCAGCTGACGAAATAGAAGCGTAGCGCGGTGGCGATCGCCATGATGACGACGAGCAGCAGGAGATATTGGAACCAGCGCGCGATGTCGCCGTCGGAGGTGAAGCCGCGGTCGATGATGAGCTTGAGGGCATAGGGGATGCCCGCGGTGGCTGCCGCCGAGACGAGGAGCGCGAGGCTCGCGGCGAGGATCTGCCACGGGTAGCGCATGGCGATGTTCCAGACCATGCGCAGGTTCGAGATCGGCTTCTTGGGCGGCGGTTCGGCTTTCATGCCCCCGCCCTAGGAAAAAAGCGCCTCAGGTGCCAGCGGCGAGATCCAAAAAGTAGAGCTGCGTGTGCAGCCGCCCGCGGCGGTCGACGGTCATGGAGACGCCATAGGGATGGCCGCGGGTGGCCTTGTCATCGAGGACGACGCGCAGCCGCTCGTAGCGCGCGGCGAAGGCGCCCATCGGCATCGTCACGGGATCGATGGCGACAGGGAGCGATTTGTCGTCGCGGTCGAGACAGGCGAAGGCCATGTCCTGCAACTCGTCGGTGACGAGATTGATGCGCACGCGTAGCTTGGCGCATTCGGGGGGCATGGCGGCCTTCACCTCGCGCATCACGCGGAAGAGGATTTCCTCATATTCATCGGCAGCGCCATGCGTCATCTCCACCGGCAGGCCCACGGGCTGGGCCGTGCCGAGGGCGAGGGAGAGCAAGGCGGACATCGGCGCATGGTGCCCGAAAGCCACGACATTGCAAGCGCGGGCCCCGCTTTCTCCCGCTTTTGCAGCGCACAAATTTTTAACTTGGCAACGGCACAAAGCCCGCTAGGCTTCGTTGCCGAATGGAACCCATTTTCAGGAAACTCAATGCTTTACGACGCCTATGAGGTGCAGCGCACGCTGATGGCCGGCGCCAGCAAACTGGCGGGTCTCAGCGCCGGCTGGCTCAGCAACCCGTCCAATCCCTTCGGCTATGGCCAGATGGGGCCGATGATGGCCGCGGGGCTCGATGTCTTCGCCCATGCCGCCGCGCCGCGCGGCAAGCCCGACTTCGGTTTCACCGAGGTCGTGGTGGACGGAAAGAGCGTGCCGGTCGACGAGGATGTGCTGGTGCGCAAGCCCTTCGGCAACCTGCTCCACTTCCACAAGAAAGGGATCGAGGGGCAGGAGCCGCTCATGATCGTGGCACCCATGTCGGGGCATTTCGCCACGCTCCTGCGCGGCACGGTCGAGCGCATGCTGCCGGGGCATGAGACCTATGTCACCGACTGGGCGGACGCCAAGCTGGTACCGCTGGCCGACGGGCATTTCGACCTCGACAGCTATATCGATTACCTGATCGAATTCGCGCAGGCGATCCATGAGGAGACGGGCAAGCGCCCGCACCTTCTTGCCGTGTGCCAGCCCTCGGTGCCGGCCTTTGCCGCGACCGCGATCATGAACCGCGACAAGATGGAGGCGACGCCGAAATCGCTGACCATGATGGGCGGGCCGATCGACACGCGCGAATGCCCGACGGCGGTCAACACGCTGGCGACCCAACGCCCGCATGCCTGGTTCCAGCAGAATGCCATCGCCACCGTGCCCTATCTCTATCCGGGCGCGGGGCGGAAGGTGTATCCGGGCTTTCTCCAGCTCGCGGGCTTCATGACCATGAACCTTGGCGATCACATGACGAGCCATTGGGAGATGTTCAAACATCTCGTCGTGGGCGACGAGGAAAGCGCCGACAAGACGCGCGAATTCTACGAGGAATATCGCTCGGTCGCCGACATGACGGCCGAATTCTATCTCCAGACGGTCGACGTGGTGTTCCAGCGCCACCTGCTCCCCGAAGGCGAGTTCACCCACAAGGGCGAGCTGGTCGATCTCGGCGCGATCGAAGAGACCGCGCTGCTCGCCATCGAGGGCGAGCGCGACGATATCTCGGGCATCGGCCAGACCAAGGCGGCGCTCGATCTTGCCACCGGCCTTGCAGAGGAAAAGAAGCAGTATCTCCTCGCCAAGGACGTCGGCCATTACGGCATCTTCCACGGCGGCAAGTGGCGCGACAAGATCGCGCCGGTGGTCGAGGAGTTCATCCAGAAGCACGCCTGAACGGGCTTGAACCCCCGGCGCTTTTTGCGCACCTTTCGCGCGAGTGTCCGTGGGGTCGGCCACGAACTTTATCCGGGGGGATTTTCCATGTTGCGTTTCCTGATGGGGGCGGCGGCCCTGGCGAGCCTTTCCAGCCCCGTGCCCGCGAGTGCGCAGGTGCACCAGCCGTCGACGCGTTGGCAGGTGGATTTCGGTGCCGAGGGGTGCGTCGCGCTGCGCGATTTCGCGGGCGCGGACCGCACCTATCACCTCGTCGTCAAACCCAATCTCATCGGCCAGCGCTACGAGATCGCGCTGATCGAGAACGGCTGGCGCGGCGAGACGCAGTCGCGCGAGGGCACTTTGAGGTTCGACGGGGCCGAGCAGGAAGTGCCGGCGCTGCGCTATGCCGACAAGGAAAACGGGCGCGTGGTGACGAGCTGGTTCGCCGACGACCTGACGGACCTTGCGGATACCGAGCGGCTCGACCTCCAGTTCGCGGGACAGCGCATGGCACTGGCGCTCACGCAGACCGCCATGGTGGTCGAGGCGCTGGAGAGCTGCCGCGTCCAACTCGCCGACTATTACAATATGGACGAGAGCAAGCTGGCCGAGGGGCCCAAGGGCGACAGCATGGTCTTCCATGCGCGCAATTACCCCAAGTTCCTCGGGCTCGACGGCGAGGAAGGGATCATCCGCGCCATGCTGTTGCTCGACGATGAGGGCAGCGTGGTCGACTGCTCGCTCCTGAGCTTTGCAGGCGATGCGATCTTCATGGCGCATAGCTGCGGCATGCTTCACGAGCTGGCCAGGTTCGAACCCGCCATCGGGCTCGACGGCAAGCCGACGCGCTCGGTCCATGTCACGCCCGCAATCCACTGGCGTATTGTCGGCAACAAGAGCGATGCGCTGACCGAGGAATTCCTCGCCCGTGACGCGGCGCTGTGGGGCGGCGCGCGCGAGGAGGAGCCGCTGGTGCTCGAGAGTCGCAAGGATAGCGACCGGCGCGAGGGCAGCCGCAACAATGCGGTGCGCGGCGGCGACGACAATGGCGGCCAGTTGCTGCGCCCGCCGGGCAAATAGGCTATCGCGCGTCGCGTTTCGCGAGGCCCCAAGAGGCGATGCCGCCCGCGATGGCGGCGGTGACAGACATGACGATCAAGGCGCGGTGGAAGCCGTCGAACAGGGCGGCGCCCGAGAGGGCGAGGATCCCGCCCAACAGCGCGACGGCGACGAGGTTGCCGGTGCGGCTGACCGCATTGTTGAGGCCCGAGGCAGTGCCGGTGAAGCGGTTTTCCACCGCGCTCATGACGGTGGAGGTGAGGGGCGCGACGGTTATCGCCATGCCCGCCGACACGGTGAGCAGGCTGGGAAGCACGGCGGTCCAATAGCTGGCGCCTTCCTCGATGCGCAGGCCGAGGAGCAAACCTGCGGCGACCACGAGCGGCCCGATGGTGAGCGGGAGGCGCGCGCCGATGCGCTCGGCAAGGCCGCCCATGAGCGGGCTGCCGAGGCCGATCAGGAGCGGGAAGGGCATGATCGCGAGACCTGCGCGGGTCGGGCTGTAGCCCGCGCTTTCGATCAAGAGGTAGGGAAGCAGCAGGAGCATGCCGCCGAGCGCTGCGTAAAGCAGGAAGGTGAGGAGGTTCAAGGCCAGCACCGCACGTGCGCCGAACAGGCCCAATGGCATCATGGCCTTCTCGCCGACGCGATGCTCGATCCAGAGGAAGAGCGCGAGAATGGTGAGTCCCGCGCCGCCCCACAGGATGACGGCGCGGTCGAAGACGCCGTCGAGGGACCAGCTGGTGAGCGTATAGGCGATGAGGCCGAGGCCGAGGGTGGCGGTGGCGGCGCCCTTCACATCGGTATGACCGCCCGCGTCGGGGACGACCTCCTCGACCTTCATGAGCGCGACGGCGATGGCGGCGAGCGCGAGGGGCAGCGGCACCCAGAAGATGAGCTGCCAGCCCAGATTGTCGACGATGGCGCCGCCCGCGAGCGGTGCGACCGCGCCCGCGATGGCTCCGGCGGCGGCCCAGGTGCCGACCGCGCGGCCGCGCGCTTCGCCCGCAAAGGCGCCGTTCAACAGCGACAGGCTGTTGGGCAGGAGCAAGGCAGCGCCGACGCCCTGGATGGCGCGGCCTGCGGTGATGGTGGCGAATTGGGGCAGGAGGGCTGACAGGAACCCGCCGGCGAAGAACAGCGCGACCCCGATGACGAGCAGGCGGCGGCGGCCGTGATGGTCGCCGAGCGTGCCGCCGAGGAGGAGCAGCGCCGCGACGGGCAGGTTGAAGGCGTTGACCATCCACTGGAGCTGCGCGGGGCTGGCATCGAGGTCGGCGCGCATGGCGGGCAGGGCGACGTTGATGAGCGAGGCGTTGACGAAGGCGAGGCTCGAGGCGAGCACCGCCATGATGAGCGTCCAGCGCGGGCAGCGTTGCTCGCCGCCCTTCTCGTTGCTCGCCCCGGGGCGGCATTCGCCAGGGGCTTGCGTGCTCAGGGGCTGGCCTTGGGCTCACGCGTGAAGAAGCGCGCGATGGCGCGGCGGGCGGCGAGGATCAGCCAGAGGGTGAAGCCCACGAGCATGAGCGCGATGACGAGCGCGGCGACGGGGTTGAGGATCGCCAGCGCGAGGAGCGAGCCGGTGGCGATATCCTCGCCGGCGGACACCACGACGTTGGAGACGGGCTCGGGGCTCATGTTGACCGCCGCGCGCGCGCTGGCCTTGCCGGCATGGGCGGCAAAGGCGGCGCCGCCGCCCAGCAGGAAGGCACCGACCTGGAAGGCGGGATCGCCCGCATCGATGATGGCGAGGCTGAGAAGCGCGCCGCCGAGCGGGCGCAGGAGGCTGTGGATCGAGTCCCAGGCGCTGTCGACCCAGGCGATCTTGTCGGCGAAGAATTCTGCGAAGGTGCCGCCCGCCGCGATGGCGAGCACCCAATTGTTGGAGAGGACCTGCAGCCCTTCGAGCTCCTCGGGCAGGGGTACCCAGCCGAACTTCATTCCGAGGCCGGTGATGAAGGTGACGAGATAGAGCCGCCAGCCCGCGAGCAGGCTTGTCGAGGCGGCGAGCGCGATGAGTTCGACAGCGTCCATGAGCCGCCAACGGGGGAAGGGGCGCGGCGGTTGCGGGAAGCGTCGAGTGGCCGCCCAAAATGGCGGTTGTCTTTCGCTCGGTCGCCGCGCAAGCTCGGCGCAATCAACAGGGGACCGCCGATGAAAACCACCTTCGCCGCCGCCATGCTCGCCGCCAGCCTGCTCTCGAGCCCCGCGCTGGCCGCCGACACCATCCTTGCTGGCAATCTCATCGCCGATGCGTCGGAAGGCGCGATCGGCCCGGCGACCATCGTGGTCGACGAGGGGCGGATCGTGTCGGTGACGCGCGGGCTCGATGCGCCGCGCCATGGCACGGTGCACGACTGGTCGGACAAGACGGTGATGCCGGGGCTGATCGACCTGCACGTCCATCTGAGCGGCAATCCGTCGGGGGATTATTGGCAGGCGGCGACGACGCCGAGCGAATGGAATGTCATCCTCGGGGTGGCCAATGCCGAGACGACGCTGCGCGCGGGGTTCACCACGGTGCGCGATGTCGGTTCGCGAGGAAACCAGAGCGTCCACATGCTGCGGCGTGCGACGGCGAACGGGGTGGTGCCGGGGCCGCGGATCGTCTCGGCGGGCAGCTCGATCGCGATCATCGGCGGACATGGCGACGTCAACGGCTTCCGTCCCGAGGTCAATGAGCTGCTCGATGATGGCTATAATTGCACGGGGCCGGTCGAATGCGCCGCCAAGGTGCGGCTCGCCAGCCAGAATGGTGCCGATGTCATCAAGATCACCGCAACGGGCGGGGTGCTCTCGCAGCAGGGGCGCGGGCTCGAGGCGCATTTCACCGATGCCGAGATGAAGGCGATCGCCGACACGGCGCACAGCCTGGGATTGAAGGTCGCCGCGCATGCGCATGGCGCGCGCGGGATCGAGGCGGCGGCGCGCGCTGGTATCGATACGATCGAACATGCCACCTTCGCCGATGACGATGCATTGGAAGCGATGGCCGAGAATGGCACCTATTTCGTGCCCACGCTGCTCGCTTTCCGCGGGGTCACCGAGATGATGGGCGAGGGCGCCTATACCGAGGTGGTCAACGCCAAGATCCGCGAAGTCATGCCGCAGGTCGGCAAGCCCATCGCCACCGCCATCCGCATGGGCGTGCCGATCGCTTATGGTACCGATGCGGGCGTGTTCGCGCACGGCCGCAACGCCGAGGAGCTGGGCATGCTGGTGAGCTATGGCATGAGCGAGGAGCAGGCATTGGAGAGCATCACGACGGTGGCGGCGCGCGCGCTGGGGATGGAGGCCGAGATCGGGCGCATCGCGGTGGGCATGAGCGCCGACCTCATCGCCTTCGACGGCGACCCCTATGAGGATGTCACCGTGCTCGAGGAAGTGGATGCGGTGATGGAGCGCGGGCGCGTCTACGCGGGCCACGGCGCGCGATAGACCAACGGCTGGAGCGCTTCGACCAACGGGCTGGACGCCTGCCCCCTTATCGACTACATCTGTAGTCACAAAGAGGGAGACAGGTGATGCTGACGAATTGGTTGAAGGCCGGAATGGCCAGCGCGGTCGTGCTAGGCGGAACGATGCTCATGTTCCAGCCGGGTTCTGCGAAGGCGGCCGAAATGACGACGGGCGTCCAGTCCTCGGTCTATAATGGCGGCGAGATGGTCATCGGCTCGGGCAACCGCGTCCGCCAGGCGCGCCCCGTGAGCGCGGCGGTGCGCCGCATCGTCATCGAGGATGCGAGCGATCTCGACCTCAAGCAGGGTGCGCCCTCGCTGACGGTCGAGACGGACGACAATATCATCGACATGATCAAGACCCGCATCGAGGGCGACACGCTCTACGTGACCAGCAAGGGCAGCTATCGCACCCGTATCGGCGTGAAGGCGATGCTGACGCTGCCCTCGCTCGATGCGGCGACCATCAACGGGTCGGGCGACATCGACGTCACCGGCTGGCAGGGCGAGGCGCTCGACCTCGAGATCAACGGGTCGGGTGACATCATGCTCGCGGGCCGCGTCGAGAAGGTCGATGCGCAGGTGCATGGCTCGGGCGACATCGACCTGCGCGGTGCGCGCATCGGGCGGCTTGACGTCGAGGTGGCGGGCTCGGGCGATATCCGGACCGGCGCCCCGCGCGAGGTGAAGGCCGCGGTCTATGGCTCGGGCGACGTCCATATCGACGGCAACCCGCGCATCATCGGTGCCACGGTCACCGGCACGGGCGACATCCACGGCGCCCACTGACGAGGTTGGTGCGGGAACGAGCGACCTGTCGCGGGCCGCGCGCTGCCGAGCCGACGTGGAGAGGAGGGAGAGTGGGCGGCGAGGCCCGCTCTCCCTTTTTCGTTAGTGCCCGTCGAGCGAGGCGTCCGCGCTGAGGTGCGTGCGCCAGAACCAGTGCGTGTAGGTGATGAAGAGGTGGCTCATGCCATAGGCCGCGCCCGCGACCATCGCCGGCATGAGCGGGGCGTCGAACATGAGCTGCCCCGGGCTGGAAAAGATCCGACCCCAGAGTGGCCCGGTGACGGTGACATGGGCCATGATCGCGGTGGCAAAACCGAGCGACCCGTTGACCCAGCCGGGCAGCGGGCCGCGATCGAGGAGCGCCGACAGGCCGAGGAAGATGGCGAGGACGCTCAGTGTCGACGCCGCGGTGAAGCCGGCCCAGCTCAGCCAGATGGCCATGAATTCGCCGTCGGGGCGCAGGATATGCTCGAAATAGTCCGCGAGGGAGACGATCACGACGAGCAGCGCGAAGATGCGGCGCTGGAAGGGGATGGAGCGGAGCATGGGATGATGCTGCCGGCTCGGCGCAAGGCTGGCAAGAGAAAGGGGCCGGATGCGATCTGCACCCGACCCCTCTGTCTCGTGGCTGGTTGCGAGGACTAGAGGACCTCGAAAAGTCCCGCCGCGCCCATGCCGCCGCCGACGCACATGGTGACGACGACATATTTGGCGCCGCGGCGCTTGCCTTCGATGAGGGCGTGGCCGGTGCAGCGCGCGCCGGTCATGCCATAGGGGTGGCCGATCGAGATCGAGCCGCCGTTGACGTTGAGGATGTCATTGTCGATGCCGAGCTTGTCGCGGCAGTAGAGGACCTGGACGGCAAAGGCCTCGTTGAGTTCCCACAGGCCGATCTCGTCCATCTTCACGCCGGTCTGCTCGAGGAGCTTGGGGATGGCGTAGACGGGGCCGATGCCCATTTCGTCGGGCTCGGTGCCCGCGACCGCCATGCCGACATAACGGCCCAGCGGTGCAAGACCGCGCTTGGCGGCTTCACCGGCTTCCATGATGATGCAGGCCGACGAGCCGTCCGAGAGCTGCGAGGCATTGCCCGCGGTGATCGAGGTGCCGGGGCCCATGACGGGCTGGAGCGACTGCAGGCCTTCGAGCGTGGTGCCGGGGCGGTTGCCCTCGTCCTTCTCGATGGTGACTTCCTGCGTCGAGATCTTGCCGGTTTCCTTGTCCTTCACGCCCATGGTGGTGGTGACGGCGACGATCTCGTCGTCGAACTTGCCGGCTTCCTGCGCGGCGGCGGTGCGCTGCTGCGACTGGAGGGCATATTCGTCCATCGCGTCGCGCGAAATGCCGTAGCGCTGGGCGACCGTCTCGGCGGTCTGGAGCATGGGCATGTAGGTCGCGGGGTGCATCTTGACGAGCTCGGGGTCCATCGCGACGCGCATCTCGGGGGTCTGGACCATCGAGATCGAGTCCTGGCCGCCCGCGGCGACGATAGCCATGTTGTCGGTGATGACCTGCTTGGCGGCGGTGGCGATCGCCATCAGGCCCGAGGAGCACTGGCGGTCGATGGTCATGCCCGAGACCGAGACGGGGCAGCCGGCGCGCAGCGCGACCTGGCGGCCGATGTTGCCGAACTGGGTGCCCTGCGTGAGGACCGCGCCCCAGACGACATCCTCGATCTCGCCCGCCTCGATCTTCGCCCGCTCGATGGCGGGGGCGAGGCTGTAGCTGCCGAGGGTGGCGCCGTGGGTCATGTTGAACGCGCCCTTGTAGGCACGGCCGATGGGGGTACGCGCGGTCGAGACGATGACGGCATCGCGGGACATTGTTTCTCTCCTAGGTGATGATGAGGCCGAGCCAGTCGGCGATGAGGGCGGGCTTGTCTTCACCATCGATCTCGACGGTGACGTTGTAATGCATGAGGAGCTGGCCGGGCGCCTTTTCGGTCATGTCGGTAAGAACGAACCGGCCGCGCACTTTTTTCCCTGCCGCGACGGGCTTGAGGAAGCGCACACGCTCGAGGCCGTAATTGACCGCCATCTTCGTGGTGGCGGGCACGAGCATGACGTCGGCGCCCATGCGGGACAGGAGCGACAGGCTGAGGAAGCCGTGCGCGATGGTACCGCCGAACGGGGTCTGCCTGGCCAACTCGGGATCGGTGTGGATGAACTGCCGGTCCTCGGTCGCCTCGGCGAAGTCGGTGATGCGCTGCTGGCCCACCTCGATCCAGTCGGACGTGCCGATCTCGCTGCCGATGGCGGCGCGGATGTCATCGAGGGTGGCAACGGGCATGGGCTCTCCTTGGGCTGGAGGGCTACCTTAACGTAAACGTCAAGACAAGTGGGTTTTGTTGAGCAATCAATTGGCCCGGTGGTGCCGGCGCGCACCAAGATGGGCGATAAGGATCAGCGCGATACCGATAATGGCGGCACCGGCAATGAGTTGCGAGCGGTCGTCGGTCGCGAGCCGGTCGTAGGCGAGCAGGCCGAGGCCCCAGATGGTCGGGAAGGCGTAAAAGGCGTTGCCCTTGGCCCTGTGGAGGTTCCAGCAAATCCAGCCCGCGGCCGCTGCAAGCAGCGCGATGGCATTGGTCGTCGGGGTCAAGAGGCCCAGTTCCTCGGTGAAGATGCGATCCCAGTTGATGAAGACGGCGAGCGAGGTCCAGCCCGCGTAGAGGGCGACGGCGGCGCTGCAGAAGCGTTCGGCGAGGTCGCGGCCGCGTGCTTCCAGGCTGAAGCGGCGCATCGCGACGCAGATGGCGATGACATAAGGGGTGAAGATCAAGGCGGTGAGCCAGCCGCGCAGCGCGAGCGGGGAAAAGCTCTCGGCGATCGACCAGGCGCAGGACAGCGCCATTGCCGCCGCCCACCACCAGCCGGTGCGGCGATGGATTGCCATGGTGCGCCGCGAGGGCAGGGCCTGGATGACCGCCGCGACAAGCGTTGCGAGAAAGATCGGGCCCCAGATCGAGAAGGCAAGCTCGTAGGGGACGAGCAGTTCGGGGCCCGCCGCACTCTGGTCACCGACCTGGCGCCCGTAGCCGAGGACGTTGGGCAGGGCATTGGAGAGCGGGTAGAAGATGGCGAGGGTCAGGACGGCGGACTGGCGCGCATAATCCGCTGCGCTGGCGGTGCTGTGAGACGTCATGCAAGGCCAATGCGGGCCGCGTCGCGAGGTTCCGGCGTCATCCGCGGGGGCCGCGCCGCCGCGCTTCAGCCTTCCTCGCCGCCGCCACCCGTGTCGCTCGCCCCCGGCGCTTCGCCGCTAGACCCGCTGCCGGGCGCCTTCTTCACGCTGGTGATCGGCGGCAGCGGCGTGGAACCGCGCTGGGGCGCTTCTTCTTCGATCAGGCGGAAACCGGCCTCCGGATAGGGCATGATCATCGTGCCGTCGGGCGCCGAGGTGAAGGTGGTCTGGGTCGGATAGGCGAATTCGATGCCCTGCTCGGCGAACAGGCGCGTGATGGCGATGAGCACAAGGCTCTTGGTGCCGACCACTTCCTCGTAATCGTCGGTGTAGTGGTCGTAGATGAAGAGGAAGTCGATCGAGGAGGCCCCGAAGCCCGTGCAGATGGTTCGCACCGGCTGGATGTCCTCATGGTCGGCGATGGTGCTCTCCACGAGCGCCTTCATGCGGGCAAGCAGCTCGGGCGGGGTCTGGTAGATGACGCCGAAGGGGATTTCGACGCGGCGGCGCTCGGCCAGCGCGATATTCTTCACTTCCTGCTCGAGCAGCTGCGTGTTGCCGATCACGACCAGCTCGCCCGAGGGCGCGCGCAGGCGGGTGGTCTTGAGGCCGATCTTCTCGACCGTGCCGAAGGTGCCGGCGGCGCCGCCATAGTTGATCGTGTCGCCGCGGCGGAACGGCCGGTCGAAGACGATGGCGAGTGCGGCGAAGAGATCCGAGAAGATGCCCTGCGCGGCAAGACCGATGGCGATACCGCCGATACCGAGACCGGCGACCAGCGTGGTGACATCGACCCCGAGGTTGTCGAGGATGACGATGACGGCGATGGCGAAGACCGCGACATTGACCAGCACGCGGATGATGTTGAGCGCATTGCCAAGGGTGCTGTCGGGGTCGTCCTCCTCGGTCGCGGCCTTGGACTTGATGACGCCGATGATCAGCTCGCGCGCCCAGATCGCGCCCTGCAGCGTGGCCGAGACGATAAAGGCGATCTCGAAGATCCGCTCGAGGTTGCTCGGGATCTCGGTGTGGCTGACGACGATGTAGAAACTGGTGACCAGCATGAAGGTGAGGGTGGTCTTGGCGAGGACGCCCGCGATGATGCCCTTCCAGCTGGTGCGGTCCTTGGTCGACCTGCGGTAGCGCCGCCCGATCGAGCGCAGGATGAGGAGAAGGCCGGCAAGGCCGAGCGCGACCGCGCTGCCGATCAGCAGCTCCTCCCAATAGGTGCCGAGCCAGTCGATGGTCGAGAGTACGGGCTCCTCGAGGCTCTGGACGGTTTCGTCGAGGACGGCCTGGTCCTCGCTGATGAGGTCGGCGGCGCGATCGATGGGGTTGTCGGTAGTCTGGGTCATTGCGCCCTTGTGTGGAGATGGTGGCGCCGAGTTGCAACCTCAGCGGCGCAGGAAGCGGCGCGCGAGGCGGCGCTGCCAGCCGGGCGGCGGGCCCTGTGCCTCGAGAAACGCAAGGAGCAGCGTCTCCTCGCGACTCATACGGCGGCGGGCGCGGCGCGGACGGCGGATCCCGCGCAAGGGGTCCCCGGGATGCTCCTTCACCGCCTCGAGGATGGCGGGGTGGATGTAGGAGGATCGCGTGACGGCGGGGGTGTTGGCGAGCGCTTCGGCGACGGGTTCGACGATGCGCTTGAGGGTGGGCGGCTTGTCCTCGGTCATCGCTGTCACCAGCTCCTCCATCGCCATCGCGCTCGCGCCCCAGGTGCGGAAATGCTTGGCGGTGATGTCGGCACGGGCAGTGGTGCGAAGGAAGTCGTTGACGTCGTTCGAATCCACCTGCCGCGGCCTGCCGTCCTCGCCGACATATTGGAACAGGTGCTGGCCCGGCAGCTCGTGACATTCGCCGACGATGCGCACGAGGGCGGGGTCGGTGATGGTGATGTCGCGCTCGACGCCATGCTTGGCGCGGTAGCTGAGCTTGAGGCGGGTCTTCAATTTCTCGACATGGCCCGCGGTGAGCGTGGTGGCGCCATAGCTCTTGTTCGAGCGCGCATATTGGCGGTTGCCGACGCGCAAATGGTTCTCGTCGATCAGGCGGACGATGGCAGCGATGACCGTCTCGCGGCCAAGCTTGCGCTTGCGCAGTGCTTTCTCGACGCGCTTGCGGATGCGCGGCAGGCGGCGGCCGAACAGTTCGAGGCGGGCGAATTTCTCGGCTTCGGCGAGCGCGCGGAAACCGTCATGATAGCGATATTGCTTGCGCCCCTTCTCGTCATAGCCGGTGGCCTGGACATGGCCATTGGCGTCGCGGCAGTACCAGACGTCGCGATAGGCGGGTGGCACGGCGAGGGTGTTGAGCCGCTCGATGGTGCGCAAATCCTTGATCCGCGTGCCGTCGGGGCGATGATAGCTCCACCCCTTGCCGCGTCGGATGCGCGCATAGCCCGGTTCCTCGTCGCTGGAATGCCGCAGTTGGCGCACGCTTCATCCTTCACTAACGGAAACGACAAGCGCGCCGCAGCGTTCGCGGTTCCAAACAGGCAGGAGTGAAAAATGCAGGATCTATCGGGCAAGAAGGTGCTGATCATGGCAACCGAGGGCTTCGAGGAGCTCGAACTGACGGGGCCGCGCGACCGGCTCGGGGCGGCAGGCGCCGAGATCAGCATCGCCTCGCCCGACCGCAATCCCTTCCGCGGGCGGGTGAAGGACGAGCCGACCATCTGGGTCCAGCCCGACATGCTGATCGAGGAAGCGAAGGTCGAGGATTATGATGCGCTGGTGCTGCCCGGCGGGGTGATCAACCCCGACCAGCTGCGCACCAACGAGGAGGCGATCAAGCTCATCAAGGCGTTCGACGAGGCGGAAAAGCCGCTCGCCGCCATCTGTCATGGACCGTGGCTGCTGGTCGAGGCCGACGTGGTGAAGGGGCGGACGGTGACGAGCTGGCCCTCGATCCGCACCGACCTGCGCAACGCGGGCGGCAAGCTCGTCGACAAGGCTGCCTGTGTCGACGGGCACCTCATCACGAGCCGCAATCCCGACGACGTCCCCGCCTTTTGCGAGGCCATTGCCGAGGCGGTCGCCGGTTAAGCCCTTGGGCAGGCGAAAAATTTTACGGCCGGGCAAAAGCGTAAGAGACAATTCACCTTTGTCCGGTTAAAGCGCCCGCATGTTTGAGATTCTTCGCCTGCGTTCCGTCGCCGACCTCGCCATCGCTGCCTTCTTCGGGCTGTGCATCGGCTATTGCGTGCCCATCGTCCTCACCGCGGTCCTCGGCCCGTTGTCGACTGCGCCGGTCGGCGTTGCCGGCGTCATTGCCGGAATCGGCGCGAGCGTGGGTGCCTATTTCCTGCTGCGCTTCCTCGAACCCAAGGAGCCGACGCGTTACGAGGCGGGGCTGCTGGGCGCGGTACGCGTTACCCGCCGCGACGGCGAGGCGCCCGCCGCGGCGTTCGAACAGGCCGCTGCTGCCGCCACTGCTGCGGAAGCGGCACCGCAACCGGCCGCAGCAGCGCCGCAGCCGGCCCCCGTTCGGGTCGCCGTTGCCGATGTCCCGCCGGCGCCAGCGCCGGCACCGGTGATGGCGCCGCGTCCCGCCAGTGCGCCCGCTGCCGCCGCCACCCTCGAGGAAGTCCCGGCATCGCCGCTGATGCAGAAGAGCCCGCAGCGCCGCCGCCAGATCAATGTCGCGGTGGCCGCGGACGAATGTGACGCCGCCGATCAGCGCCGCAGCGCCTGAGGAAGCGCGGGCCGCGCTCGCCACGGCGGGCGGGCCATCATGCCTCGGCCAGCGTCAGCGCCTCGATCTCGATCCCGATCGACCCGTCCTCGCCGTGGATCGGCGGGCAGGCGAGCGCGATGTCGGCGACGAGATGGCCCCCGATCTCGAACTCGGCATCCTCGAGCCCGTCGGTCAGCGCGCGGGCCGTTTCGGCAGCGTGCGGTGGTGGCAGGCGTAGCGAGATGCAGTGCCGCTCGCCCTGGTAGGTGAGCGAATGCCAATCGACTGAGCGGAATTCCCTTAGCAAAATCCTATCGCGTGGCAGGCCCGTGCGGTTGATCACGGCGCGCAGCAGGCTGGTGGCCGCGCTCGACAGCGGCGGACGCATCATCGCGCCTGCTCCATATAGTCGCGGACCCGCGCGATGGTGCGCGGCCGCGGCTCGCGCCCGCGGCGCAGGTCGAAAACGAAGCGTGGATCCCCAACCACGTCCCGCCCGAATCGCGCCGCCGCCACATTGCTCGCCCTCAAATATTGTTCAACGTCTCGAAGTAGATGCACGGTGTTACCCCATATCTCGCTCGCGACTCGGCACCGGGCTGTTGTTCCAATCCGTTTCCTACTTGTCTAGGAAAAAGCCTATCTGTATGTAGGGCGGACCATGAACGATCCGCGTGCAAGGCTGGAGGAACTCTGTCGGACGCAGCGGGTGGACTATGCCACCCTGTCGCGGCTGGTCGGGCGCAACCCCGCCTACATCCAGCAATATCTGCGCCGCGGCACCCCGCGCGACCTGGCCGAGCGCGACCGCGCGGCCATCGCCGCCTTCTTCGATGTGGACGAATCCGAGCTCGGCGCGCCGCCGCGTCATGCGGGCGGTACGGGCACGCTGGTGCGCGTCCCGCGGCTGCCGATCCGCGCTGCAGCGGGGGCAGGGTCGCTGAACGAGGAGCGCGCCGGCGGGGCGCATTTCGGCTTCGACCGCGGCTGGCTGCGCGACCTCACCGCCGCACGGCCCGAGGATTTGGCGGTCATCAAGGTCGAGGGCGATTCGATGGCGCCGACGCTGGCGGCAGGCGACGAGATATTGATCGACCGGTCCGACGGCGCCGAGCGGCTGCGTGACGGCATCTATGTCCTCCGGAAGGAAGATGCGCTGATGGTCAAGCGGCTCGCGCTCCACCCGATGGGGCGCAGCGTGACGATCCAGTCGGACAATCCCGCCTATATCGATTTCCCGGGCTGTGCGCTCGAGGAGATCGACCTCGTCGGGCGGGTGCTGTGGACCGCGCGGCGGTTGGGGTAGCTGCGGAAAAGCGCGGCGTTAACCTTGTTCCTTGGCCGGAACATTCACCATTTCGCTTTAAGGCCTTGCCACATGGTCCCGCTGTTCATTGCCGACCGCGACATGTTCGCGGACGCCACCCTCCTCCTCGATCATTTCGGCCCGCGTGCGGGCGAGGAAGCGCGTGCCCGCGCCAACGCGGCACGGGCCAGCGACAATGTCCTGCGCTTCTGCCACTGGCGCCAGATCGAGCGGCTGGTCGGCCATCTCGAGACCCGCGAGGTCGAGGGCACGGTCCACTAGGAAAGCGCCCCCGACGGCCCTCCCGCGATGGCCGGATCGGGACTGTAACGAAATTGCTGGGAATGCGGGCGAATCGCGGTTAGGCTCCGCCCCATGAAAGGGATCGCGGGTCGCGGCGTAGCAGCCCTCCTGATGTGCGGGACGGGCTTGTCGCCCGCCTGGGCACAACAAGCCGTGCCCGAACCCACCCCTGTGTCCGGCGACCCCGCGCAGCCTGAAACTCCCCAGCCTGCCCCGCTCGATGTCGATGTCGAGGCGCCGCTCGATCCCCTGCCGGGGCTCGACCTCCCTTGGCCCGAAGTGACCGGCGAGGAAGAAGACCCGCTGTTCGAACCGCTCGCCGACCTGATCGATGGCGAAGAGGTCGAGGTGGGCGAGATGCAATTGTTCGAGGGCGATCACCGCGATTATGCGTGGGAGCTGGTCGGGCTGCCCGAGGCGTCGGCTGATGCCATCGAGGACGATTTCGATGCGCTGTCGGTGCTCGAGGCGGGGGACGGCGAGGCCGACAATGCCGCCCAGATCGACCGCCGCGCCAAGACCGACGTGCTGCTGCTCGAGCAGTTGCTTGAATCGCGCGGTTACTACGCCGCCGAGATCGATCTCGAATATGTCCCGCAGGTCGAGGAACTGCTCGTCCGCTTCATTGTCGAACCGGGCGAGCAATTCATCTTTACCGAGGTCCTGTTGCCGGGTCTCGAGGCCACCGGCGTGGCCGAGCCCGAATTGCGCGAGGCCTATGGGGTGGAAGAGGGCGACCCCGTGCTCGCCGCCGAGGTCATCACCGGCACCGCCAAGCTGACCGAGCAGCTGGGGAGGAACGGCTATCCGCAGGCGGAACTGGGCGAGCGGCAGGTGATCGTCGATTATGACAGTGCCACCGCCACGCTGGTCCAACCGGTCAGCCCGGGGCCGATCGCGGTCTATGGCGAGATTCTCATGGAGGGCGAGCCCCCGTTCCCTGCCAGGCATGTCGCGCGGCTGGCGCGGTTCGAGCCGGGCGAGGTCTATGACCAGGCCGAGATCGTCGACCTGCGCCGCGCGCTCATCTCGACGGGGCTCGTCTCGTCGGTCGTCATCGAGCCCGAGCCCAATGCCGACGGCAGCGTGGTCGATATCGCGGTCGCGCTCCAGCCCGCCAAGATGCGCACCATCTCGGGCGAGGTCGGTTACGGCACCGGCGAGGGCTTCCGCCTCGAGGGGCAGTGGCAGCATCGCAATTTCTGGAACCCCGAGGGCGCGCTGACGCTCGACGGGGTGCTGGGGACGCAGGAGCAGCTCGCCGCGGTCACGCTCATACGCTCCAACTGGCTGCGCCGCGACCAGCAACTGTCTTTCCAGGCGCTTGCCAGCACCATCCGCCGCGATGCCTATGAGGCGGATCTCGCGCAGGTCTCGGCGCGTATCGAGCGCGTCTCCGACTTCCTGTGGCAGAAGGAATTCACCTGGGGGGTGGGCGTCGAGCTCATCGCCTCGAGCGAGCTCGACGTCGACGAGGAGCTGGCGCTCGAGCGGCGCCGCGCCTTCTATATCGGCGCGCTGCCGCTGACGGCCAAGATCGACCAGTCGAACGACCTGCTCGACCCTACCGACGGCTGGACCGTCGGCGGTTTCTTCAGCCCCGAATTCAACTTGAACGAGGGCGGCGACTTCTACCAGCGCGCCGCCATCGAGGGCACCTATTACCACCCCTTCGGCGAGAAGGTGGTGGGCGCCGCCAAGGCGCGCTTCGGGACGATCACCGGCACCACCCGCGATGCGGTCGCGCCGACGCGGCGCTGGTATGCGGGCGGCGGCGGCTCGGTGCGCGGCTATGGCTACCAGGCGCTCGGGCCGCGCGATGCCTTCGGCGATCCGCTCGGCGGGCGCTCGGTCAGCGAATTCGCCTTGGAGGCGCGCGTGCGCGTCTGGGGGCCGTTCGCGGTCGTGCCCTTCTTCGATGGCGGACGGGTCAGCGCCGATGCCTGGCCCGGCAAGCGCGACTGGCAGTTCGGCACCGGTATCGGCGTTCGCTACCACAGCAATTTCGGGCCGATCCGCCTCGACGTCGGCACGCCCTTGAACCCGCAGGAAGGCGATAGCCGCATCGCGGTGGTCGTCGGGCTGGGGCAGGCCTTCTGATGGCGGAGGCGGAAACGGGGGGCGCCAAGAAGCGCAGCCTGCCGCGCCGCGCGGCACGGCGCTTCGGCAAGGAATTGCTGACGCTGCTGCTCATCCTTGTCGGGCTGGCGGCGATCGGGCTGCTCGTGCTCGACAGCGCCATCGGTCACCGCTTCATCGCCGACCGCATCGCCGCGATGGAGCGCGAGGATTGCCTCGAGATTCACATCGGGCGGATCGAGGGGTCGATCTATGACGACATGGTGTTGCGCAACGTGGAGTTGCGCGATCCGGAAGGCGGCTTCATCACCATTTCCTCGGCGGAGGTGGACTGGGCGCCGCTCGCATGGCTCTACAACAGCCTCCACATCGACCGGCTCCACGCCGAGCGTGTGACGCTCGAGCGGCTGCCCGCACTGTGCCCCGTCGACCCCGATCCCGACAAGCCGATCCTGCCCGACTTCGACATCCATATCGGCGATTTCGCCATCGAGCAGCTGGTCGTCGCCGAAGAGGTCAGCGGCACTGCGCGGCAGGGCAGCGCGTCCGGCGAGGTCACCATCCGGTCGGGCCGCGCGCTGGTGCGGCTCGATGCCGAGCTGGAGGGCGGCGACACGGTCGCGCTCAACATGGATGCCGAACCCGACAACGACCGTTTCGAACTGTCGCTTGCGGTGGATGCTCCCGCCGACGGGCTCATCCCCGAACTGGCCGGTCTCGAGGAAGCGATCGCGCTCAGGATCGCCGGCAAGGGGACGTGGACCAACTGGGAAGGGCAGGCGCGCGGACAGATCGGCGAGGTCGACGCGATCGATCTTGCGGTCCGCCTCACCGACGGGACTTATGAGGTGGACGGCCGCTTCGATCCGAGCGGGATGGTCGAGGGCACGCTCGCCAATCTGGTCGAGGGCGGGGTGGCGGTCGACAGCCGCTTCACCTTCGAGGACGGGCTCGTCGACGGCGAGGCGATGCTGACGTCGGAGGCGGTCCGGCTGGTCGCCGATGGCGGGGTGCACCTTACCGACAGCCGGTTCGAGGGGCTCGACCTTGGCGTCGACCTGCGCCGTCCCGAAGCGCTGTTCGAACAGCTCGGCGGGGCGCGGCTGCGGCTGGTCGCCAGCCTCGACGGCGCCTTCTCCACTTTCGACTACGACTATCGCCTGACCAGCCCCGAGCTGAAGGTCGATGCGATCACCCTCTATGACCTCGCCGCCGAGGGTAGCGGGCGCTGGTCGCCCGCACCGCGGCGCGTGCCGCTCACCGCCAGTGCGGGCCGCGTGGTCGGCCTCGGCCTCGAATTCGAGCAGATATTGAGGCGGCTGCGGCTCCAGACGATGCTGGTGATCAGCGAGGACGGGCTGCGCAGCGAGGGATTGCGGTTCCGCACCGACAAGACCAGCGGCACCGGCAATCTCGACATGGATTTCGATACGGGCGCGATCGACTTCGATCTCGATGCGACGCTCAGCCAGTATCTCATCCCGGGCCTCGGCCTCGTCGATGTCGATACCGAGCTGGCGCTGCGCCCGGGGGGCGGCGGGCTCCAGCTCGACGGGCGCGCGACGGCGCGGGTGACGCGCCTCGACAACAGCTTCTTCGAAGGGCTGCTCGGCGGCAATCCGGTGATCGAGACGCGGCTCGCGCGCGGTGCCGACGGGGTCATCCGCTTTGCCGACACGACGCTCAGCTCGCCGCTGCTCGAGCTGTCGGGCTCGGGCATGCGCCGCAACGACGGCACCTTCTATTTCGAGGGCGAGGGCGTGCACGAGGGCTATGGCCCGCTGTCGGTCACGGTCGATGGTGTGATCAGCCGCCCCAGCGTCAGCCTCTTCCTCGAGAGCCCCAATGCCGCGCTCGGCCTCGCGGATGTCACGGTCAACCTCGATCCCAATGCGGCGGGCTTTGCCTATGACGCCGAGGGGATGAGCCGCTTCGGGCCGTTCACCAGCGAGGGCGACATCCTCCTGCCTGCCGATGACGGGCAGGCGGCGATCGACGTCGCCGACCTCACGGTCGCGGGCTCCTCGGGCTCGGGCCGCCTCGATATCGTGCCCGGCGGCTTTGCGGGCGACCTCGCTTTGTCGGGCGGCGAGATCGAGGGCACGCTGTCCTTCTCGGTTCCCGAGGGCACGCCCGAGGGCGTGTCGGCGCAGCGGATCGGGATGGACCTTGCCTTCGACAATGCCGCCTTCCCAGGCCCGCCCGCCATCGCCGCGCGCTCGGGCACGCTCGATGGCGTCATCCTCCTGACCGAGGCGGGGCTGAGCTCCGATTTCGACTTCGCGCTCAATCGCGCCACCATCGCCGGCCTCGATTTCGAGACGGTGACAGGCGAGGGACGGCTCGAGAATGGCAAGGGCAATATCAATGCCTCCCTCGTCGGGCGCGGGCGCTCGGACTTCAGTTTCGAGCTGGCGGCGCAGATCGACATGGAGGTCATCCAGGATCCCGGCCAGTCGATTATCCTGTCGGGCTCGGGCAGCCTCGACGGGCGCCGCCTCGCGCTGGTCCAGCCGGCACGCTTCGAGATGATCGACGGCCAGTGGGTGCTGGGCGATGTCGACCTGCGCTACGGCACGGGCCGCGCGCGCGTGTCGGGGCTGACCGATGGCGGGCCGATCGATGTCGCGCTGACCGGCATGCCGCTGCGCCTCGTCGACCTGTTCGTACCCGAGCTCGGGCTGTCGGGCACGCTGAGCGGCACGGCGAGTTACGATCCCGCCACGCGCAATGGCGCCGCCAGCATGCAGGTGCGCAACCTGTCACGCGCTGGCCTGCTACTCGCCTCGCGACCGATCGACATGGCGATCAACGCCAAGGTCTCGGGCGATGTCGCGGGCGCGCGCATCGTCATGGAGAGCGAGGGCGAGAGCATCGGCCGCGCCCAGCTCGGCTTCTCGCCGCTGCCCGAGGGCTCGCTGTTCAGCGCCATCCAGCGCGCGCCGATGCTGGCGCAATTCCGTTTCGACGGGCCCGCAGGCACGCTGTGGCGCCTGTCCAATATCGAGCTGTTCGACCTGACAGGGCCATTGAGCGTCGCGCTCGATGCGCGCGGCTCGCTCCTGCGTCCGCGTGTCACGGGGGCGCTGCGCCTGACCGGTGCCAAGCTCGAGAGCCCCGTCACCGGCACCGAGATTACCGACATGGACGTCTATGGCCGGTTCCGCGGGTCGCGCCTGATCATCGACCAGATGAGCGGGCAGACGCGCGAGGGCGGCAGCGTGACGGGGACGGGCGACTTCGTCTTCCTGCCGGGCGGGGTGGGGATCGACGTCGGCATCCGCGCCAGCCAGGCCTGGCTCCTCAACCGGGACGATATCGGCGCGGCGGTCTCGGGGCCGATGCGGGTGCGCTCGGACACCGGCAATGGCGGCATCATCACCGGCGACCTGACGCTAGACGAGGGCCGCTTCCAGCTCGGGCAGGCGGGCCGCGTCGCGGCGGTGCCGAGCCTCGAGGTTATCGAACGCGGGACCGATCCCGACGAGATCATCGAGGTCGAGCGGATCGCGCCGTGGCGGCTCGACGTCGATGTCGCGGGCGGACCGCTGATCGTGAAGGGGCTGGGGCTGGATTCGCGCTGGACCACCGACGTCAATATCGGCGGCAGCGTGCTCGAACCGCGCATCCGCGGCTCGGCCGACCTGCAGTCGGGCGAGTACAGCTTCGCGGGACGGCGCTTCCGCGTCGAGCGCGGCGATCTCGACTTCACCGGCCAATATCCGCCCAACCCGACCATCGAGGTCGTCGCGGTGGCCGATGGCGCGGGGATGGACGCCGAGGTTCGCGTCACCGGCAATGCGCTCAACCCGAGCATCCAGTTCTCGAGCGCGGGCGTGGCCGACCAGGACGAGATCCTGTCGCGTCTCCTGTTCGGCACCTCGGCGGCCAACCTGTCGGCGGCCGAACTGGTCCAGCTCGGCGCGGCGGTCGCCAGCCTGCAGGGCGGCGGCGGGGGCGGGCTCGACCCGATCAACGCGGTGCGCTCGGCCATCGGGCTCGATCGCCTCCGCATCCTGCCGGCCGACGTGACGACGGGGCAGCAGACCGCGATCGGCGCGGGCAAGTACATCACCCGCCGCCTCTATGTCGAAGTGATCACCGACGGGCAGGGCTATACGGCGACGCAGGCCGAGTTCCAGATCACCCGCTGGCTGGCCTTGCTGGCGGCGATCGACAGCACCGGACGGGCCGGCGCCAACGCGCGCTTCAGCAAGGATTATTAGGCGAGGGGAGCCGCGCTCCCCCCGGCCTCAATATTTCATATAGCCTTCGAGCTCTTCGCGCAGCGCCTCGACGCTGGGGGCGTTCCAGTGACTGGCCCAGGGGCTGTCCTGGTCGTCGCGGCGGGCGCGCTCGTCATGCTTCTTGAGATAGGCGGGGCTCTCCCAGCCCGAGGCGAGCTGCGGCTTGCTCTCGGCCAGCTTGGTGACGTTGAAGGGTTCTTCGAAGCACAGGCCCGCCTGGCCGCCGCGCGACCAGCTGACATGGGCGAAGATGGTGCCCGCCGCATCGAGGTCGAGGAGGAGGCCGACGCCGCGCGGGAAAACGGTGCGGCTCTCGATCAGCGCACCGCTTTCCGAGATGTTGCGCAGGCGCACGGGATGGGTGTCATGGTCGTAATGGACATGGCCCGACCAGATCAGCGGGTGGCGCCGAGCCGCGCGGGGCATGCGCTCGGTCTCGCCCTCCTCGCCATCCTTCTGCTGGAAGGGCGAGGGAGTGTAGGTCATGCCGTCGATATTGGCGGTCGGAAAGCTCTTGCGGATGGTCTCAAGGAGGAGGTTGTCGCGGGTCGCGGCATCGCAGCCGATCTGCGTCTCGCTGGCGAACTGCATGCCGATGCGCCCCTCCTTGACCCAGCGCACCGCGGCCTCGATCTCGCCGCCGTCGCCAAGGTCGAGCAGCAGCGGCTCGAGATGCTCGGGAATATAGTCGAAGGCCACCATCGCGCCGCCGCCCGACAGGTTGATGAGATCGACGACATGGCGGATGCCGTCGGTCGTGGTAACGATGGCCTGTTCGGACTTGAGGCGATGGCGCTCGTCCTCGCGCATGTTCTTCCAGCGCGTCTCGTGGCGCGGGATGGAGATGGAGAGGAGGTCGTCCTCCCGCGTGGTGTGGCGCTTGGCGTGGTTCGGGCGCAGCAGCGGCGTATCGGCCTCGCTGCCCACGGGCGCGAGCCGGAGCCGGTCGCGGAAGTGCTTCATCGGGACTTCTTCTGCCATCACACTCTCTCCAATGTGCCCGGCAGGGTTAATCGAAATTAGTTACGGGCCTCTTATGACCACTGGTTAACAGGCGACGTTTAACGGGAAAGAAAAGGGGCCCGCGACTGGCGCGGACCCCGATCCCTTTGCAGCGAAGAGCGGCTGGCTCAGGCGCTGTAATACATGTCGAATTCGACCGCCGAGGGCGTGGTTTCCCAGCGCATGACCTCGTCCCACTTGAGATCCATATAGGCATCGATCTGGTCGTCGGTGAACACGTCGCCCTTGGTCAGGAAGGCGCGGTCCTGGTCGAGCGCGATGAGCGCTTCGCGAAGCGAGCCGCAGACGGTGGGAACGTCGACGAGTTCTGCGGGCGGCAGGTCGTAGAGGTTCTTGTCCATCGCCTCGCCCGGATGGATGCGGTTCTCGATACCGTCGAGGCCGGCCATCATCAGCGCCGCATAGGCGAGATAGGGGTTGGCCATCGCATCGGGGAAGCGGAACTCGACGCGCTTCGACTTCTCGCCGGTCCCGTAGGGGATGCGGCACGAGGCCGAGCGGTTGCGCGACGAATAGGCCAGCAGCACGGGGGCTTCGAAGCCCGGCACGAGTCGCTTGTAGCTGTTGGTCGTCGGGTTGGTGAAAGCGTTGAGCGCGCGGGCGTGCTTGATGACACCGCCGATGAAGAAGAGCGCGGTTTCCGAGAGGCCGGCATAGCCGTCGCCCGCGAACAGCGGCTTGCCGTCCTTCCAGATCGACATGTGCACGTGCATGCCCGAACCGTTGTCCTTGGCGATGGGCTTGGGCATGAAAGTGGCCGACTTGCCGTAGGCGTGGGCGACCATGTGCACGACATATTTGTAGAGCTGCATGCGGTCGGCAGTTTCGACGAGATGGCCGTAGGTCAGGCCGAGCTCGTGCTGCGCGGGCGCGACTTCATGGTGATGCTTGTCGCAGGGCAGGCCCATCTCGAGCATGGTCGAGACCATTTCCGAGCGGATGTCCGAGGCGCTGTCGACCGGCGCGACGGGGAAGTAGCCGCCCTTTTCGCGCGGACGGTGGGCCATGTTGCCCTGCTCGTATTCGGTGGCCGAGTTGGTCGGCAGTTCGACGTCGTCGAGCTGGTAGCCGTTGCCGGCATAGCCGTCATGGAAGCGCACGTCGTCGAACATGAAGAATTCGGCTTCGGGGCCGACGTAGAGCGTGTCGCCGATACCGGTCGACTTGAGATAGTTTTCGGCGCGCGTGGCGGTCGAGCGCGGATCGCGGGCGTAGAGTTCGCCCGAACCCGGATCGACGATGTTGCAGAAGATGACCAGCGTCGAGGTGGCCATGAAGGGATCGACATAGACCGCATCGAAGTCGGGCTTGAGGATCATGTCGCTTTCGTTGATCGCCTTCCAGCCCTGGATCGAGCTGCCGTCGAACATGAAGCCGTCCTCGAGCTGGTCCTCGTCGAGCGCCGAGGCGACCATCGAGAGGTGCTGCCACTTGCCCTTGGGGTCGGTGAAGCGGAGCTCCACATAATCGATTTCTTCGTCCTCGATGCGAGCGAGGATGTCCTTGGCGCTGCTCATGTCAGGATGTCTCCGTTGGATGCACGATGGGGGCGAGTCGTACCCGCCCGGTCACTGGCCCTTATGATCGGGCAGGGGAGCAGGTTCCGACAAGCGCGATCAGCCGTGCGGTGAACAATTCAACAGGAGCGAAGAAGCGGCCTAATAGGCGCGGCGCTGGGCACCGTGGAGCATGCGCAGGAGCATGGCGACGGGGCGCGGGACGCCCACCTTGCCGTCGAGCCAGAGGCTGACCGAGGAGCGCGAGACGCCGATGGCGTTGGCGAGGTCGGACTGGGTGCGATAGCCCAATGCGCGCATGATGCGGCGCAGCTCCTCGGGCGGCATGGAGGAGAGGCGGGGGTCGCGCTCGGTGGTGGACACGGGAGGCGCGATCCTAGAGCGCGTCGGCGTCGCGGTCGCCGGTGCGGATGCGGACCGCCTGTTCGATGTTGGACACGAAAATCTTGCCATCGCCGATGCGGCCGGTGCGCGCGGCATTCTCGATCGCCTCGATGACGCGGTCGAGCTGGTCGTCGGTGACGACGACCTCCACCTTCAGCTTGGGCAGGAAGTCGACGACATATTCGGCGCCGCGATAGAGCTCGGTATGGCCCTTCTGGCGGCCGAAGCCCTTCACTTCGGTGACGGTGAGGCCCGACACGCCGACATCGGAGAGTGCGTCCTTCACATCGTCGAGCTTGAAGGGCTTGATGATGGTCTCGATCTTTTTCACGTCGGTCCCCCGAGAAGTCGTCAGTAAGGCGGCTTATGCAACCCTTTGGGGCTCTCCGTAAAGATTTCGATGCCGTCCTCGGTGATGCCGATCGAATGTTCGAACTGCGCCGAGAGCGAGCGGTCGCGGGTCACCGCGGTCCAGCCATCGCCGAGGATCTTCACGTCGGCGCGGCCGATGTTGATCATCGGCTCCACGGTGAAGAACATGCCGGGGCGAAGCTCGGGGCCGGTGCCCGCGCGGCCGGCGTGCACCACTTCGGGGCTGTCATGGAAGAGGCGGCCGAGGCCGTGGCCACAGAAGTCGCGGACGATGCCATAACGATGCTTCTCGGCATGGCTCTGGATGGCGTGGCTGATGTCGCCGAGGCGGTTGCCGGGGCGCGCCTGCTCGAGCCCGAGCATGAGGCACTCGTAGGTGACCTCGACCAGCTTCTTGGCCTTCACATTGGGCTCGCCGACGAAATACATGCGGCTGGTATCGCCGTGCCAGCCGTCGAGGATCGGGGTGACGTCGATGTTGACGATGTCGCCGTCCTTCAGGACCTTGTCGCCCGGGATGCCGTGGCAGACGACATGGTTGATCGACGTGCAGCAGCTCTTGGTATAGCCGCGATAGCCGAGGGTGGCGGGAACGCCGCCGCCCGCCAGCGTCATGTCGAAGACGATGCGGTCGATCTCGCCCGTGGTGACGCCCGGCACGACATGGTCGGCCAGCGCATCGAGGATCGAGGCGGCGAGGCGGCCGGCCTTGCGCATGCCCTCGAAGCCGGCCTCGCCATGCAGCTTGATGACGCCCGACTTGGGCTCGACGCGGTCCTCGGGACCTACCTTGATATATTCGGTCATGGGGGGCGATATAAGCGCATCGGCCGCGAAATGCGAGGGGAGCGAAGGACCTATGACAACGGAAGCGAAGCGGCGCGGGCGGTGCGCCTGCGGCAAGGTCGAGGTGGAGGTCACGGGCGCGCCGATCATCACCCATGCCTGCCACTGCAGCTATTGCCAGCGCGAGAGCGGGTCGGCCTTCGGACTGAACTGTCTCTACGAGGCGGGAAGGGTGGCGATTACCGGGCCGGTCGAGACGGTGGTGACGGGGTCCGAAAGCGGCAAGGACCAGTGGATCCTGCGCTGCAAGCACTGCCATGTCGCGGTCTCGGGCCACTATCACCACACCCGCGAAAAGATCCATTTCGTGCGGGCAGGGGTGCTGGGGGATCGCACGGTGCGACCCGACTGCCATATCCACGCCAGTGCGAAGATGGACTGGGTGGGGCTCGATCCCGACATCCCCGCCTTCGAGGGATTTTACGATGCGCGGACCTTCTGGACCGACGAGCAGATGGCGCGCTGGAAAGCCGCGGCGAAGGGCGAATAGCCCAAAACCCTTCTAGCCGCTCGGGGCATGGCGTGGCATGAGACGGGCATGAGCCGCACCTATACCGCCGCCCTCGTCATCATCGGCGACGAGATCCTCTCCGGTCGTACGCAGGACAAGAATGTCGCGCAAATCGCGCAGTGGCTCAACGTCCAGGGCATCCGGCTCGCCGAGGCGCGGATCGTCGCGGACGTCGAGGAGGCCATCGTCGAGGCGGTGAATGCGCTGAGGGCGCGCAACGACTATCTCTTTACTACCGGCGGGATCGGGCCGACGCATGACGATATTACGGTTGATGCCATTGCCGCCGCGCTCGGCGTGCCGGTGGTCGTCCACCCCGGGGCCGAGCGGATGCTGCGCGACTATTATGCCTCGATCGGCAAGGAAGCGACGCCGGCGCGGATGAGCATGGCGAGGGTGCCCGAAGGCGCCGACCTTATCGACAATCCGGTCTCGGGCGCGCCCGGGATCAAGGTCGAGAACATCTTCATCATGGCGGGCATCCCGCACATCACCGCGGGCATGCTCGAAGGGCTGACCGGTACGCTCGAGGGCGGGCGCCCGCTCGTCAGTGTCACCGTCGGCGCCTTTTCGCCCGAGAGCGAGATCGCCGACCTCCTGCGCGAGGTGGTGAAGGCGCATCCGGACGTGGCGCTCGGCAGCTATCCCTTCTTCAAGGAGGGCCGCTACGGCTCCAACTTCGTGATGCGCGCCGAGGGCGAGGAAGTGGCCGCCGCCTGCGCCGAGGACCTCGCCCGCAAGCTGCGCGCGGCGGGTTACGAGCCGACCGTCGGCGGGCTCTAGGGCTCGAGCGCGGCTTCCCAGCCGGCATAAGGCGTGCTGCGCGCCATCTTGCGATTATAGTCGGGGGCGCCGTCGTCCCACCACGGCTCCCCGCGTTCGCCGAGCGCATGCTTGGCCGCATCCACTGCCCGCCGCGCCTCCTCGCGCGCCGCGGCATCGCCGGCCCGCATCGCCCGCCCCTTGGCCGCGCGTGCCGCCATCAGCGCGCGCACCAGCTCATCGCGCCTCTCGGGACTGAGCGCAGGATCGCTCATGCGCCACAGGCGCCCACGCACGAGGAAGTAGCGACCGTCGGGGGTGACCGGATATTTCATGCCGGTTGTGGAACTGTTCGCGTCCCTTTATCGCTCCACGTCCAATGATCGACGCTTTTCCGCCCATCCTGCTCGCAGCTGGCGACAATGCCATCGTCATCTCGGTCGCCCTGATCGGGCTGGCAGGGATCGGTGCGCAGTGGGTCGCATGGCGCACCGGCCTTCCGGCCATCGCCCTCATGTTGGTGGCGGGCATCATCCTCGGGCCGGTGACGGGCATCGTCAATCCGGCCGAGGATTTCGGCGAATTGCTCGAGCCGGCGGTGGCATTGGCGGTCGCGATCATCCTGTTCGAGGGCGGGCTGCAGCTGCGCTTCAACGAGCTGAAGAAAACGGGCGGCGCGGTGCCGCGGCTGGTTATCATCGGGGTGCCCGTCGGCTGGGCGCTCGGGGCCTGGGCCCTTTACGAAGTGGCGGGGCTGAGCCTTGCGGTCGCCGTGCTGTTCGCGGGCATCCTCGTCGTCACTGGCCCGACCGTGATCATCCCGCTCCTGCGCCAGACCAACCTTGCCCAGCGCCCGCGCGCGATCCTCAAGTGGGAAGGCATCGTCAACGATCCCATCGGCGCGCTCGCGGCGGTGGTGACCTACGAATTCCTCCTGCAGCAGCAGCAGGGCACCAGCTTCATCGACAATATCGTCGGCCTCGTCATCGCCAGCGCGGCGGCGGGCGCGGTCGGCTGGGGCGCGGCCAAGGCGGTGGCCTTCACCTTCCCGCGCGGCCTCGTGCCCGAATTCCTGAAGGCGCCGATCCTGTTCGTCACGGTGATCGGCACTTTCGTCCTGTCCAATTACGTCCAACAGGAAACGGGGCTGCTCGCGGTCACCGTGATGGGCATCGCGCTCGCCAACATGCACCTGTCGAGCGCGCGGACCTACTTGCCGTTCAAGGAGAATATCACGATCATCCTCGTCTCGGGCGTGTTCGTGACCCTGTCGGCGAGCCTCGACTGGAACATGATCCAGCAGTTCCAGTGGCGCTGGGCCGCGTTCCTGCTGGTCCTCCTTTTCCTCGTGCGTCCGCTGACCGTGCTCATCAGCCTCGCTTTCTCGAAGGTGCCGTGGAAGGAGCGCATCTTCGTTGCCTGGATCGCGCCGCGCGGGATCGTGCTGGTCGCCATTTCGGGCCTGTTCGCGCTGCGCCTCGACGAGCTCGGCTATTCGGGCGGCATGCTGCTCATCACCCTGTCCTTCGCGGTGGTGGCGGCGACCATCGTCGCGCATGGCTTTACCGCCGCGCCGCTCGCCAGGATACTCGGCCTCAACGGGCCCGAGAGCAATGGCGTGCTCATCGTCGGCACCACGCCCTTCTCGCTGCAGCTCGCCAAGACGCTGCGCGACCTCAAGGTCCCCGTGATGATCGCCGATACCAGCTGGCAGCGCCTGGGCGCCGCGCGGACCGAGAAACTGCCCACCTTCCACGGCGAGATCCTTGCCGAGGCGACCGAGGAGGACTTGGACTTCAACCAGTTCCAGGTGCTTGTCGCGACCACCGGCAACGAGGCCTATAACGCGCTCGTCTGCTCCGAATTCGCGCCCGAGATCGGGTCGGACAATGTCTACCAGCTGGGCGATGCCTCGGGCGATGACCCGCATGCGCTGCCCACGTCCTTGCGCGGGCGCTCGCTGTTCGATGCGGGGCATGGCGTCGAGGATGTCGCCGACCATGTCGCGCGCGGCTGGAAGCTGATGCCGATCGAGCTGACGATCACCTTCGACACCAATTTGATGCGTAGCCACCTGCCCGAGGAGCATTTGCCGCTGTTCGTGCTGCGCGAAGATGGCAGGCTGCGCTTCTACACCCACGCCTCGCGCCCCGACGGGCGGCCCGGCGACACGATCGTCGCTTATGTGCCACCCGGCACGCCGCATCCGCTCGACCAGGTCCTGCCCGACCGCGAGGGCGAGGACGGGGAGGGCGAGGGCGCGGCAGCCCCCGAGGCGGAACTCGACCGCACCGCATTGCCCGACCCGGGCGACGAGCATGAGGAGAGCAAGTGATGACCCCCCGCAACCGGCTGGCCCTTGTCCTTCTCGGCGTCGGCGCGCTGGCGGGGTGCCGCGAGCCCGCGCCGGCCGGACCCGAGCCCGAGGTCGAGGAAGAGAGCCCGCCGCTGCGCTCGATCATCCGCGAGGACATCGAGGAGCAGGTGCCGGTGGAAGAAGAGATCGAGGTGCCGATGGAGCTGACCGTCGGCTTCGGCGACCGCGACGCGCTCGATGCGGCAGCGATGCGCGCCATCGACGCCTTCTTCGGCGAGGAACGGCTGGCGAGCGACGAGGCGATCACCCTGTTCGGCCATTCGGATTCGATCGGCTCGGACGAGGCCAACGAGCGCGCCAGCGCGGCGCGGGCACAGGTCGTGGCGGACTATCTCGAGGAGCGGGGCGTCGATCCCGACCGCATCACCATCGTCGCGCTGGGCGAGCACAACCCGGTCGCGCCCAACCTGATGCTCGATGGCGAGCCCGACGAGGAAGGTCAGGCCATGAACCGCCGGGTCGAAATCGCCATCGGCACGCCCGGGCAGGTGACCGAGCGCCGCGCGCTGGAAGCACAGGAAGCGAGCGTCGAGGCCGAGGCCGCCGGCCTTGCCACCGAGGGGGCGACCTAGGGTTCAGTCAATCGGGTAAAATGGAGCGGGTGAAGGGAATCGAACCCTCGTCTTAAGCTTGGGAAGCTCCTGCTCTACCATTGAGCTACACCCGCATCGCGTTGACAAGCTGTGGAGTGGGGACGGCCTCGAGAGGCCATCGGCTGCAACTCCCAGCTGCGATCGGGCGCCGAACTGCCATCTTCGATGCACAGCGTCAATCCAATTCATTCGCGGCTGCGCCAGTGCGCCGCCTACAGATCGGGTCGCCTCCGACCATCGGCATGTCGGAGGTTTGCCAGCCCGGCCCAAACGGGGTTTATTCGAGGGTAACGACGGGGTTTGTCCGGAAGCGCTTGCCTTGTCAGAAGCGGAGGGCGCAACCATTTTGGCAAAGGCGTTCGACCTTGTGGACGGTGCGGTCGACGATGTGCTCACCATCGCGGGCGACTATGTCGGCGAGGACGGCGCCTGGGCCGATGTCGGCGAGACCAAAGGCTTCGGCCTGAAGGCGGGCTTGCGCTTCTAGGGCAGGCCGGGTCTCCAACAGCTCCACATGGGTGCAGGGGGGGGGGCACGCGCAAAGCGCGGCCGCCCTGCACCCTTTTCGGCGTCGGTCGAGCCCGAGCCCGCCGGATTGCCCCCGGCAAGCGAATATTCTACGCCTTCCCATTCAGGGGAGGCGTCATGAAGATCGCAGTGTTGGGCGGCGGGCCCGCGGGGCTCTATTTCGCCATCTCGATGAAGCTGCGCGATGCGGCCTGCGAGATCGACCTCTACGAGCGCAACAAGCCCGACGATACCTTCGGCTGGGGCGTGGTCTTCTCCGACCAGACGGTCGACAACCTCATGACCAACGACCCCGTGAGCGGCGCGGTGATCCGCGACGAATTCGCGCATTGGGACGATATCGACGTCCATATCCGCGGCGAGTGCATCCGCTCTTCGGGACATGGCTTCATCGGCATCGGCCGGAAGCGGTTGCTCGAGATCCTGCAGGAGCGGGCGCGCGGGCTCGGCGTCAACCTTCACTTCGAGCATGAGGCGTCGAGCGATCTTGGCGACTATCCGGGCTATGACCTCGTCATCGCCGCCGACGGCGCGAATAGCCGCATCCGCAGCCGCTACGAGGAGCATTTCGGCGTCGATATAGACCGCCGACGCAACAAATATTTCTGGTTCGGCACGCCGCGGACCTTCGAGGCTTTCACTTTTGCATTCGAAGAGCTGCCCGAGGGCTGGGTGTGGGCGCATGCCTATCGCTTCGACGAGGATTGCTCGACCTTCATCGTCGAGATGGATCCCGACACGTGGGAAAGGCTCGGTTTCGATCGCATGAGCCAGGCCGAGGCGATCCAAAAGTGCGAGGAGATTTTCGCCGACCAGCTCGAGGGCGCGCCGCTCCTGTCCAATGCGACCCATCTAAAGGGACCCGAGGCGTGGCTGCAATTCCCGCGCATCATCTGCGAGAAGTGGCATTACAGGAACCTCATCCTCCTCGGCGATGCGGCGCATACGGCGCATTTCTCGATCGGCTCGGGGACCAAGCTTGCACTCGAGGATGCGATCAAGCTCGCCGAAGTGTTGGCACGCCAGGGGCTGTCGCTTGCCGACGCGCTCGAGGAATATCGCGCCGAGCGGCACCTCGAGGTGCTCAAGCTCCAGAATAGCGCGCGCAATTCGACCGAATGGTTCGAGACGCTGGACCGCTATCTGGCGTTCGAACCGATCCAGTTCACCTATTCGCTGCTGACGCGCTCGCAGCGGGTGAGCCACGAGAATTTGCGGCTGCGTGATCCCGATTTCGTCGCGCGGCTCGAACAGTGGTTCGACGCCCGCGCGGGCGGGGAGGGTGACGCGGTGCCGCCGATGTTCGCGCCATTCAGGCTGCGCGAGATGGGGCTTGCCAACCGGATCACGGTGTCGCCGATGGCGATCTACATGGCCGAGGAGGGGATGGTCGGCGACTATCACCTCGTCCATTATGGCGAGCGCGCGAAGGGCGGGGCGGGGCTGCTCTACACCGAGATGACCTGCGTCAGCCCCGAGGGGCGCATCACGCCCGGCTGTCCCGGCATCTGGTCCGATGAACAGGCGGCGGCGTGGAAGCGCATTGTCGATTTCGCCCATGCGCATGGCGACGCCAAATTCTGCCTCCAGCTCGGCCATTCGGGCCCCAAGGGTTCGACCAGGGTCGGTTGGGAGGGCTATGACGTGCCGCTCGAGGACGGCAACTGGCCGATCATGGCCTCGTCGGACGTGCCGTGGAGCCCCGACAACCAGGTACCGCGCCCGATGAGCCGCGCGGATATGGACAGTGTGCGCGACCAGTTCGTCGCGGCGACGCGGCGCGGGGTGGATGCGGGGTTCGACATGATCGAACTGCACGCCGCGCACGGTTACCTGCTGTCGAGCTTCATCACGCCGCTGCACAACAAGCGGACCGATGAATATGGCGGCAGCCTCGAGAACAGGCTGCGCTTCCCGCTCGAGGTGTTCGCGGCGATGCGCGAGGCCTGGCCCGCGGACCGGCCCATGTCGGTCCGCATCTCGGCCAATGACTGGATGGGTGATCAAGGCGTGACCCCCGACGAGGCGGTCGAGATCGGGCGGGCGTTTGCCGCGGCAGGGGCGGATTTGATTGACGTGTCGGCGGGGCAGACCTGGGCCGACTGCAAGCCAGTCTATGGCCGCATGTTCCAGACGCCCTTTTCCGACCAGATCCGCAACGAGGCACGGCTGACGACGATGGCGGTGGGCAATATCTTCGAGACCGACCACGCCAATTCGATCCTTGCCGCAGGGCGCGCCGACCTCGTGGCATTGGCGCGGCCGCACCTTGCCGATCCGCACTGGACGCTGCGCGCCGCCGCCGAGCTCGGCTATGACGGGGTGCGGGTGCCAAGACCCTATCGCGCGGGGCATGAGCAATTGCGCCGTAATTTGAAGCGCGCGGCGGAGATGGCGTCATGATGCTGGCGGGTGCCCATGCCATCGTCACCGGCGGTGGCACCGGTATCGGCGCGGCAATCGCGCGGGCGCTGGCCGCAGAGGGGGCGAAGGTCAGTGTCGTCGGACGACGCCTCGGGCCGCTGGAAGAGGTGGCGGGCGAGATCGGCGGCACCGCGATCAGCGCCGACCTTTCACGGCCCGAGGAGATAGATCGGGCGTTCGATGAGGCGCGTGCTGCCAACGGCCCGATCAAAATTCTCGTCAACAATGCAGGCATTGCGCCCTCGGCACCTTTCAAGCGCACCGACAGTGACATGTGGCGCAACGTCATGGCGACCAATCTCGATGCGCCCTTCCATTGCTGCAAGGCGGCGCTCGGGGACCTTCTGGCGGCCGACGCAGGCCGGATCGTCACCATCGCCTCGGTCGCGGGACTGGAGGGCTTTGCCTATGTCGCGCCCTATGTCGCCTCCAAGCACGGGGTGGTCGGGTTGATGCGCGCGTTGGCCGCCGAATATGCGGGCACGCGGCTGACCGCCAATGCCGTCTGCCCGGGCTTCGTCGATACCGACATCGTCGCGAACGCCGCCGCGCTCATCGCCGCGAAGAGCGGGATGGACGAGGAAGAAGCGCGCGCGCAGCTCGCCCGCCAGAACAAGGGCGGCACGCTGCTCAGCCCCGAGGACGTCGCCCGTGTCGTCGTCGAGCTGTGCGACCCGTCTTGCAACACCACCGGCGCCGCCATCACCATCGAGGACCGACCATGACCCCCGAGACTTTCGCTCCCGACCATTTCCGCTGGGACTTCGCCGATGGTGTGGCGACGATCACGCTCGACCGGCCCGAGAAGAAGAACCCGCTGACCTTCGACAGCTATGCCGAGCTGGTCGCGACCTTCCGCGCCTTGCGCGACACGCCCGCCGTGAAGGCCGTGGTGATGGCGGGCGCGGGGGGCAATTTTTCGAGCGGCGGCGATGTCCACGAGATCATCGGCCCGCTCACTGAAATGGACATGCCCGGGCTCCTTGCCTTCACTCGCATGACGGGAGACCTCGTCAAGGCGATGCGGGGCTGTCCGCAGCCGATCATCGCGGCATTGGACGGCATTTGCGCGGGTGCTGGCGCGATCGTGGCGATGGCGTCGGACATGCGGCTCGCCAGCCCCGACACGCGTACGGCCTTCCTGTTCACCCGCGTCGGGCTGGCCGGCTGCGACATGGGCGCCTGTGCGATCCTGCCGCGCATCATCGGGCAGGGGCGGGCGTCCGAATTGCTCTACACCGGCCGCTTCATGAGCGCCGAAGAGGGGCTCGCCTGGGGCTTCCACAACCGCATCGTCGACGACAGCGAGGTCTTGGCAGAAGCACAGGCGCTGGCGCGCAGCCTCGCCGACGGCCCGACCTTCGCCCATGGCATCACCAAGACGCAGCTCTCCGCTGAGTGGAACGTCAGCCTCGAGACCGCGATCGAGATGGAGGCGCAGGCGCAGGCGATCTGCATGGCGACCAAGGATTTCCGCCGCGCCTTCGAGGCCTTCGCCGACCGCCGCACCCCCGAGTTCAAGGGGGACTGACATGGATCTCGACTGGCCCTTTTTCGACGACCACCACCGCGACCTCGGGGCGCGGCTTGAGGCGTGGTGCGACGCGAATCTGCGGGACGTCGATCATTCCGATACGGACGAAGCCTGCCGCACGCTGGTGCGGCAGTTGGGCGAGGGCGGGTGGCTGCGCTACTGCGTGCCCGCCAGTCATGGCGGGGTGCACAAGACCCTCGATGTGCGCAGCCTTGCCATCCTTCGCTCGACGCTGGCGCGGCACGATGCGCTGGCCGATTTCGCTTTTGCCATGCAGGGGCTGGGGTCGGGCACGATCAGCCTGTTCGGCACCGATGCGCAGAAGGCCGACATCCTGCCCGCCGTGGCCGCTGGCGAGAAGATCGCCGCCTTCGCGCTGACCGAGCCGCGTTCGGGCTCGGACGTCGCCAATGTCGAGACGAGCGCGGTCGAGACTGACGATGGCTGGAAGATCGACGGGGCGAAGAGCTATATCTCCAACGGCGGGATCGCGGATTATTACGTCCTCTTCGCGCGCACCGGTGAGGCACCGGGGGCCAAGGGGCTGTCGGCCTTCCTCGTGCCCGCGGACACGCCGGGGCTCGACGACAGCGAACGGATCGAGGTGATCGCGCCGCATCCGCTGAGCGCGCTCAAGTTCGACGACATGCGCTTGCCCGCCGATGCGCTGGTCGGCGAGCGCGGGCGCGGTTTCCAGCAAGCGATGGCGACGCTCGACATCTTCCGCACCAGCGTGGGGGCCGCCGCGCTCGGCTTTGCGCAGCGTGCCTATGAGGAGACGCTGGCGCGCGTTACCAGCCGCAAGCTGGGTGACGGCACGCTGGCCGACAGTCCGGTGACGCAATCCACGCTCGCCGACATGGCGCTGGGGCTCGACAGCGCGGGGCTGCTCATCGCGCGGGCGGGCTGGGTGCGCGACGTCACGGGGCGGCGTAACAGCCGCGAGGCGGCGATGGCCAAGCTCGCCGCCACCGAAAATGCGCAGGCGATCATCGACCAGGCGGTACAGCTTCATGGCGGGCTCGGGGTGACGAAGGGCGTGGCGGTCGAGGCGCTCTATCGCGATATCCGCGCGCTCCGCATCTACGAGGGCGCTTCCGAGGTGCAGAAGCTGGTGATCGCCAAGTCGATCCTGTCGGAGCGCGGCTGATGGCGTATGAGGCGTCCCGCAAGGTGCGCTTCGGCGCCTGCGATGCGGCGGGGATCGCATATTATCCGGCGCTGTTCGAACTGTGCGACGGGGTGATCGAGGACTGGACCGCCGACGTGCTGGGCGTGCCACGGCGCGAATTGCACCTCGAGCAGGGGCTGGCGCTGCCGACCGTCGACATGCGCGCGACCTTCGGCAGCCCCGCGCGGCTCGGCGACCGCCTGGACATGGTGCTGCACGTGCGGCGTGTCGGCAATTCGTCGGTCGACCTCGCGCTGACCGCGGCGGTCGCGGGACGGGAATGTTTTTCGATCACCTATCGGCAGGTGCTGATGGAGATGGAGGGGGCGCGCTCGCTGGCATGGCCGGGCGAATGGCGCGAGCGGCTAGAGGCCGCGATCGAGGGGACAGACCAATGAACCAGATCCTGCAGCCGCCGGGCTGGCCGCGGCCCAAGGGCTATGCCAACGGTATTGCCGCGAGCGGGCGGATGATCTTCACCGCGGGCGTCGTCGGCTGGAACGAGCGCGAGGAGTTCGTCGCCGCCGACATGGCGGGGCAGTTCCGGCAGGTGCTCGAGAATACGGTTGCGATCCTCGCCGAGGGCGGCGCGGCGCCGGCGCATATCGTGCGCATGACCTGCTATGTCACCGACCGCGACGCCTATGTCGACAGCCTCGAGGGCATCGGCGCGGCGTGGCGCGAGATCCTCGGCAAGGTCTTCCCCGCCATGGCGGTGGTCGAGGTGTCGCGGCTGGTCGAGCCCGCCGCGCTGGTCGAGATCGAGACGACCGCGGTGGTGCCGCAATGAGCCGCGATCGCTTCGTCGAGGAGCGGCTGCCGAACGCGTCGGAGCAGCCCGAATTCCGCTTCGACCTGCCCGAACTGCGCTATCCCGAGCAGCTCAATGCGGCGGTCGAATTGCTGGCGGTCGGGGGGGCGGACGATGTCGCGCTTCTTTCTGATGCGGGCGCGCTGACCTATGGCGAGCTCGACAGGTTGTCGAACCGCGTGGCGCGGTTGCTGGTCGACGAGCAGGGGCTCGTGCCGGGCAATCGCGTGCTGCTCGCGGGGCGCAACACGGCGACGATCCTTGCCTGCTGGCTGGGTATCTTGAAGGCGGGCGGGATCGCCGTCGCGCTGATGCCGATCCTGCGCGGCAAGGAATTCGCGACCGTCTGCGAAAAGGCGCAGATCAGCCATGCGATCGTGGATACGCCCTGCCTCGAGGCCTATGACGAGATGGCGCGCAGCTGCTCCTCGATGCGCTCGTTCATTGCCTTCGACGGCGATGCCGAGGGCGATGAATTGTCGCGCCGGCTGGCGGGGTTGAGCGAGGACTTCGACGCTGTTCGCACAGGGCGCGACGATCCGGCGCTCATCGCCTTCACATCGGGGACGACGGGGGTGCCGAAGGGCTGCGTGCATTTCCACCGCGACGTGCTTGCCAGCTGCGACAGCTTCGCACGCCACATCATCGGCGGGGGCAAGGACGATCGCTGGGCCTGCACCGCGCCGCTCGCCTTCACCTTCGGGCTGGGCATGCAATATCTCTTCCCGCTGCGTGTCGGCGGCACGGCGGTGATCCCGTCCAAGCCCGGTCCCGAGGGGCTGTTGGACGCGATCGAGCGGCACCGCGTCACCATCTGCGCCACCGCGCCGACCGCCTATCGCGCCATGCTCGGCCAACTCGGCGGGCGCGACATCTCCTCGCTCACGACCTGCGTGTCGGCGGGCGAGCACCTGCCCAAGGGAACGTGGGAGGCGTGGAAGGCGGCGACGGGCATCCCGATCATCGACGGGATCGGCGCGACCGAGATGATGCATATCTTCATTTCGGCGAGCGGGAAGGACATCCGCCCCGGCTCCACCGGCAAGGCAGTGCCCGGCTATGAGGCGACCGTGCTCGACGACGAGGGGGCGTCGCTGGAAACCGGGACAGGCCGGCTCGCGGTCAAGGGACCGACGGGCTGCCGCTATCTCGATGACCCGCGGCAGGCGGACTATGTGGTGGGCGGCTGGAACGTCACCGGCGACACCTATCGCAAGGACGAGGACGGCTATTTCTGGTACCTCGCCCGCTCGGACGACATGATCATCTCCTCGGGCTACAATATCGCGGGGCCCGAAGTGGAGATGGCGCTCTACGAGCATCCCGCGGTGGCCGAATGCGGGGTCATCGGCGCGCCCTGCGAGGAACGCGGACAGATGGTCGAGGCGCATGTCGTGCTGGCGCCGGGATATGAGCCCTCCGAAGCGCTGGTCGAGGAACTGCAGGCGCATGTGAAGGCGATCATCGCGCCCTACAAATATCCGCGCTCGATCCGTTTCGTGGACAGCCTGCCCAAGACCGCCACGGGCAAGCTTCGCCGTGTCGCGCTGCGCGAGGCGCGGGACGCATAGCGAGCCACCGCATGCGCGCGAAGGCGGGCGTGCCTCAGCCCGTCGGGCCGAATTGCGAGACCTCGACGATCTTGTCGGCGGGGATGCCGGCGGCCTCCGCGGCCCTGCGGATCGCCTCGGGATCGCTCGCCTGGTAGAGGCAGTAGGTCTTGGTCTGGTCGGCGCTCAGGAAGCTGTGGAGCCATTCCACACCCGCCTCGGCATTGATCGCCTCGATCCCCGCGATCCCCTCGGGGGTGACCTCGAGACGTTCGGCGAACTGGCGTTCGATCAGGTAGAGCGGCATTGTTCTTTCCCCCTTGTCATTGGTCCGGTGTGTCATTGGCGACGAGCCCGATGCGGCGGGCATAGCCGGCCGCCGCGGTGCGGTTGCGGCAGTCGATCTTGCTGAAGATGTTGCGCACATGGGTGGCCACGGTGGGCACCGAGATGTGGAGGTGGCGCGAGATGGCGGCGTTGCTGGCGCCGCCCGCGATCTCGCGCAGCACTTCGACCTCGCGCGGAGTGAGCTGGTCGAAGCCGTGGCTGGCGGCCATCGAGCGCAATTTGGTGCCGGCTTCGGCAAAGCGGTCCGCGAGAGATGCCATGCCGAGCGGTCCGGCCTCGCCGGCAAATTCCTCTTCCAGTTCGCGGGCGCGCCGGATGGCCTGCGGCGAGCCATCGGCGAGCAGGACCTCGACATGATCGCATGCCACGCGCAGCATTGCCGGCATCGAGCCCCAGTCGCGCGCTTGGTCGAGCGCGCTCTCGAGCCACGGATGGGCCTCGTCGACATTGCGCAAGCTCGCCTTGGCGAGGCCGAGGAGCCGGTCGACAGGGCCGAAATTGGCGAAGACGGGACCGTTGATGACCACCGCGCCGGCGTCGGGCAGCAGTTCCTCGTAGAGGGCACGCGCGAGCCTTGCGTTGCCGGTGCGCCAGCAGGTCTCGGCCAGCATCGCCAGCGTCAGGCGGCGCATGTCATCCTCGGGGATGGTGGCGATGCCCTCGCGGTGGATGCGGTCGAGCAGGGCGGAGGCCTGGTCGAGGCGTCCGGCTTCGGCCAGCATCAGCGCCATGCCGGGCTTCCAGGCGCGGCCGCCCATCGCATCGCCGATCCGCTCGGTCAGCTCGGCGAAGGCGCCAAGCGTGCCGCGCTCGCGCTGGATCAGGAACATGACGGTGCCGAACATGCCGCCCGCGCCCGAGCCCGAAATGCGCTCGCCGAGCGATTTTGCCTTCACCGCCGAGGCGGACGCGGCGGCAAAGTCGCCTTCGAACAGGGCTAGCGTGGTCGTCCAGCCTTGCATGACATAGAGGAAATGCGGCTGCGCCAGCTCGCGGGCGACGACCCGAAGCTCGCCAAGAAGTATGCGGAAGGTCGCCCAGTCGCCCATGCAGGCGCAGCGGTAGCCATAGGAGATAATGGCATTGGCGAGGCGGGGCGCGTCCTGCAGCGCCTTGGCGACCTCATAGGCCTCGCGGACCAGCGTCAGCCGTTCGCTTTGGTCGCCCGGGCGGGAGAAGACCGGATGCACGCCAAATTCGATTGCGTCACACAATTCGGCTGGATCGCCGAGGGCACGCGCTTTCTCGATCGCTTGGATGCCATGAGCATAGGCGTCCTCGAGCCTCCCAAGCTTCAACAGCGCCGTGCCGAGGCAATATTGGAGGCGGACAACCGTATTGTCGTCCAGCTCGTCGGCGTGGTCCAGAGCCAGTTCGAGGCAGGGGGCCACCTCGTCAGAGGCTAGTCCCGGCTGCCACCGCGCTTTCTCGTAGGCGATGGCGGCCGCGGCGACTTGCGACCAGTCGCCGAGTTTGCGGGCGAGCTCCAACGCATGGCGGCTGGCCTCGATCGAGGCGAGATTGTCGCCGGCCAGATGTTCGGCCTCGGCCAGCAGGAGACAGGTGTCGATCCGGCTTTCCTCGTCGTCGATGCCCGGGATGGAATGGCATTCGAGTGCGATGCGGAATTGCGCTGCGGCGTCGTGATAGGCGGCGACCGACACGGCATGGCGGCCGGCGCGCCAGGCAAAATCGATCACCCGCCGCGCGCCGACGAACATCTGCCCCTCGAAGGCGTGATAGGCGAGGGCGGCGAGCACGTCGGGGTCGTCGGCGCCGCGCACCCGCTCGATGGTCGAGGCCGCCTCTGCATGTGTCTTCAGCCGCTGCATCGGCGCCATCGCGTCATAGAGCACTTCGCGTACCAGCGCGTGGGTGAACTGCCAGCGCCCGCGCACCGGGTCGTCGGGGCGGACGAGCCCGAGCGCGGCGGCCTCGTCGAGAAGCGCGGGATCGAAGGCAGGCTCGAGGTCGGACAGGATGGCGAGATCGAAAACACGGCCGAGAACGGCGGCCCTCTCGAGCAGCAGGCGGCAGGCGGGGGAGGTGGCGGACAGGCGCATGCCGATCGCCTCGATGATCCCCTCGGGGATGGTCAGGCGCGGCGGCAGGCTTGCCTTGCCGTCCGCGACATGTCCCTCGTCGACGAGCGACTGGACGATCTGGCGCAGGAACAGCGGGTTGCCCTCGGTCTGGCGGTGGAGCCGCCGCGCGATGACCGTATCTGGCATCCAGCCGCTCAGCGCATGGCAGAAATGCGCGCATTCGAGCTGGTCCATCCCGCGCACGACGAAGCGGTGGGCGTGCGCCATCGCGGCGACCGGCGGGACGGTGGCGCCGGCGCTGCGTAGCCCGTCATTTTCGCGGAACGTGACGAGGAGCAGGACGGGGACGTCCTCGATCGCGGCCGCGAGCATCTCGAGCAGCGCTGCCGAGGCGCGGTCGGCATGGAGGATGTCGTCGAAGAAGAGCGCGACCGGCCGGTCGTTCGCCACCTCGCGCAGCACTGCCGTCAGCCGGTCGACCAACTGCCAGTGCGAGCGCTGGCCGCTCGCGCGTTCTTCCATCTGCTGGACCAGTGCGGCGGCGCCGCTGTCCGGGAAGTCGGCGGCGATGCTGCGGCACAGGCCGATCCAGCCGCGATATGGCGGGCAGTCGCGCTGTTCGGGAAAAGCCGACCAATAAGTGAGCACGCCGTCCTCGGCGGCGCGGCTGCTCATCCGGCGGGCAAGCGCGGTCTTGCCGATGCCGGCATGGCCCGAGACCACGACCAGCTGGCCGGCGCCGCCGTGCAGCCGCTCGAGAATCTTTGCGAAGGAAGCGAGTTCGTCGTCCCTCCCGACAAAGTGGTTCCCGAGAATCATGACCTCACCCTGGCTCCCTCAGCGGTGTCTCGACTTCACTCCATACAGTAATGCGGATTAATTCTCGCGCCTCATCATAATTGATGATGCGGCCGAACCTTCTCTGGCGCGACAGTCCATCAGGCTTCGGGCCCGTCGGTCCGCGGCTTCGTGAAGACAACATCATGAGGAGGGAAAGAGTTATGAAGACCCTGTTTGCCATCGCCGCCGCGTTCGCGCTTTCCGGCCCCGCGCTTGCTACCGACCCCGCGCCCGTGGCGTTGAGCGACAGCGATCTCGACCGCGTCACCGCGGGCGATCTCCTGCTGCCCAACGGCCAGATCCAGTTCGAAGGGATCGACGGGCCGGGCAAGGATGCGACCAATTTCATCTGCACCGACCTCGGCATGTGCCACTCGACCTTCCTGCGCAGCCTGACCGCGGTCGGCGAACTGGTGGGCAAGGAAACGGGCTCCGGCATGCAGGTGCCGGGCATCGAGGGGCCGTGGGCCGCCGGCCGCGTCGACAACCCCATCGAATGCGTGGACTGCCCGTAAGGGCAGGGGAAACGGAGCGGGTGCGGCCTTCATGCTCGCAGGCCCCGTACCCGCTCCGCCCCCGTTGGGAGGCATTGCCATGTTCATGTCGATGATCGGCCTTTCCGCGCTCGCCGCCGCCCCCGACGGGGCGCGCCCCGTGGCCTCGCTGCTCGAACAGCGGCACGAGGCGGTGGTGGTCCAGCAATGGGACCTCAGCTGCGGCGCCGCCGCACTCGCCACCCTGCTCAACCACCAGCATGGGGAAGCGGTGACCGAGCGCGAGGTGGCGGCGATGCTGGTCGACCGCCCGGAATATCTCGACCATCCGTGGATCGTGCGCGCCCGCCACGGCTTTTCGCTGCACGACTTGCGCCGCGTGGCGCGGCGCTATGGCTATGAGGGGATCGGGCTGGGCAATCTCACGATGGAGGGGCTCGACCTGCTCGCGCCGCTGATCGTGCCGGTGGATTTCACCGGCTATCCCCATTTCGTGATCTATCGCGGGCGGGAGGGCGGCGAGGTGCTGCTCGCCGATCCCGCTTTTGGCAACCGCACCATGACCGCCGACCGGTTCGAGCGGGCATGGATGGAGGATGCGAGGCTAGGGCGCATCGGATTTCGCATCGCCCTTGTCGGCGATGCCGGGGTGACGGCGGGAGCGCTCGCCTTCGACCGCGACCAGCTTCACATGGTGCGGCCGTGAGCGCGGCCTTGCGCGCGCTGCTGTGCGCCGGCGCACTGGCCGCCGGTTGCGCACCGGCCGCGGCGCAGGAGGAGACGCCCGCGCCCGCCGCCAGCACCGCCGAGGAGGAGCGCGACGCGCTTATCGCGCGGCTCGAGGCCCGGATCGAGCGGCTCGAACGGCGGCTGGCGGCACGGGAAGCGGCGGCGATGCCGAACGCCGTCGCTTCCTCCCGCACCCCGCCGCCCGGACAGGCGATCGACCCCGATGCCGAGCGCGCGCTCGAACGCACGCTGGTCGAGGCGGGGACGGCGCTGGTCTCGCCCGGCGCGGTCGAACTCGTCCCCTCGCTGACCTATTCGCGCTCGAGTTCGGAGCGTGCAGCGCTCGCGGTCATGGACGGGACGCCCGTGCTGGCAAGCGAGCAGCGCCGGCTTGCCTATCACGAGGCGCGGCTGCGCGCCCGCGTCGGCCTTCCCGCCAATATGCAGCTCGACGCCTCGGTGCCGTGGCGGCTCGCCGCGCGCCGCGACGTGCTGTTCGCCAATGGCACGCCGCTGTCGGATAGTGACGACACGGCCTCGGGGGTGGGCGATGTGAGCGTTTCGCTCTCGCACGTCCTGCTCGGCGGCGAGCGCGCCATCCCGACCCTGATCGGGCGCCTCAGCGGCACGCTCGGCACGGCAGTGCGCGGCGAAGACCATGGCCTTCTCGGCGGCGGCTATCACGGGCTCGGCGTCGGCCTGTCGGCCAGCCAGCGGCTCGACCCGCTCGTCTTCGCGGGCAGCCTGTCGTGGGACAAAAGATTCGAGCGGGACGGGGTCGATCCCGGCGGCCGCTGGGGTTTCTCGCTGGCAAGCTATTTGGCGGTCTCGCCCGAGGCCTCGCTGCGCCTGCAATATAGCCAGAGCCATGCTGGCGATGTCAGCGTGGACGGGGTGCCGGTGCCGGGATCGGGCGGGACCAGCGCCTCGCTCTCCTTCGGCACGTCGGTGATCGCCAAGCGAGGATTGCTCGTCGATGTCGGCGTCGCCGTCGGGCTGACCGAGCGCGCACCCGACCTCGCCCTGACCTTCGCCACCCCGATCAGGGTGTCGCGATGAGCGCGGCGCTGCTGGGGCTGCTGCTGGGCGTCGCGGTACAGCCCGCCGGGGCCGCGAGCGAGGACCTGTCCGCCGTGCTCCAAAGGCTGGACCGGCTCGAGAGCGAGAATGCGGCGTTGCGGGCGCGGGTCGCCACGTTGGAGGCGCAGGAAGCGCCCGCGCCATCCATCACGCCGGCAGCGCCGGAAGGACCCGCAGGTCTGGTCGGCACGAGCGCCACCTATGCCGCCGAGATGCTCGAGCATACGGAGGGCATCACCGAACGCCCGCTGCGCCAGCTCGAGGCGCGGGCCGAGGGAGAGCTCGCGCACCGCGTCATCCTGTCGGGCGGCATCACCGCCATCGCCGACTGGCAGTCGAGCAATTCGCCCGGCAGCTTCGGCTATCTCATGCGCCACCCGACCATCGCCAACCAGGTCGGCGACCGCGCTACCGAGATCGTGCTCCACAGCGCGCAGCTCGCGCTGACCGCGACGGTGGGAGAGGAGCTTACCGGCTATGTCGAGTTGCTCTACGATCCCGAACAGAGCTTCGGGCCGGGGACCATCACCGCGCTGACCCGCAACCAGGTGCAGCTGCGGCGCGGGTGGATCCTGTGGGGCAATCTCGACAAGCGGCCCGTCTATGCGCTTATCGGCAAGCTCGACGTGCCCTTCGGCCTCATGGACACGCTCAGCCCCTTCACCAATTCGAGCAATTACCATGCCTTTGGCGGGCTCGCCTTCGGGGGACAGGTGGGGCTCGCCTCGGGCGGTCTGCATGTCCGCGCGATGGCGGTGCAGGGGGGCGCGCAGTTTCGCGCCGCCAATACGCCGGTCGATGGCACCGCTGTGCCTTCGCGCACCAACAATTTTGCGCTGGACGGGCGCTACACGCTGGCACTTGGCGAGAAGGGCGAGGTGATGGCGGGGGCGAGCTACCTCCACGGCAGCCCCTATTGCCAGGCCTATCCGGTTACCCATTTCTCGCCCTGCGCGGAGAATGTGCCGGCATGGGCGGCTTACGGGCGGCTGCGCTACGGACCGGTCACGCTGCTCGCCGACTATGCGACGACGACCAGGCCGTGGCCCGGATCGGCCGTGCCCGATCCCGCCAATCCGCTCAGCATCTACGAGGCGCGCGATACCGAGAGCTTCACCCTTGGCGCCCGCCTCGGCCTGTTCGGTCGGGTCGCGGGGCGTGACCGCCACCGCCTCGCGCTATCGGCCGAGTTCAGCCGTTTTCGCGCGGGCGACAGTGGCTCGCCGTGGGAGAAGCAGGACCAGTGGGTGGGCGGCATCGCCTGGCTGCCCGATCCGGCGATGAAGCTGTTCGCCGAATATGTGCATGTCGACGGTTTCGTGCCTTTGAACTTCCTCAGCGGCGGCAATTTGCCCGACGGGTCGAGCTGGTCGAGCCAGGAGGCGAAGACCGACGTCGTGCTGGTCGGCGGGCAAATGGCTTTTTGAAGAGAGGTCGCGTCAGGAGAAGAGGCGCTTCAGCAGCCCCTTCCTCGCCTCGGCTGGGGGTCCTTTGGCTTCGTCGCTGGCGCTTACGGTGTCTACCGGCTTGGGCTCGATACCCGTGAGGCCCGCCTCGTCGAAGGCGGCCTTCAGTTCATCGGAGATGAAGACGCCCATCGACAAATGCTTGTCGCACCACATGTGAGCACCCCCGATCTTCGCGGCGGAAAAGACGAGCCTCGGTGGGGCGGTGAGGTCGAATCCGGGCGGCACCAGACCTAGCGGTTCTGCCGGCCCTCGATCAGCGCATCGACGACCCCGGGATCGGCGAGCGTCGAGGTGTCGCCGAGCGCGCCATAGTCGTTCTCCGCGATCTTGCGCAGGATACGCCGCATGATCTTGCCCGAGCGGGTCTTGGGGAGCGCGGGGGTGAAGTGGAGATGGTCGGGCGTCGCGATGGGGCCGATCTCCTTGCGGACATGGGCACGCAATTCGGCGGCGAGGTCATCGGACGGTTCGACCCCTGCATTGAGCGTGACGTAGCAATAGATGCCCTGGCCCTTGATGTCGTGCGGATAGCCGACGACGGCCGCCTCGGCGACGTCGTGGTGGAGGACGAGCGCGCTTTCCACCTCGGCGGTGCCCATGCGATGGCCCGACACGTTGATGACATCGTCGACGCGGCCGGTGATCCAATAATAGCCATCGCGATCGCGGCGGCAGCCGTCGCCGGTGAAATATTTGCCGCGATAGGTCGAGAAATAGGTCTGGATGAAGCGATCGTGATCGCCGTAAACGGTGCGCGCCTGCCCCGGCCACGAGGCGGCGATGCAGAGGTTGCCCTCGGCCGCGCCCTCGAGGACCGCGCCGTCATTGTCGACGAGCTGGGGGCTGATGCCGAAGAAGGGCTTGCCAGCACTTCCGGGTTTCATGGCTTGGGCGGCGGGCAGGGTGGTGATCATGATGCCGCCCGTCTCGGTCTGCCACCAGGTGTCGACGATGGCGCAGCGCCCTTCGCCCACGACATCGTGATACCAGCGCCAGGCCTCGGGATTGATCGGCTCGCCGACGGTGCCGAGGATGCGCAGGCTCGAGCGGTCGTGCGCCGTGACAGGATCATCGCCCTCGCGCATCAGCGCGCGGATCGCGGTGGGCGCGGTGTAGAAGATGTTGACCTTGTGGCGCTCCACCACCTGCCAGAAACGCCCGAAATCGGGGAAGTTGGGCACGCCCTCAAACATGACGCTGGTCGCGCGATTGAGGAGCGGGCCGTAGACGATGTAACTATGCCCCGTGACCCAGCCGATGTCAGCGGTGCACCAATAGGTCTCGCCCGGCTGGTAGTCGAAGACATAGTGGAAGGTGCTCGCCGCCCAGACGCCATAGCCGCCGGTGGTGTGGAGCACCCCCTTGGGCTTTCCGGTCGAACCCGAAGTGTAGAGGATGAAGAGCGGGTCTTCGGCCTGCATCGGCTCGCACGGGCAGTCGGCGTCGCCGCGCACGTCGTGGAGCCAATGGTCGCGGTCGTGACACCACTCGATGTCGCTGCCGGTGTTGCGGACGACAAGGACGGCGTCGACCGCGACGCCATCGCGGGTGAGCGCGGCATCGACATTGGCCTTCAGCGGTACGGTCTTGCCGCCGCGGCGGCCTTCATCGGCAGTGATGACGAAGTGGCTGTCGCAATCGGTGAGGCGGCCTGCCAGCGCTTCGGGCGAGAAGCCGCCGAAGACGACCGAATGGACCGCGCCCAGCCTCGCGCAGGCGAGCATGGCAAAGGCGCCTTCGGGGATCATCGGCATGTAGAGGGTGACGCGGTCGCCCTTCTTCACGCCGATTGCTTTCAGCGCATTGGCCATGGCCACGACCTCGCGCCGGAGCTCGGCATAGGTGATGGTGCGCGCGGGCTGTGCCGGATCGTCGGGCTCAAAGATCAGCGCGACCTGTTCGCCATGGCCGGCGGCGACATGGCGGTCGACCGCATTGTGGCACAGGTTGAGGACGCCGTCCTCGTACCAGCGGATGTCGACCGGATCGAAGGACCAGTTGCCCGCCCGGGTCGGGGCGGTGGTCCAGTCGAGGCGCCGAGCCTGCTCAAGCCAGAAGCCGTCATTGTCCTCGAGCGAGCGGGCGTAAAGGCGGCCGTAGGCTTCGGCGTCGGCATGGCTGTCCACGCTCATGAGCGGCGGGTTGATCGCGTCCATCTGTCCCTCCTGACCAACTGGATCGGGGCGAGGCTAACACAGGCGATTTGCACTGTCTCGGGGGACAAATCCTCATAAAATCTCCGCTTTCCCCCCAAGTCGGCAATGGCGAATTAACGGCGGGAAGGGAGGATGGGGATATCGAAATCAAACGGGCGAGCGGGCGTGGAGGGGCGTGCCGCGCGCGTTCCATCCAGAACGGAAGATCGGCACCAAATATCGCTTCTGAGGGCTATTGCCGCAGGGCGCGCACTTCCGCGCGCAAGGCGCGCAATTCGGTGAGGATTTCCTCGCGTTCGTCATGCGCTTCCTCGTCGGTGGCCTCGGACATGGCATTGACGATGACACCGATGAACAGGTTGAGGACGATGAAGCTGGTCATCAGGATGAAGGGCACGAAGAAGAGCCAGGCCTGCGGATAGACCTCCATCAACGGGCGCACGATCCCCATCGACCAGCTTTCCAGCGTCATGATCTGGAACAGCGAATAGAGGGAGGCACCGAGGCTGCCGAACCATTCGGGGAAGGCACCGCCGAACAGCTTGGTCGCCATCACCGCGCTGATGTAGAAGAGCAGCAGCAGCATCACGATGACCGTGCCGATGCTGGGGATGGCATTGAACAGCCCGACGATCACCCGGCGCATGCTGGGAATGACCGAGACGAGCCGCAGCGCACGCAGCACCCTTAGCGCGCGCAGCACCGAGAATTGCTGGGAAGCGGGTACCAGCGCTGCCGCGACCACCACGAAATCGAAAAGGTTCCAGCCGCTCGCGAAGAAGCGGTGGCGATAGACGAAGAGCTTCAATGCGATTTCGACAACGAAGATGGCGATGGCAGCGCGGTCGAGCGTTGCGACAATGCTGCCATAGCCGGCCATGACCGCCGGCGAGGTCTCGAGCCCGAGACCGATCGCGTTGACGATGATGACGCCGATGATGAAGCGCTCGAAGCGCCGATCCTCGACGAGGCGGCGCACGGAATCGCGAAGGCCCTGGCTGCTGGTCTCGATGGTCATGCGCGCCATATAGGGGGCTTTTCGCGGGACGATAGGGGCCGTGCGCTCGATACGGCCCTTGGTCCATCTACGGAACCGCGCTTGCCGCCCATAGTTCTTTGCATACGGACCGGGCCCCTCTGGCGGGCTTTGCTCGAAGGTCGGGCAAAAGCGCGTGATGTCGGACCGTATCGGAAGATCCGATGCGAACCGACGGGCCGTTTCCCATCCCCTCCCAAGGTCGCGTCGCGCCGCATCGGTCTTCCGATCACCATGAACCTTCTTGTCACGAGGAGACGAATGATGACGGCCCGAATGTATCGACTGACCGAGATCCACCAGAAGATCGACGAGCACCTGCGCGCCGAACAGCGTCGCAAGGTGCCCGATGGCGTGGCCATCTCGAAACTCAAGAAGATGAAATTGCGCGCCAAGGACATGCTGTATCGACTGCACCTGTCCTCGCGCTCCGAGATGTCGCGTTAAGCCAGCGGCGCCACCGCCGGGGTATCCGTTGGGTGCCCCGGCGGACCATTTTTCGAGCGCCCGGCGATGAACCTTCGCGGCTCTCCGGGCGCTACGCGTCAAAGCAAACAGGGAAGATGACATGATCTCCACCATCGCGCCGGCGTTGCGCGACTTTTTGAAGAAGGAGAGCGCGGGCGGCATCCTCCTGATGATCGCCGCCGCGCTGGCCGTGCTCGTCGCCAATTCGCCGCTCGCCGGTCTCTATCGCGACTGGCTCGCCGTGCCCGTGGTGGCCGGCATCGGCGGCGCGGTGATCGACAAGCCGCTCATCTTGTGGATCAACGATGGCTTGATGGCGGTCTTCTTCTTCCTCGTCGGGCTCGAGGTGAAGCGCGAGGTGATGACCGGCCAGTTGTCGAGCTGGCGCAAGGCCAGCCTGCCGCTCGTCATGGCGGTGGGCGGCATGGCGTTGCCCGCGATGATCTTCGCCGCCATGAACTGGGGCGACCCGCAGGCGCTGCGCGGCTGGGCGATCCCGGCGGCAACCGACATCGCCTTCGCCCTGGGCGTGCTCGCATTGCTCGGCAGCCGCGTGCCGGTGGCCTTGAAGGCGCTCCTCCTCGCGGTGGCGGTGATCGACGATATCGGCGCCATCGCGGTGATCGCGCTTTTCTATACCGAGAGCGTGGCGATGGAGATGCTGGTGGGAGCCGCGATCACGCTGGGCGCGATGATCGCGCTCAACCGTGCGCGGGTCGCGGACAGTTGGCCCTATGTGGTGCTGACGGTCGTGCTTTGGGTGTTCGTGCTCAAGTCGGGCGTCCATGCCACGCTCGCCGGGGTGGCCGCGGCGATGACCGTGCCGCTTGCCGCGCGCGGGCAGGAGCCGCTCATCCGCATGGAGCATGCGCTGCACTACTATGTCGCCTTCCTGATCATCCCCATTTTCGGTTTCGCCAATGCAGGCGTCAGCCTTGCCGGCATTTCCTTGTCCGATATCCTCGCGCCGCTACCGCTCGGCATCGCGCTGGGGCTGCTCCTGGGCAAGCAGATCGGCATCTTCGGCTTCGGTTGGCTCGCGGTGAAGAGCGGGATCACCCAGCTGCCCGAAGGCGTGGGCTGGCGCCAATTGCACGCGATGAGCCTTCTTGCCGCCATCGGTTTCACGATGAGCCTGTTCATCGGCAACCTCGCCTTTGCCGACCCCGCGTTCATCAACCAGGTCAAGATCGGCGTCCTGTCGGGTTCGCTGATCGCCGCGGTGACGGGATACCTGCTTCTCAAGTCGAGCCTGCCCGACAAAGCGGCGTCGACATCGGGCGAAGGAGTCCCGGCAAATGCTTGAATTTTTCTCGGCCGACTGGCTCGGCACGCCTGCCTGGTTCTGGATGGCCTTCCTCGCCATCGTCATCATCCTCACCGCTTTCGACCTCGGGGTGCTCCACAAGGAAGACCGCGAGCTCGGCATCGGCGAGAGCCTCAAGCTGTCGGCCTTCTATATCGGCATCGCGATGCTGTTCGGCCTGTGGGTGTGGGTCGAGCGCGGGGCGACCGCGGGGATGGAATATTACACCGGCTTCTTCATCGAGAAGGCGCTGTCCATCGACAATGTCTTCGTGATCAGCCTTATCTTCAGCTATTTCGCGATCCCCCGGAAATACCAGTATCGCGCGCTCTTGTGGGGTATCATGGCGGTGATCGTGCTGCGCGGCCTGATGATCGCGGGCGGAGCGGCGCTGCTCGCCGAGGCCTATTGGGTGCTCTACATCTTCGCCGCCTTCCTGATCTTCACGGGGGTGAAGATGTTCTTCGCCGGCGATGACGCGGTCGATATCGGCAACAATCGCGCGGTGCAGTGGATCTCCAACCACATGCCGGTGACCAAGGAACTCCACGGCCAGCGCTTCCTCGTGAAGGTCGAGGATCCCAAGACCGGCAAGATGGTGCGCGCGGCAACCCCGCTGCTGCTCGCGCTGGTCGTGATCAATATCGCCGACCTCGTCTTCGCGCTGGACAGCGTGCCCGCGATCTTCGCGATCACGACCGATACGTTCATCGTCTATACGAGCAACATCTTCGCGATCCTGGGCTTGCGCGCGCTTTATTTCGCGCTGGCCGCGATGATCCACCGCTTCCACTATCTCAAATATGCGCTGGCCGCGGTGCTGGTGTTCATCGGCTCGAAGATCTTCGTCGCCGACTTCCTGTTGGACGGCGGCAAGATCCCGGCATGGATCAGCCTTGGTGTCACCTTCGGGCTGATCGCGGCGGGCGTCCTCTATTCGCTCTGGCGCACCCGGGGCGAGGAGGAGGCCGACTGGCCGGCCGAACCGGAGGGGGACGGTCGCCATATCGGCAATATCGCTGGCTGACCCCGCACCGACCGGCGTTGCAGCCGGTCGGTCGCGCGAAGGGGCCAGGACATATCGACGTCAGTTATTGGTGCGGTTGATCAGCTTGGGATCGTTGTAGATGCGGGTGCCATTGGTGCCGTCGCCATTGGTGTTGGCCCACACGCAGAGCGTGTATTCGCGCGTTTTCCCGTCGTCATTATCGTCGGTGTAGGTGATCGACATGGTGTCGTTGGACGGGTCGGCGCGGTTGGCGTGGATCTCGCCGCCGGCATTGTCGGGGAAGGTGAAGGTCTTGTAGGACGGCGTGAGGTAACTGCAGCCATAAAGCTTGTCCTCGATGGTCACGAATGGCGATGCCCAGTCGAACCGGATGTTGACGGGGCCATCGAAGCTGTTGAGGTCGATGTCGCCATTCTCCCGCACGAACAGTTCAGGGCCCTTGGGGTAGGTCTGCTGGTAGATGAAATCGCCCGTCCATTGACCTTCACGGTCCTGATGGACGTTGGAAACGAAGACGTTTGCAACAATGTCAGCCTTGGCCATTCTCACTTCTCCTCTTGGATTTCAGGATTGTCCGAGCAAGTCGTCGATGAGCGGATCCACTCCGCGGCTGGCGAGATCGGCGCGCAGGCGCCGTGCTCGCTCACCATCGCCCGCACGTTCGGCGGCGAGCGCCTGTAGGGCGGCAACGCGATAATCATATTGGTCGCCCTCGAAGCGCGTCGCGGCGGCCCGGCGATAGGCTGCGCGAGCCGCGGCCCGGTCGCCCCGCCGATCATGGGCATGTCCCTGAACGAGCAGCGCGGCGACGATCGGCCAGCGATGGACCGGGTTGGCGGGGTCGAGACGGTCATGGGCGGCGGTGGCCTCGCGCAGCATGGTAGCAGGCGTCGCCGCGCCCACGGTCATTGCTTCGACAAGATCGAGCGTCGTGCGCCCCTCCACGTTCCAGTCCTCATTGTCGGGATCGCGTGCGGTGAGATCATCGAGCAGCTGGCGGGTGCGAGTGAAATCCTGCCGTGCCGCTTGCCTGCTCCCCTGTGCCCATCGCATCATGCCGCGGGCGCGCAGCGGGTTCATCAGGAAGGTCGCGGTCATGGCGTTGTCCGGGTCGGCGCGCAGCAACGCCTCGCCGTCGCCCACAGCCTCGTCGAAGAGGGCGGCGGCAGCCTGCGTATCGCCCGTATCGGCGAGCAGCTGGCCGAGGCGGGCGGCGGTATAGACCCGGCGGCGGCGGGCCACCGCATGATCTTCGTCCTCGGCCAAGATGCGGTCATAGAGCGCCATCTCGCGTTTGCGTGCCGCGATTGCCTCCGGGATCCGCCCGAGCCAGCCAAGACTGGTGGCGATCCAGGAATGGCCATCGGCCAACTCGACCTCCAGGCTGGCAGGCCGACCCTGCTGGTCGGACAGTTTGTCGCCAACCTCGACATAATGTTCGAAATGTTCGAGCGCGCTGGCGATATTGCCGGCTTCGAGCTCCATGGTGCCGAGGTTGCTCGCACCATAGGCCTCCTCCATCTGCCAATCGAGGTTTGACCGGTCGCGCGCGGCGAGCCGGGTGGAGATGTCGGCATAACCCTCCATCGCGCGGCGAGCGCGGGGCAGGTCGCCGTGCTGCCAGGCGATGGCACCGACCCAGAACAGGCTCTGGCCGTGATTGAACATGGCATCGGGGTCGTCCGGATTGCGCTTGAGGAGCGCGGCGGTGGTGCGGGCGCTTTGCTCGAAGGCGGGCAGGGCCGCGCCGACATTGCCGCGCAAATTCTGCACTTCGGCAACAAGTTGGGTGGCACGCGCCCGACGCCCCAGCTCACCGTCGGTCAGGTCGGACAGGTCCTGTCGCGCATAATATTGCATCGCCCGCTTGCCGACGCCGTCGAGCACTTCGAGACGCCCGACCGGTTCGAGCTGGGTACGCAGGTCGGTCAGCATATATTCGATCAGCCCGTCGGCCTCGGCGCGCTGCTCGCGCGCGGCATCGCGCTGGTCGAAGGCGTAAAGCGCGAGGCCGCTGGTGCCGACCATGCCGAGGACCGAGGCGGCGGCAAGCGCACCGAGCCGGCGGTTGCGGCGCGACGCGTCGCGTTGGACGAGCTCGTCGAGGCCGAGGCCGAACATCCCCGCGACGATCTTGAGCTTGGCAAGGCGGCGACTGTCGCCCTGCGGGCGAAAATCGGCGGCGATCGGTTCGGCGCGTTCGTGGGTCAACGTTCCCGTGGTGTCGAGTTGGTAGCGAAGCGCAGGCGGGAAGCACTCTTCGGCCTCCTGCCCGGCTCGCTCGCTCGCATAGGGTTCGCCCGCGACGATGGCGGCGAGGATGGGGGCTTGCGGGTTGAGCCGCTTGAAGGTGGCGATCTCCTCGTTGGTCCATGTCGACCGGGCGGCGGCGGGCGAGCAAAGCACAATGAGCGCGCGCGCGCCGCGCAGCGCGGCCTCGATGCGCTCGCCAAGGTCGGCAGAGGCGGCGAGTTCTTCGCGGTCGCGGAAGATGGGGCGCAGGCGGCGGGGGATGGGACCGGCCGGGCTGTCCCGGCCGACCAGCCGACCGGGCATGGCATAGTTTTCGAGCGCGCGATGCAGCCAGTTGGCGAACTTGCTGTCACGGTGGCTGTAACTCAGAAACGCAACATAACCCTCTTGCCGCAAGACTGCCCCTTTCCGAGACCAAAAGTCGCAAAGGAGATTGTTAACAACAGTTAAGCGAAAGGGGAATGCAGAAGTTCGCATGCCGTCATGCCGGGCTTGCTAGCCAGGAAGGCTGAGCGGGCGGGTCTCGTAGTGCATTTGCCACTGGCCGAATTCGGACAGCATGATGTCGCCGAGCCGGCGCGAGCGTTCGGCCATGAGGCCAAATTCCGGCTCATCGCCATCGATGGCATTGCGCAACCGCGCAAGCTGGCGGACGAGGGCATTGGAGCGCTCGGCAGCGGCGGCGAAGTCGCCTTGCATCCGGATGCCGTAGAAGGCGGCGGCGAGCGCTGGGAAAAGGGCAGTGACAAAGGTCACGAGCCCTGCCAGGCCGAGGCCGAGGATGTCCCTATTGGTGCCGATCGTGAAGGCGAGGGCGAGATAGGCCGCGCAGGCCACCACCGTGCCGGCGAAAAGGAGATCGCCAGCCTTGTGCAGCACATGGTTGCTCTGATGCATCGCGGACGCATTGCCACGGTGATAGCGCTCCTGCTCGTCGATCATGCGCTGCATCGACCGGCGCAGCTTCTCGAGATAGGCCGCGTCCACGTGCGCGCGGACGAGGCCGAGTTCGCGCGCGGTGGCGCGTGCATACCAGGCGACCCAATTGGGATGGGTGGTGCCGTCCTCGACATCGCGTAGGCCAAGACGCCCGAGCGGCGCGGACAAGGCCAGCAAGCGTAGCCGCTCCGCCAGATGTCGATGTTCGAGCCAGCGCCGATGAAGATCGACTTTCCTCGCACCGCGCGTGTTGGCGATGATGAGCAGGATGACGAGGAGTTCGATCGCGATCAGCAGCTTCTTGGCTTCAGGCACGAGGAGGCCGAGAAGCGCGAGGAACACCGCCAGGCCGGCCATCGCGAAATTGGAGACGAACGACGAGCGAAAGCGCAACGCGAAGATGCCCGCGCGGCTGTCGGCGCGCGCGAAGCGGGGCAGCAGGCGCTCGTTGAGCTGCGTGCCGAAGCTACCGTGGCCGGCAAAGGGATGGGTCAGCGGCGCGAACCAGCGGGCGCTGTCTTCAGGACTGGCAGCGCGAACCGAGAATCTTCGCCATGGACGCGCACCGGTCAGCGAGAGCAGCAGCGGCCAGCTGTAGGAGCGCGGCGAGGCGACCTTCTCTTCAAGGAAGGCGCGCAGGCATTCGGCGTCGCGCTCGTTCGTGGGAGGCGCACATAGCGCTTCGACCAGCGAGGCGAGGCTGTCGAAGGCGGAGGCGCGCTGGACACCGTCGAGCGAAGGGCGGTCGGGAATGGCCTCATGCAGCCCGCTCCACATGAGCTGGGGCGGAGCCTCGCCACGGGCATGGACGTGAATGACGGGCAGGTGTCGCGCGATCGCCTCGGCGACGATCTGGGTGGTGCCGCCGCGCCCCGCCGCACTCTCTCCATCCCAGACGGCGATGAGGATGTCGCATTGGGCAAGGACGATGCGGCCGGCGGCCTCGTATCCGACCTCGTCCTTGTCGTGCGATGAAAGGGTGAGGACATTGTCCGATTGCTCGATGAGCCTGAGCGTGCGCTGCCATTCGGCGGGTTCGAAATCGCGGGCGTAACGCTCTTGCGGCATGGGGAGGCAGGCGCTCAGCGAGACGCCTGTATCGAGCGCTGCCTCGGCGGCGATGACGTCTGCGCCTTCGGCGAGTGAGGAGACGAGCTTTACCTTCGCAGGGCGCGGGTCGAACATGCTGGCATGAGCCTCGTGCAGCTCTGCCAGCGCCGCCGTGGAGCGGCGAAAAATCCGGGCGATATCGGCATGGATCGAGGCATTGAGCGCCGGGTCGAGCCGTGGCGGGCGATGGCCGGTGATGCCGAAGCGCAGCGCGAGCCGAGGTCGAAAGGTGGCCCGGGACGCGCTCATTTACGCGACTTCCGACGCGGTTCAGGGCGAGCGCGAAGGTGCCAGAACTTCTCCATGTAGAGGTAGGTCATCGAGGCCGTCCATCCGACCATGACCAACCCGTTCAAGGCTTCCACACCGCTGATGAGTCGCATGGCGCCGATGGGGTAGAGATCGCCGATGCCGAGCGTGGTGTAGCTGGTGATCGAGAAATAGAAGGCGTCACCGAGATTGTGGCGGGTGTCGCCTCCGTCGATCGAACCGAACCCGCCCGCCTGTTCGAGCAGCAGGAAGGCGAGCGCATAAAGGAAGACGTGGAGAAGGTGGCTGACGAGGGCGGTGGTCAGCATGATGGTAATGCGAAAGCGCGGCGGAATGCGCAGGTGCGTCAGGCGATTGGAAGAAAAACGCAGCGCTTCGTAATGGATGGCGATGGTCGCGGCCAGCAACGCGAGACAGACGAGCGATGTCAGCACGAAAGCGTCACTTGAAGCATGATATTCCCCGACCGATTAGTATGCTGGGCACAGTAGTGACGATTGATTTGCTTTAGTCAAACAAATTGCCGAATTGGGCGCGGCGCGGCCCACATCGGTACATAGGTGGCCGCAATAGTCCTTTCTTCTATTCTTGGCCGCAGCGATGCGTTCCTCTTCGCTGCTGGCGGCGGCGCCCGGCTTGGGCTTGCGGCCCTGTTCCTGAAAACGTCGGGCGCCGGATTTCTTCTTTGTCGCAAAGAGCAATCTCTGTTACTAATCGGCGTTGTTAGTGATCTTGCCGGGGGCTGTGCATGCGACGAGACGGTTATGTTGCGTTCCTGAGCTACAGCCACCGCGACAAAAGCCTCGCCAACTGGTTGCACCGGGCGCTCGAGACCTATGCGCTGCCTGCGCGGCTGGTCGGACGCGACAGCCCGATCGGCCCGATCCCCAAGCGCCTGCGACCCATTTTTCGCGACCGCGAGGAATTGGCGGCATCGGAGGACCTCGGCGAGCGGATCGAGGGCGCGTTGCGCCAGGCGCGTGCGCTGATCGTGCTTTGCTCTCCCGCTGCGGCACGCTCGCGCTGGACCAACGAGGAAATCGCGACCTTCAAGCGGGTGAACCCGGGCGCGCCGATCCTTGCCGCCATCGTGGCGGGCGAACCCTATATGAGCGAGATGCCCGGACGCGAGGAGCAGGAATGTTTTCCGCCCGCGCTCCGCTACCAGCTCGACGGCGAGGGGAGGCTGACCGACCGGCGCGCCGAACCGATTGCCGCCGATTTTCGCCCCGAGGGCGATGGCAAGCGCCTTGCCAAGCTCAAGATTGTCGCCGGGCTGTTCGGCCTCGGGCTCGACGAGCTGGTGCAGCGCGACAATGCGCGGCGCAATCGTCGTCTCGGGCTGGTCGCGGCATCGCTGGCGGTGGGCATGGTCGGTACCAGCGGCCTTGCCCTCTATGCCTTCGACCAGCAGCAGGAAGCGGTCGAGCAACGCGAACAGGCAAACGGGCTGGTCGAGTTCATGCTGACCGATCTCAAGGCAAAGCTCGAACCTGTGGGGCGGCTCGATGCGCTCGACAGCGTCGGCGACCGGGCGCTAGCCTATTATGCCCAGCAGGATCTCGCCAGCCTCGATGCCGACGCGCTCGGGCGACGAGCGCGGGCGCTGCTGCTGGTGAGCGAGGTTGCCGAGTTGCGTGGCGATCCGGCCGAGGCGCTGCGCGGCTTTCGCGAGGCCGCCCGCACGACTGGCGAATTACTCGAGCGCGAGCCTGACGACTGGCAGCGTATCTTCGATCATGCGCAAAGCATCTTCTGGGTCGGCTATATGGAGGGGGTGAACGGCAATGAGGCCGGGCAGCTGGCCGCCTTCCTGACCTACCAGCAACTCGGGGATGCGCTGGTGCGATTGCGCCCCGAGGATCGCCAGTCACTGATGGAAGCGGGCTTTGGCGGCATCAACCTCGGGCTTGCCTGGCGTGAGAGCGGCGAACCCGAAAAGGCGCTTGCCTCGCTGGAGGATGCCGAACGGCGGCTGGAGGCAATCGATGCCCCCGACCGGGATATCCGGATGGCCATCGCTGAAACCTCGGCTCATCGTGCCTCGATCCTGCATTTCCTCGGAGAAGACCAGGCTTCGGCCCAAGCGCGGCAGAGCCAGATCGAGCAGCTGATGGCGATCGACGCGACGGGAGGGGATGCCGAGATCATGACGGCGCTGGCTTACGCCAGCGAGAGCATGGCAAAGGCGCGTTTCGCCAGCGGGGCGCTAGCCGAGGCCGACCGCTCCTATGCCGAATGCCGTCGGCTGTGGACGCAGCTTCGCGGCCTGGATGCCACCAATGTCGAATGGCAGAAGGGACAGGCGCAGTGCCTCGCCTCCTCGGCGCTGCATTCCCATGTCCGCGACCGGACTGGTGAAGCCCGGGCACAGCTCGTGCAGGCACGCGGCCTGATCGAGCAGCTTGGCGCCGATGAGGCGAGCCGCGAGGAAACCTTGCTGGAACGGCTCAAGGTGGAGGCGACGGCGTTGCTTGTCGGCGCGTCGGACGGCCCCGCCGGGCTGGCGGAACTCGCGCGGGACCTCGATCATGAAGAATTGGCCAGGGGCAGCCAGCAGAACCGGGAAATCCTCGGGCTCGCCTACTTCGCGCTCGGCAAGGCGGTCGCGCCATCGAACGAGGCTCGCGCCAGAAGCTACTGGCAGCGCACCCGTTCGCTGATGGGGCAGTCGGATGACCTCTCGACCGGGGGAAGGGCGCTGCTGGCCGCCGCCGAGCGTCGGCTGGGCACCGCCGAGGGCGAAACGGTGAAATTGAGCGCGAATGTCCGCAATTTCAGCAACGTCTATCAATGATCGCAACAGGGAGAATGGGCATGGGTAAGAATGTGGTGACATTCAACATCGATTGGGACGGTCGTCAGTGGGTGATCGATTGCGACGACGACGACGTGCAGGTCGATAATGACGGGCATGTGAGATTCACGATTCCGGGCGGCCAGTGGCAGTTTCTCCAGCAGGACGAACCCAAGCCTTCGGGTACCGCACCCGACGGCAAGGACTATTCCACCTTCACCGCCCCGCTGTCGCAAAAAGGCGGGACGGAGCGCACCTATTGCGGCGTCTATGTCTACGATCCCGAGAACAATTTCTCGGTGGTCTCGAGCGACGCCTATGATGTGAAGCTCAAGGATACGTCGGACGACAAGAATTCGCCGGGTCTTGGCAAGCACGAATATTGCGTGATGTTCGTCAACGCCGAGGATCCCTCGGTCGCGCCGCTGATGTACGACCCCTATGTGCGCGACAAGGGCGTGAAGGCCTGAAAAGCCTGCACGGCGGCCGGATCGGCGAGCGCTAGAACCAGGCGCGCACGCCGAGGAGGAGCTTGAGGCCGGCGACGTCTTCCCCCTCGGCGCGGGCGAAGTCGGCGGTGCGACCGGTCTTCGCTTCATAGTCGAGGCCGATATAGGGCGCGAATTCGGGGACGAATTCGTAGCGCAGGCGAAGGCCCGCCTCGACCTTCGAGAGACCCGCGCCCACTTCGATTTCGGGCATGTCCTGCGCGGCGAGCTCGACCTCGAGGCGGGGCTGGAGGATCAGGCTTTGCGTGATCTTCTGGTCATATTCGCCCTCGAGCCGCGCGGTGAGGTCGCCGCGATCCGACAGGAAGAGCGCGGCATCGACATGGAACATGTAGGGTGCAAGGCCCTGCACGCCGAGGACGGCATGGGGACGGGTTTCGGGTTCGAGATCGAGGCGCACGCCCGCCTGCAGGTCGAAGAAGGGGCCGATGGCGCGGCTGTAGAGCGCCTGTATCTCGGCCTCCTCGAGGCTCTCGTCGAAGGCGCCTTCGCCCTCGGTCTTGAAGACGAAGCGGTTCAAGTCGCCGCCGTACCAGCCCTGTGCGTCCCACAGGTAACCGGTGTCGCCGCCCTCGGTGGGGATGCGCGCCTCGAGGCGCTCGATCATCAGCATGCCGGTGGTCATGCCGCTCGCGCTTTTCGCGAGCTGGTCGCGGGCAGGGGCCATGACGGCTTCACCGAAGATGAGGTCGGCGGCATGGCGCGGGCCTTCGAAGGCGCGGGGCGGGACAGCGCTTTCTGGCGCGGCGCCGGGCGCGGACTTGTCCATCGGCATGGCGTGTCCGGCGTGCGGATCGGCGGCCTGTCGCGTGGGCATGGCATGGCCGGCGTGAGGATCTGCGGCCTGCGGCTCGGGCATGGCGTGTCCGGCGTGCGGATCGGCCTCGATGGCCTCTTCCTCTGGCGGGCATTGCTCGGGGGGCAGGTGGCCCATCGCGCAATGGTCCATTTCCTGCGTCTCGACCGGCTCCTTCGAATGCACCTGCGGCTGCTGGCCGTGATGCTGGTGGTCCTGCGCGAGGGCGGGGGCGGAGGCGGCGGCGAGGAGGAGGAAGGCAGCACTGCGCATCAGGCATCTCCCTCGGGCTCGGGGAAGGGGCGGACGGTCACCACCTGCATCATGCCTGCGTGCATGTGATAGAGGAGGTGGCAGTGGAAGGCCCAGTCGCCCGGCTCGTTGGCGGTGAGGTCGAAGGTCGCGGTGCCGCCCGGCTGGACGACCAGCGTGTGCTTCAGCGGCTGGTGCATGTGGTCGGCGCCGTTGACCAGCTCGAAGAAATGGCCGTGCAGGTGGATGGGGTGCGCCATCATCGTGTCGTTGACGAGCTTCACGCGAACGCGTTCGTCATAGCCGAAGCGGATCGGGTCGTCGGTGACGGCGGAGAATTTCTTGCCGTCGAACGACCACATGTAGCGCTCCATGTTGCCGGTGAGGTGGATCTCCAGCTCTCGCTCGACCGTGCGATGCGGGTTCATCCGCGCCGCCTTGAGGTCGGTGTAGCGAAGGACGCGGTGGTCGACCTTGTCCAGCCCGAGGCCGGGGAAGTCCATGCGGTCGACCGGCATGGGGGCGATCATGTCGACGCCGGGGCCGACCTTCACGTCGTCGGGCACGAGGCTCTTGTCGCGCATCGAGTGGTCCATGCCGCCCGATCCGTGATCCATGCCGCCATGGTCCATGCCGTCCTTCGACCCCATGCCCATGTCGGCCATGGTGAGGGTGACCGGCTCGCGTAGGCGCGGCGGGGCGGCGATATGGCCCTTGTGGCTGGTCAGCGTGGCGACGCCGAGGCCCGAGCGGTCCATCGCCTCGGCGGTGATGGCATGGACGCCGTCGGTCGGCTCGACGATCACGTCATAGGTCTCGGCGGTGCCGATCTGGAATTCGTCGACCTCGACCGGCGCGACCGGCTGGCCGTCGGCCTCGATCACGGTCATCGGCACGCCCGGGATGCGCACGTTGAAAAAGGTCATCGCCGAGCCGTTGATGAAGCGCAGGCGGATGCGCTCGCCGGGGGTGAAGTCGAAGCTGAGATTGTCGGCGGGCCCGTGGCCGTTGACGAGATAGGTGTAGGTCGCGCCGGTGACGTCCGAGATGTCGCGCGGGTTCATCCGCATGCCGCCCCACATGAGGCGTTCGGACAGCGGCATGTCGCCGTCGGTGGCGGTCTGCATCTGCCGGTTGAAATAATGCTCGCCCACCTTGAGCTTGCGCATGATCTCGTGCGGGTGGACCGGCGTGAATTCGGAGAGGAGCACGACATAGTCGCGGTCGTAGCGCGGGTCGGGCTCGGCGCTCTCGATGACGATGGGGCCGTAGTGGCCCGCCTGCTCCTGGAGGCCCGAGTGCGAATGGTACCAGTAGGTGCCGGCCTGGCGGATCTTGAAGTCGTAGGTGAAGGTCTGGCCCGGGCGGATGCCGGGGAAGCTGACGCCCGGCACGCCGTCGAACTGGAAGGGGACGAGGAGGCCGTGCCAGTGCACCGACGTGTCCTCCTCGAGATTGTTGGTGACGTGAAGCCGGACCTGCTGGCCCTCGCGAAGGTGGAGGAGCGGGCCGGGGACGCTGCCGTTGATGGCGACCGCATGGCCGCCGCGCGCACCAGTGGTGAAATGGTGGTTGTCGATGGTGAGGCGGATGTCCTCGCCCATCAGCATGCCGAAGCCCTGCTTCGCATGGGTCAGCGACTGCCCCTTCGCCCAGGCGGGAACGGGGAGGGCAGCGGCGGCACCGAGGCCGACGGCGCTGGTGATGAAATGGCGGCGGTTCAAGCTGATGGGCATGGGGTCACACAGATAGGGGAAGAGGGTCGACCTGCCGATACCGTCAATGGGAAGGGGTGACCAGTGTCGCGGGCTAGCGCTGGATCACGTCGTCCCAGTCGTCGTGCTTTTCCGCCTCTGCCTTCATGTAGGGGCAGACGGGAATGATCTTCCAGCCCTCGGCCCGCGACTTGTCGACCGCGGCCTGCGCGAGCTTGCCCGCGATGCCCTGGCCGCGCGCCGATGGCGGCACGAAGGTATGGTCGATCATGATCAGCTCGGCATTGGTCCGGCTGAAGGTCATTTCGGCGTCCTCGTCGGCGCCCTCGGGACGGACGTGCCAGCGGCCGCGCCCGTCTTTTTCTTCGAAAATGATGTCCATGGAGAGCCGAACCCCCGAGGTCAGGCCGGAGTTGCCTCGGGCTTGGGCGCATCGAGGCGGCGGCCGATGGCGACCATCGCGTAGATGAGCGGCGGGAAGAGGACGGCCGAGAGGACGACCTTGGCGAGCATCTGGCCGATCATCAGGTTGGCGATCGGGAAGACGCCGTAGAAGGCGACCGAGACGAAGATCAGCGTGTCCAAGGCCTGGCTGACCATGCCGGCGATGGCACTGCGCGCCCACAGGAGGCGGCCGCCGGGGCGGCGCAGCTTGTCGAAGATCCACACGTTGAGGAGCGTCGAAATGCCGTAGGCGAGGATGCCGCCGAGCCAGATGCGCGGGGTCGAGGAGAGGAGGAGGTTGAAGGCGGCGAGGCGCTCTTCCTCCATCTCGGGGGCCGCGGGCAGGCCGAGGATCAGCACCGTCAGCAGCGAGGAGATGATGAGCGGCACGAAGCCGAACAGGACCATGCGGCGGCCCGCGGTCGCACCGAACATCTCGGTCACCGCCGAGGAGGTGACGACCAGCATGAGGAAGGCGAAGATGCCCGCCTCGACCGCCAGCGTGCCGACGCCCGGCAGCGGGAATAGCTCCACCTGCTTGTTGGCGAAGACCCCCGCGATGCAGACCATGCCGCCGTAGAAGACGGCGAAGGCGAAGAGCGAGAGGGGGATGGCGGTAGGCGCGGGGCGCGAAGGCTGATCGATCATGACGCCCGTTGCTGCCCATTTTTGATGCAGAAGAAAAGGCTTTTCATTGACGCTTAACCCCCGCGCCTATAGGCGGAGCGCCAATCCGGCGCGCCCCGTCGAGGGCCGGTGCCGATCCCTGTCCAGCTGCGTTCGAAAGTGAAGATGTCCCAGAGCCGTTTCGATATTGTCGCCATGGGCGATGCGATCGTCGACGTGATCGCGCCCGCGACCCCCGAGTTTCTCCGGCAGCATTGCCTGCCGGTGGGCTCGATGCAGCTGCTCACCCCGCTCGAGGCCGACCATCTCTATGCCTCGATGGGCGTGGCCGAGGAACATTCGGGCGGCTCCGCGGCCAATTCGATGGCGGGCGTCGCCAGCCTCGGCGGCAAGGTCGCCTTCATCGGGCAGGTCGCCGACGACCAGTTCGGCACGATTTTCCGTCATGACCTCACCGCGCTCGGCGTGCATTTCGACACGCCGGCGCTCGAGGCCAATGCCGACTGCCCGACCGGCCGCTGCCTCATCCTCGTGACGCCCGACGGGCAGCGTACGATGAACACCGCGCCGGGCGCGAGCCACGAGCTCGTCGCGGGCGCGGTCAGCGAGGAGCTCGTGAAGGCGAGCCGCATCCTCTATCTCGAAGGCTACCTCTTCGGTCCCGACAAGCCGCGCGCGGCGATGATGGAAGCGCGAAAGATGGCGCATGCGGCGGGCAACGAGACCGCTTTCACCCTGTCCGAAAGCGTCATCATTTCCGAGCGGCGCGACCGCTTCACGCGCCTCATCGAAGAAGGCGGGATCGACCTTCTCTTCTGCAACGACCATGAAGCCAAGCTGCTGACGGGGCATGACGACGTGCTTGCCGCCGAGGCCGCATTGGCGGCCAAGGTGAAGACCGCGGTCGTCACCCACGGCGCGGCGGGCGCGAGCGCCAACCGCGACGGCACGCGCGTGATGGTGCCGGCCGTGCCGATCGACGAGGTCGTCGACACCACCGGCGCGGGCGACCTGTTCGCGGCGGGCTTCCTTGCCGCCTACACCCGCGACAAGCCGATCGAGAAATGCCTCGAGACGGGCGCGATCTGCGCCGCCGAGGTGATCAGCCATTATGGCGCGCGGCCCGAGGCCGACCTGAAGGAACTGACCGAGCTGTGAGCAAGAGCGACATCGGACGCATCGCCATCTATTGCGGGCACCAGGCGGGGGCAAACCCCGTCTATGCCGACATGGCGGTGAAGCTGGCCTCCGAAATGGCCAACCGCGGCATCGACCTCGTCTATGGCGGGGGCAAGCTGGGGCTTATGGGCATCGTCGCCGACACCGTCCTCGAGGCCGGCGGCAAGGTCTATGGGGTGATCCCCCAGAGCCTCGTCGATGTCGAGGTCGCGCATCCGGGGCTGACCGAACTGCATCCCGTACCGGGCATGCACGAGCGCAAGGCCAAGATGACCGAACTCACCGATGCCTTCGTCTGCCTGCCGGGCGGCATCGGCACGATGGACGAGCTGATGGAAGCCTGGACGTGGAATGCGCTGGGCTATCACGCCAAGCCCTTCTGCCTCCTGAACGTCAACGGCTTCTGGGACGGGTTCGCGAGCTTCTGCGACCGCGTGGCCGACGAGGGCTTCATGTCGGCCGACCGCCGCCAGCAGCTCCTGATGGCGCATGACCCGGTCGAGGCCATCGAAAAGCTGGACGAAGCGTCCAAGGCCCGCCAACAAGGCATGGTTTGGTAGAAGTTTAACGCCGGGGGAGGGCGATTAAGTGCAGATTCTCATGAGCTTCGCGGGGATCGCGCTGATCCTCCTTCTCGCCTTCCTCCTGTCGAACGACAAGAAGGCCATCCGCCTGCGCGTCGTCGGCGCGGCCTTCGCGCTGCAGGCGGGGATCGCGGGCCTCGTGCTGGCCACCGACTGGGGCGCGCGCGTCCTTGAATGGATGGCGGGCGGCGTGTCCTCGCTGCTCGGCTATTCGGCGGCGGGCACCCAGTTCATCTTCGGGCCGATCGCCAGCCCCGAAATCGGCGGCAACAGCTTCGCCATCGCCGCGCTGCCGGTCATCATCTTCTTCGCCGCGCTCATCAGCATCCTTTATTATCTCGGCGTGATGCAGCTGATCATCAAATGGGTCGGCGGCGCGCTCCAGAAGATCACCGGCATCTCCAAGGTCGAGAGCCTTGCCGCGGCGGCCAACATCTTCGTCGGCCAGTCGGAAAGCCCTCTGGTGGTGAAGCCCTATCTCGCCGCGCTTCCGCCGCAGAAGATCTTCACGATCATGTCGGTCGGCATGGCGGGCGTCGCGGGCACGATCCTCGCGGCCTATGCGGCGATGGGCATCGACATCGAATTCCTGCTCGCCGCCGCCTTCATGTCGGCGCCGGGCGGGATCCTCATGGCCAAGATCATCATGCCCGACCCCAGGGTCGCGGTGGCCGCCGGAGATGACGCCGAGCTGGCCGAGCAGGGCCGCAGCCCGAAGGGCGGCGCGGCCGCGGCGCTCAACGACCATGTCGACGAGGTCGACGCGCATGACGGCGAGGAAAAGCCCGCCAACATCATCATGGCCGCCGCCATGGGCGCGCAGACGGGCGTGAAGCTCGCCGTCGCGGTCGCCGCGATGGTGCTGAGTTTCGTCGCGCTGGTGGCGCTGGCCAACGGCATCCTCGGCGGCGTCGGCGGCTGGTTCGGCCTCGAGGACCTGACCTTCCAGAAGATCGTCGGCTTCATCTTCCAGCCGATCATGTACCTCATCGGCGTGCCGTGGGAGGAAGCCAATATCGCTGGTGGCCTGTTCGGCACCAAGGTCGTGCTCAACGAGTTCGTCGCCTTCATCGACCTCGGCGCGCTCGAGGGCCTGTCCCAGCGCACGGTGGCGATCGTGACCTTCGCGCTGTGCGGTTTCGCGAACTTCTCGTCGATCGCGATCCAGATGGCGGTGACCGGCGGGCTCGCGCCCAACCAGCGTCCTGTGATCGCCAAGCTGGGGCTGCGTGCGCTGGCCGCGGGTTCGCTCGCCAACCTGATGAGCGCGGCGCTGGCGGGGCTTCTGCTGTCGCTTTGACGCGGGTCAATTGCGCCTTAAGCTGTTGAGGGCTAAAGGCGCTGCCATGACCAACGTAATCACCAGTGAAAGCGTCGCGACCGTCAGCCTCAAGGACGATCCCGATACGCTCGCCCGCGATCTGGGCAACAGCTTCGTCAACTATGGTTTCGCCATCGTGCGCGACCATGGCATCCCGCAGGACCTCATCGACGAGGCCTATGAAAAGGCCGCGGCCTTCTTCGCGCTGCCCGAGAGTGTGAAGAAGAAATACCATGTCGAGGGTGGCGGCGGTGCGCGTGGCTACACGCCCTTCGGCATCGAGACCGCCAAGGGCCACAAGGCCTATGACCTCAAGGAATTCTACCATGTCGGGCGCGACCTGCCCGAGGGTCACCGTTTCCGCGACCATATGGCCGACAATGTCTGGCCCGAGGAAGTTGAAAGCTTCGAGACGACCTTCAAGAAGCTCTATGCCGAGTTCGACAAGGCGGGCGAGCGCCTGCTCCGCGCCGTCGCGCGCTTCCTCGACATCGACGAGGAATATCTGGTCGATGCGATCGAGGACGGCAACAGCGTGATGCGCATGCTGCATTACCCGCCGATCCCCGCGCAGCCGGGCGAACATATCCGCGCTGGCGCGCATGGCGACATCAACGCCATCACGCTGCTGCTGGGTGCCGAGGAAGCGGGTCTCCAGCTCCTCACGCAGGACGGCGAATGGCTCGACGTGAAGCCCAAGGATGGCGAGCTTGCGATCAACATCGGCGACATGCTCGACCGGCTGACCAACGGCTATTTGCCCTCGACCCAGCACCGCGTGATCAACCCCACGCCCGAGCGCGCGTCCAACTCGCGCTACTCGATGCCCTTCTTCCTGCACTTCCGTTCGGACTTCGAGATCAAGGCGCTGCCGAACTGCGTGCCCGAGGGCGAAGAGCCGAAGAACCCGCCGATCACCGCGGACGAATATCTCCAGCAGCGTCTGGCGGAGATCAAGCTCAAGTGAGCGATGACGAATGGGCCTATGACGAGGTGACGGGCGACTGGATGCCCTCCTCGGAACTGGCCGAAAAGCAGGCGACACGCGCCGCCGCCGCTGCCGCATCCGACGAGGATGCGGTGGTGGTGCGCGACGCGGTTGGCAACCTGCTGGCCGACGGCGATTCCGTCACGCTGGCCAAGGACCTCGAGGTGAAGGGGGCGGGGCAAACGCTGAAGCGCGGCACGCTCATCCCCTCCATCCGCCTGACCGGCGACGCGCAGGAAATCGACTGCAAATATCCCGGCATCAAGGGCCTCGTCCTGCGCGCCGAATTCGTGAAGAAGCGCTAGTGGCGCGGCTTGCAGAGAGTTTCGACGCGCTGAGGCGCGATGGCGACCGCTTTACCATCACCGCGCCAGAGGCGTGGGCGCAGGGGCGCACGCTTTATGGCGGGATGACGATGGCGCTCGCCCATGAGGCGGCGCGGCGCTATTTCGACGACCTTCCACCGCTGCGCAGCGCGCAATGCGTGTTCGTCGGCCCGGCGGCGGGGCGCGTGCATTTCCTGCCCGGCATCCTGCGCAAGGGTCGCTCGACGACGATGGTCGCGGTCGAGGCAGTGAGCGACGACGGGCCGGTGCTGCGCGCGAGTTTTGTCTTCGGGTCGAGCCGTGACAGCGCGGTGGCAGTGGAGGCGCCGGGGCTACCCGAAGTCTCGACGCCGGATGAGGCGATCCCGCTGTTCGCGACGGGCAACGAGCGCGCGCCCGGGTTCACCGCCAATTTCGACATGCGCCTCGGCGGCGGCGCGCAGGGCGTGTCGGGGGGCGAGCCGATGATGGCGACCTGGGCGAAGTTTCGCGACCCGCCCGGCGGCGATCCGGTGTCGGCGCTGCTGGCGCTCGCCGATGCGCCGCCGCCCGCCGCCATCACCCGTTTCCCGCAGGTCGCGCCGCTGTCGAGCGTGACGTGGCACATCGACCTTGTCGCCCGGCCCGAGGAGGTCGACGGCTGGCACCTCTTGCGCGCGGAAGCCGAGCATTCGGGCGAGGGGATGACGACACAGGATATGAAACTGTGGCGCGAGGACGGGCAGTTGCTTGCCATCGGCCGCCAGAATATCGCGATCTTCGCCTAGCCGCGAGAAACGCTCTAGGAACCGCGTTTCTTCTGTCCCGCCGCGACCATCTTGAGGAGTGTCTTGCGCGGCACGAAGGGGACGATGCGCTTCAACAGGATCGAGAGCTTGCGCTCGTTGATGGTGATGAGATCGCCCTTCATCATGGCGTCATAGCCATGCTGCGCGACCGACAGCGGCGAAGCGCCGCCCTGCTTGACCATCTGCGTGTCGCGAAGGTCGGCGCGGTCGGCGAATTCGGTCTCGACATAGCCCGGCGCCAGCGCGGTCACGGTGACGCCGGTATCGCGCAATTCCTGGGCCAGCGCCTGGCTGTAGCTGTTCACGAAGGCCTTGGTGGCGAAATAGACCGCCTGGCCGGGGCCGGGCACGAAACCCGCGGTCGAGCCGACGTTGAGGATCCTGCCCGAACCGCGCGTGACCATGTCCTTGGCAACCAGCCATGTCAGCGTGACGAGCGCTTTCACATTGAGGTCGATCATGCCCATCTCGGTGCCGATGTCGCGCGCGAGATGCTTGCCGCCGCCGCCGAAACCGGCGTTGTTGATAAGAATGTCGGGGGTGAGGCCGGCAGTGGTGACCTTCTCGTAGAGCGCCTTGGCCTCCGCATGGCCCGACAGGTCGTGGGGAAAGACATGGACGGTAATGCCATGGCCTTTCTCGAGCTCGTCCTTGAGGGCCTTGAGTTCATCCTCGCGGCGCGCGGTGATGGCGAGATCGCCGCCCTTGGCCGCATGGAGCCGGGCGAATTCCTTGCCGATGCCTGCCGAGGCACCGGTGATGAGGGCGAGATTGGGCATATGTTTCTCCGCTCTTTGACGGGAAGAACGGAGCGGAGGGGCCTTAGGCTCCATCCTCGAGGTTCTTCGGCCCGAAGCCGTGCGGCAGGATCGCCTCGATGCGGAGCCGCTCGAGCGCTTCGCCGTCGCCCGATGCTGCAAGGATCTCGATATCGCGGCCCGACAAATGCGCGGCCTCGAGGATCGCTTGGCGGCAGCCGCCGCAGGGGGTGACGGGAGCCGCGCCGCTGAGCGCTTCGCCCGAACCGTCGCCGCCCGCCACCGCGATGCGTTTCACCTTGTCGAGGCCGAAGGCGTGGCAAGCGGTGGTCAGTGCCGACTGTTCGGCGCACAGGCCGAGGCGGTAGCAGGCGTTTTCCATGTTGGCGCCGGTGACGATCTCGCCGTCCACGCTCTCGATCGCGCAGCCCACCGAGAAGCCCGAATAAGGGGCATAGGCCTTGAGGGCGGCGGAACGGGCGAGCGCGATGAGTTCTTTTTCGGTCATGACATTGTCTCTAGGCGCGGCTAGCCAGCCCCGCAAAGGAGTTTTGAATGATGCGCCTCTTGTCCGTTTCGCTGTTGGCCCTGTCGGTCGCCGCCTGTTCCTCCACCCCGCCGATCGAGACCGGTCCGGTGGTGACCGAAGTACAGCTGCTGGCACTCAACGACCTCCACGGCCGCCTCGAGGCGCCCAAGGAAGTGGTGCCGGTGACGATGGACGACGGCAGCGTGATCAATGTGCCCGCGGGCGGGGCGGCGATGCTGGCGGGCGCGCTGAAGCAATACCGTACCGACGCGAGCTTGACGGTGGCGGCGGGCGACCTCATCGGCGCGACGCCGCTGGCGAGCGCCTTGTTCCTCGACGAGCCGACGATCGAGGCGCTGGACCTGATGGGGCTCGAATATTCGGCGCTCGGCAATCACGAGTTCGACAAGGGCGTGCCCGAGCTGCTGCGGATCCAGAATGGCGGCTGCGACCAGTTCACCGATCGCGTGCCCTGCGCGTTGGACGGCAGCTTCGACGGGGCCGATTTCGCCTATATGGGCGCCAATGTCTTCCTGCCCGATGGCACCAACCTGTTGCCCGATGCCTTCGTGAAGGATTTCGGCGACGTGCAGGTGGGGATCATCGGCCTGCCGCTGGTGACCGTGCCGGGGCTGGTCGCGCCCAATCTCGTCGACGGGCTGGTGTTCACCGACGAGGCGGAGACCGCCAATGCGCTGGTGCCGCGGCTCGTCGCGGAGGGGGCGGACACGATCGTGCTCCTCATCCACCAGGGCGCGCGAGGGGTCGAGCGCTGGGATGACAAGGGCTGTGCGGGCCTGTCAGGTGATGTGCTTCCCATCGTCGAGAAGCTCGATCCGGCGATCAGCGTGGTCGTCTCGGGCCACACCCATTTCTCCTACACCTGCACGCTGCCGATGGCGGGCGGCGAGGGCGAGCGGCTGCTCACCAGCGCGGGGCGCTATGGCGCCTTCTTCACCGACATCCGGCTGGAGTTCGTGGGCGAGGAGCTGGTCGCCAAGCGAGCCGATAATGTGGTCGTGCAGGGCGAAAGCTTCATCGGGCGCGACGGCCAGCCGGTGACCGCCGATCCGCGCCTTCCCCTGTTCACGCCCGACCCCGCGGTCGAGGAATTGGTGGCACGCACGGTCGGCAAGGCGCGCGACCAGATGGACCTCGTCGTCGGCAGCCTGTCGGGCCCCGCGCCCGACCATCCCGACGATCTCGAAAGCCCCGCGGGCAATCTCATCGCCGACGCGCAGCTCGCCGCCACCCGCGCTGCCGACAAGGGCGGCGCGGATATCGCCTTCATCAACGGAGGCGGCGTGCGCGCGGCCTTCGTGCCTGCGGTCGACGGCACGCTGACCTTCGAGCAGATCTTCAACGTGCAGCCGTTCGGCAACACGCTGATGACCGTGACGCTCACGGGGCAGGAGCTGAAGCGGCTGCTCGAACAGCAGTTCACCAACGACGCGGGCGGGGACGAACAGCACCATCTCATCCCGAGCGCCAACTTCACCTTTGCCTATGACCTCGACCGTCCGGCGGGGGACCGCGTTGTCTGGATGAAGCTCGATGGCAAGCCGGTCGACCCGGCGCGCGACTATCGCGTCACGACCAATAATTTCGTCGCCAATGGCGGTGACGGCTACACCGTCTTCACCGAAGGGCGCGACCGCACGGGGGCGGGGCTCGACCTCGATGCGCTCATCGCCTGGCTCAAGGACGGGCGGGACGTGCCCGCGGTGGGGCGCATCACCAACTTGACGCCGGAAGGCTGAGGCCGCAGCCTTCCTCCCGCTCGGTGTGATCGGGGGAGTGGGGCATATGCGTTGGATGATGGTCGCGGGCGCGTTGGCGCTGGCAGGGTGCCAGCAGGCGGGCGAGGTGCGCACGGCGCAGAGCGGCCCGCAGGTCATCCCGCCCGGCACCGCGGTGATGGCTGCCGCCGACATGGCACCGCGCGGCTATCCGGGGCGCTTCGGCTTTACGGTCAGCGAGGGCGCGCGGGTCGGCGGCTTCACCTATCTCAACAGCCATGATGACTATCGCGACCCGCGCAACCTGTCGGTCAAGCTCTCGCGCGCGGTGCGGCTCGCGCTGGAGTCCGACCATGGCGCACCGCTGCACGAGGCGCTGAAGGGCAAGGTGATCGAGGTCGACGGCGTCGCCATGCGCACGAAGATCGTCTTCAGTGCGAACGGCAAGCCGACCGACAAATATTACTACCAGACCCACGTGGCGGTCACCGATCCAGCGAACCTCCACGTGATCGACTAGGCGCTAGCGCAGCGGCGGCTCGTCGAAGCTGCGCAATTTGCGGCTGTGCAGGCTGTCGCCTTCGTGGCGGAGGTGATCGAGCGCCTCGATGCCGATGCGAAGGTGCTGGCTGATCGCTTTCTCGTAGAAGGCGTTGGCCTGCCCCGGCAGCTTGAGTTCGCCGTGGAGCGGCTTGTCGGAGACGCACAGCAGCGTGCCGTACGGGACGCGGAAGCGGTAGCCCTGCGCGGCGACGGTGGCCGATTCCATGTCGATGCCGACCGCGCGGCTCTGGTTGAAGCGCATCGCGCTGAGCGTATAGCGCAGCTCCCAGTTGCGATCGTCGGTGGTGACGACGGTGCCCGTGCGCAGGCGCTTCTTGAGCTGCTCGTCGCTCTCGCCGGTGACGTCGAGGGCGGCGCGATACATGGCGGTCTGCACCTCGGCGATGGCGGGGATCGGGATCTCGATCGGCAGCATCTCGTCGAGGACATGGTCATCGCGCAAATAGGCGTGGGCGAGGACATAGTCGCCGATGGTCTGCGAGGGGCGAAGGCCGCCGCAGTGGCCGATCATCAGCCAGGCCTCGGGACGCAGGACCGCGATATGGTCGCAGATCGTCTTGGCGTTCGACGGCCCGACGCCGATGTTCACGAGCGTGATGCCCTCGCCATTTTCGGCGACGAGGTGATAGGCGGGCATCTGGTGGCGACGCCACGTGCCGGCGGCGATCTGCGCCTCGGCATCGGCAAGCTGGCCGCGCTCGTAATAGCCGCCGGGCACCGAGAAGGCGTGGAAGCGGCTGTCGGGCTTGCGAAGCTCGTCGATCGCGAGACGGACGAACTCGTCGACATAGCGGACATAGTTGGTGAAGAGCACGTAGCGCTGGAAGTGCCACGGCGAGGTGCCGCTGTAATGCTTGAGGCGCGCGAGTGAAAAGTCGGTGCGCGGGCCGTCGAACAGCGCGAGCGGGCGCGCGGGGTGGAGCGAGAAGTCCCAGACGCCGTCGGCCACCTCGTCGCCGATCTGCTCGAGCTCGGTCGAGGGGAACCAGCGCGACAATTCGTTCGAGGAAATGCCGTCGAGGTCGAGGTCTGCCTGGTCGAGGACGAAGGGGTAGGGGATCTCGCTGTGGCTGCGCCCGACGCTGATGGTCACGTCATAGTCGCGCGCGAGGTGGCACAGCTGTTCCTTCAAATAGGCGCGGAACATGGCGGGGCGGGCGACCGAGGTCGTGTAGGTGCCGGGCATGTTGAGCCGCGCGAAGGCTCGACCGGGGACCGGCGCGTCGCTCTTGGGGTCATAATCGACCCTGAGTTCGGGATAGGCGAAGCGCCCTTCCGCACGCGCGCCCTCGTCGGGGCGTGTCCCGTCCTTGGCATAGGCCGCAAGGTCGGTGTGGAGGTTGGCAACGCTCTGTTCGTAAATGGCCTCGAGGTCGTCGAGGAGGCCGTCGATCATCTTTTCCTGTGACATGACAAGGCTCTGTGTTGACTTTTGGTGCAAAGCACAAGCCCCCACTTGATAATGCTAAGCATGCTTATTATATGCGCCGCCATGAAAGACATTCTCTGGGAAATCGGTGAGACCGCTCACACGCTGCGGCGCTATTACGACCGTCGCGTGAGCGCACATGGCGTGACGCGATCGCAGTGGCGCGTCCTGGCGCGGCTCGAGCGCGCGCCGGGCCTCAAGCAGGTCGAACTCGCCGACCTCCTCGACATCGAACCCATTACCCTGTCGCGCATCGTCGACCGCCTCGCCGCGGCGGGCCTCGTCGAGCGCGTGCGCGATCCCGATGACCGCCGTGCCTGGCGGCTCGAGCTGACGAGTGCCGCCGCGCCGCTCATGGCCGAGCTCCACGAGGTCGCCGACGAGGTGGCGGCGATGGCGCTGTCGGGGCTGGGGAAGACCGAACTCGAAACCATGCGCGACACGCTTGCCGCGATCCGCGCCAATGTTGCCGAAGAAGAAGGAAAGTCGGCGTGAACAAGATGACCGATATCGAGGCGGAATTGGCCGCCGAAGAAACCCGCCCCGCGACGAAGGGGCGCCTCAAGGCCGTGCTGATGCTGATCGTGCCGCTGGCGATGGTCGCCGCGGGGCTGTTCTTCTGGCTGACGGGCGGCAAGACCGTGTCGACCGACAATGCCTATGTGAAGCAGGACATCGTCTCGGTCAGCGCGCAGGTCGCGGGGCCGGTGGTCGAAGTGTTCGTCACCGAAGGGCAGCATGTCGAGGCGGGCGAGCCCCTGTTCCGCATCGACCCCGAGCCGGCGCGCATCGCGCTGATGCAGGCCGAGGCGCAGCTTGCCGCGGCGCAGCTGCAGACGCGCCAGCTCGGCGTGGTGGCCGCGGGCACCGGCGCCGATATCGAGGGCGCAAAGGCCACGCTGGCGGTTCGGCGCAGCGCGTTCGACCGGCAGGCAGCGCTGCTCGAGCGCGGCTTCACCACCAAGGCGGCCTATGAGGAAGCGGCCAATGCGGTCGCGGTGGCCGAAAATGCGCTGGCCGATGCCCGTGCGCGCGCCGCCAATGCGAGCGCCGCGCTGGCACCGGGCGAGCAGCCGCAGGTGGCGGCGGCCAAGGCGGCGATCGAACAGGCGCGGCTCAACCTTCGCTACGGCATGGTCCGCGCGCCGATTTCGGGCGTCGTTACCAAGTCGCAGAAGGTGCTGCCCGGGCAGTCGGTCATCCCGGGGGTCGGGCTGATGTCGATCGTCCGTGACGACACGGCCTGGGTCGAGGCCAATTTCAAGGAAGGCGATCTTTCCCGCATGACCACGGGCCTGCCCGCCACCGTGCGCTTCGATGCCTATCCGGGCCTTGTCGTGAAGGGCCATGTCGAGACCATCGGCGCCGGGACGGGGAGCGAATTTTCGGTCCTGCCCGCGCAGAACGCTAACGGCAACTGGGTCAAGACGACGCAGCGCGTGCCCGTCCGCATCGCCTTCGACGAAGCGCCCGCGCGTGACATGATCGCGGGGCTGTCGGTCGAAGTCGAGGTCGAGCTGGCCGAGTGACCACCCACGAGGACATGCCCGCCGGCCGCCGCATGGCGGTGACGGTCGCCGTCATGCTGGCGGTGCTGATCCAGGTGCTCGACACCACGATCGCCAATGTGGCGCTGCCGCACATGCAGGCGAGCCTCGGGGCGACGCAGGAATCGGTCAACTGGGTGCTGACGAGCTATATCGTCGCCGCCGCCATCGCCCTGCCGATCGCGGGCTGGCTCGCCGAACGGGTCGGGCGGCGCGAGCTGCTCATCGTTTCCACCATCGGCTTCACCGTCGCCAGCGTGCTGTGCGCGGTCGCGACCTCGCTGCCCGAAATGGTATTGTTCCGCATCATCCAGGGGGCAACGGGCGCCTTCCTCGTGCCGCTGGCGCAGGCAACCCTGTTCGACATCAACCCGCCCGAACGGCACGCCCGCGCGATGGCGCTGTTCGGCGGCGGCATCATGATCGGCCCGATCCTCGGGCCCGTGCTCGGCGGCTGGCTGACCGACAGTTTCGACTGGCGCTGGGTATTCCTCGTCAACCTGCCGATCGGCGTGGTGACGACGATGATGCTGGTCCGCTACCTGCCCGAGAACGGCAAGGCGCGGCGCAAGTTCGACGTGCTCGGCTTCGCGCTCCTCGGTCTGTCGATCGCCAGCCTCCAGCTCCTGCTCGAGCGCGGGCACCAGCTCGACTGGTTCGAGAGCGTGGAGATCTGGATCGAGGCGGGGCTGTTCGTCGGCGCGGGCTGGATGTTCATCGTCCACACGGTGATGGGGCGCGAGACGCTGTTCGAGCGCGAGATGTTCGCCGACCGCAATTTCTCGATCGGGCTCCTGTTCATGGTGGTGACGGGCGTGCTGCTTCTCGCCGGCCTCGCGCTGCTGCCGCCGCTTCTCCAGAAGCTCTATGGCTATTCGGTGCTCCAGTCGGGCTTCCTGACCATGCCGCGCGGTGTGGGCATCCTCGTGTCGATGCTCATCACCGGGCGGCTCGTCGGCCTGGTCGACCTGCGCCTGCTGGTGCTGGGCGGCATGGCGCTGATGGCCTGGTCGATGCACATGATGACGGGCTTCGCCATCGAGATGGGACGCGGGCCGATCATCTGGTCGGGGCTGGTACAGGGCTTCGGGCTGGGGATCGTCTTCGTGACCATGCAGAGCCTTGCCTTCGCCACGCTGGCGCCGCGGCTGCGCACCGATGCGGCGAGTGTCCTCAACCTGTTTCGCAACATCGGCGGGTCGGTCGGCATCAGCCTTGTCGCGACCTTGCTCGCGCGCAACATCCAGGTCGCCCATGCCGACATGGCGGCGCAGGTGGACGAGCGCGTGCTGCCGCGCCTGACCGACCAGGTGGCCGGCGCGCAGGGGCTCGATCCGGCCACGGCAACCGTGCTGCTCGATGCCGAGATCAACCGGCAGGCGGCCTTCATCGCCTATCTCGACGATTTCCAGATCATGATGTGGCTGACGCTGGCGGCGATGCCGCTCGTGCTCTTGCTCAAGCCCTTGTCGAAGGCACAGCGGGGCGAGGGATCGCCGGCGCTGGCGATGGCCGACTGATGGACGATTGCGTCATCGCGGTCCGGGTCACGCCCAAGGCGAAGAAGCCGGGAATCTTGGGCTGGCGCCGCGATGCGGCGGGGGAGGAGCGGCTCGAGGTGCGCGTCGCCGCGCCGCCCGAGGATGGCAAGGCGAACAAGGAATTGTGCGTGACGCTCGCCAAGGCGCTGGGCGTGCCGAAGGGCGCGGTGCGCGTTGTGGCGGGCGAGACGAGCCGGTTGAAGCGGGTCGAAGTACCCGCGACCGCCGAACCGGCGACGCGGGCACTCTAGCGGCTATTCGGCGGCCGGCGTCCAGTCCGAGCTTTCCAGCGTCAGCGGCAGCTGCGCGCCGCCCTGGCTGAAAGTGCCGGCAAAGGCCTCGCCGTCCCATGTGCCCTGATAGGTCGCGCCGACCTGCGGGATGTTCACCGTCAGCACGTCGTCCGCCAGCGCGACGCTGCCCACGGGCAGCGGCATGTCGGTCTGGTCGGGGCTGTAGGCGACGCCTTCGAGCGTGCCGTCCTCGTCCTCGTCCGTGAACACGAAAATGACCCGCAGGTCCTGCTCGCCAAGCTCGAGATTTCCGGCCCAGGTGCCGATGGTGTCGTCATGATCGTCGGCAAGCGCGGGCGCCGCGAGCATCATGGCAGCGGCGGCGAGCGGTGCGAAACGGGTCATCATTGTCTCCTCATTGGGTCGACAGGCGACGTGGGGAGGGGGTGCCTTCGCCACAAGGGGCGCGCCACGCCTTTCGACCAATGGCGGTGCTATTCGGTGTCGGGCAGCGCTCGGCCGAGGAGGAAGTGCAGCGCAAGATCCTCTGGGCCGGTGCCGGCGTGGCTGTTGATCATGACGACGACGGCTTCGCCGCGATCGGGATCGAGCGCCATCATCGAGCGGGAGCCACCGGTGGCGCCATTGTGCCAGACGATCTCGCGGTCGCCGAAGCGGCGGCGGAAGAGGCCGAGGCCGTCGCTCGCGGCCCCTTCGAAGAGGAGGGGGATGGCGGCATCGAAGGGCGCGGGGCGGTCGAGATAGAGGCGGGCGAAGCGTGCCATGTCGCCGATGGTCGCGCGCGCGCCCCCCGCAGGTCCCATCGCGCCGAGGTCCCAGTCGGACTGGACATTGTGGATGGCGCCATGCGGCTGCGCGAGCGGGGCATCGTCGCTGTCGCCGAGGACGGCGGTCATGCCGAGCGGGCCGAACAGGCGCTGTTCGAGAAGCTCGGCGTAGGGCGTGCCGGTGGCGCGCTCGAGCGCGAGACCAAGGATCGCCACGCCGAAATTGCTGTAGGCGACGGTGCTGCCGGGCGCGCTGTCGAGCGCGTCGGTCGCATCGATCGAGGCGAGCAGCGCCGCATCGTCATAGGTGGCGTAGGGATTGTAGGGCTGCGCGGGGAGGAAGTCGGCGGGCATGCGCGGCAGCCCGCTGCGGTGGCGCGACAGGTCGCCGAGGGTGATCGCGCGGCCGTCCCCGCCGTCGGGTAGCTGGTGGTCGGATGGCAAATAGCGGTTGACCGGATCGTCAAGCGAGACCGTGCCCTCGGCGGTGAGCAACGCGAGGAGCATGCCGGTCATGCTCTTCGTCACCGAGCCGATCTCGAAGCGGGTGGCGCCGTCATAACCGGTAGCGGGGGCGTGGAAGAGGGTGGTGTCGCCGCCCGGGCCGATGATGGCAACCGCGATCGCCATACCGGGATAGGGCGCGACCAGCGGGTCGAGCGCGGCGCGTACCGCGGCCTCGTCGGGCAGCACATGGGTGGCGGCTGCCTCCGTCGCGGCGGGCTTTGCGGCAAGGGGCTGGGCGAGCGTGGCGGCGGCGAGCGCGGCGGGGAGCAGCATCTTCATGCGACAAAGCCTAGGCCCGAGAGGCGCAAAGAAAAAGGGCGGCGCCTTTCGGCACCGCCCCAATTCGGTTGTTCCTGTCGGAAGCTCTTAGCGCTTCGAGAACTGGAACGAACGACGTGCCTTCGCACGGCCGTACTTCTTACGCTCGACCACGCGGCTGTCGCGGGTCAGGAAGCCCGCGCGCTTGACGGTGGTGCGCAGCGCCGGCTCGTACTTGGCGAGCGCCTGGGCGATGCCGTGCAGCACCGCGCCGGCCTGGCCCGAAAGGCCGCCGCCCTTGACGGTGGCGATCACGTCATACTGGCCGGCACGATCGGTGATACCGAAAGGCTGGTTGATGACGAGACGCTGCGTCGGACGCGCGAAGTAGACGGCCTGGTCGCGGCCGTTGATGGTGATCTTGCCCGAACCCGGCTTGACCCAGACGCGGGCGACCGCGTCCTTGCGGCGACCGGTGGCGTAGGCGCGGCCATACTGGTCGAGCTCCTGCTCGCGCAGCGGCGCTTCCTCGACGACCGGTGCTTCGACGGTTTCGCCTTCGACCGCTTCCGGAGCGGTGACGGTTTCTTCCTTGGTCGTGCCCTGCTGGCCCTTGGTCAGGTCCTTGAGGTCCTCGAGACCCTTCTTTTCGTCAGCCATTACGCACCCACCTTGTTCTTGCGGCTCATCGACGCGACGTCGAGCGTTTCGGGGTTCTGGCCACCGTGCGGATGCTCGGTGCCGTTGTAGAGATGAAGGTTCTTCATGACCGCACGGCCCAGCGGGCCACGGGGAACCATGTTCTTCACGGCCTTCTCAAGCACGCGCTCGGGGAACTTGCCTTCGAGGATCTTCGCCGGCGTGGTTTCCTTGATGCCGCCGGCATAGCCGGTGTGCTTGTAATAGGTCTTGGTGTTCGCCTTGTCCGAGGTGAAGCGGACCTTGTCGGCGTTGATCACGACGACATGGTCGCCGCAATCGACGTGCGGCGTGAAGCTCGGCTTGTGCTTGCCACGGATGTGGTTGGCGATGATCGCGGCGAGACGGCCGACGACCAGGTTTTCGGCATCAATGATGTGCCATTTCTTCTCGACCTCGGCCGGCTTGGCCGGCTTGGTGGTCTTCATCAGCGCCTTCATGGCCTGATCTCCCGTTGAAAAATACGAAAGGCACGGGGACGAACCCATGCCGTTGGGCGCGCTAATGACGATTTCACCCGATTAAGTCAAGCAATCCGCATGGTTGCTGGCGGGTAATATGATACCGCGCCTGTGCGGCCTGGCCCGTTTCAGGCGATCGTCACGGGGTCGGCCGGTCCCGAATTCTCGAGGATCCAGTCGTGATAGTCGCCCGGTGCCTTGGCGATCGGCCAGACGGTGATGGCGGGGACCGAGAAGCCGTGGAGGTCTTTCACCCGCGCGATGAGCGCGTCGGTGCAGTCCATCGTCGTCTTGGCGATCACGGGGAATTCGGCGCCCGTCTCGATCTGGCCTTCCCACCGATAGATCGACTTGGCCTGCCCGAGGATGTTGCAGCAGGCGGCATGGCGTTCCTCGACGAGGGTGCGCGCGATCTCCTGCGCCTCGCCGAGCGCCGAACACATGATGAAAACCGAGACGGGCTGGCGGTCGATCATCGGGCTGTCCCTACGATATGCGCGCCCCAGGCGACGGCGCCGACGAGCAGCGCTCCGACGGCCTGGTGGCTGGCGGCAAGGACGATGTTCATGCCGCTCATCACGGTAGCGATGCCGAGCAGGATCTGGATGCCGAAGGCCGAGTGGATGGCGATCGAGGCGCGGCGGTCGAGGGGCTTCACGCGTCGCGCCAGCACGATCAGCGCGGCGACCGCCACCCACGCCCACCAGCGGTGCAGCCAGTGAATGAGGAAGGGGTCGTGGGTGAGCGCGTAGAGCGGCCCCATCGCCCAGTCGATGCCGGCGGGCCAGATCGCGTCGTTCATCAGCGGCCATTCGGTGGTGATATAGCCCGCATCGAGCCCCGCCACCCACGCGCCGAGCAGCAGCTGGACGAAGAGGATGAGGCTGACGCCGATCGACAGGCCGGTGAGACGCGCGGGGACGGTGTCGCCCTTGGCGAGCTGGCGCAGGTCGAGCGCGGTCCAGACGAGGCCGGCAAGGATGAACAGGGCGGTGAGGAGGTGCGCCGAGAGGCGGAAGTGCGAGACGTCGGTGCGGTCGACGAGACCCGACTGGACCATGAACCAGCCAAGCGCGCCCTGGCTGGCACCCAGCGCGAGGAGCGCGAGGAGGCGCGGCTTGTAGCCCTTGGGGATGGCCTTGCGAATCCAGAACCACGCCAGCGGGACGGCGAAGGCGAGACCGACGAGGCGGCCGAGAAGGCGGTGGAACCACTCCCAGAAATAGATGAACTTGTAGCTGGAGAGCGTCATGCCCGCGGGGCCGTTGATCTCGATATATTCGGGGGTCTGGCGGTAGAGCGCGAACTGCTCTTCCCAGGCCGCCTCGCTCATCGGCGGCAGGGTGCCGGTGACGAGGTCCCAGCGGGTAATCGAAAGGCCGCTTTCGGTCAGGCGGGTGATGCCGCCGACGACGACCATGAGGAAGACGAGGCCGGCCACCGCCATCAGCCAGTTGGCGATGGCGACGGGGCGGATCGTAGCGCCCTGCGGCGCGGTAAGCGGACGGTCCATGTTCATGGCCGCGCGCTATGCCGCGAAACGATGCGATAGAAAAGGGGAACCAAGGGCTTAGCCCCCGGCGATATGGGCGAAAACGCCGTTCGTCGGAAAAATTCGCCTTTTGATGCGATGTGATATTGTCTCTTTAACCCCTGCTGCCTATATGCGGGGCCATGAACGCGATCCTGCGCCAACCCGCGACTCTCGACCGCCTGGCCATCGGCCTGTCGGGGCTGTGCCTAATGCACTGCCTCGCGACCGCCGTATTGGTGGCGACGCTGGCGAGCGCGGGCGGCCTGCTCGGCTCGGAAATCATCCATGAAGGCGGGCTGGCGGTCGCCATGCTGCTCGGCACCGTGGCGCTTGGCCGCGGCATCCGCGAACATGGCTATATGATGCCGAGCGCGGTCGGCGGGCTGGGGCTCGGCGTGATGGGCGGGGCGCTGACCCTGCCGCATGACGGCACCGAGCTTGTCGCCACCATGGTCGGCGTCGGTATCCTCGCGCTCGGCCACCGCCTCAACGACATGGCACGCGACTAGGCACGCGCGACGAGCCGGATCGCTTGCGGCAGGCACGGCGAGCGCTTATCTAGGCGTCATGGCCGAGAAGCATGCACATCACCACCACGCCCATCATGGCAATGACCTGCGCGAAGCCGCGCGGGCGCAGATGGTCGAAAAGGGCGAGCAGTGGACCGACATGCGCGCTGCCGTGTTCGATGCGCTCGCCACCTTCGACCAACCCGCATCGGCCTATGATATCGCCGAAAAGGTCGGGCAGGCGCGCGGCAAGCGGGTCGCGGCCAACAGTGTCTATCGCATCCTCGACCTGTTCGTCGGCACGAACCTTGCCGCCCGCGTCGAAAGCGCCAACGCCTATGTCGCCAACGAGCATCCGGGCTGCCTGCACGACTGCATCTTCCTGATCTGCGACGATTGCGGCAAGGCGACCCATCTCGACAATGACGCCATCTCGGGCGGCGTGCGCGATGCCGCCGCGGGCACGGGCTTCAAGCCCAAACGCCCCGTGATCGAGGTGCGCGGCACTTGCGAGGACTGCGGCGACTAAGCCTTTAGTCGGTCCTTTTAGGCTGATGACACGTCCTTACAGGGGCGTTAGGAATGGACCCATGAGCACACGCCCCGACACCCCGCTGCTGGACACGGTCCACTATCCTTCCGACATCCGAAAGCTCGACAAGAGCCAGCTGCGGCAATTGTCCGACGAGCTGCGGGCAGAGATGGTCGATGCCGTCTCGACCTCGGGCGGGCATCTCGGTTCGGGGCTCGGCGTGGTCGAGCTGACGGTGGCGATCCATTATGTCTTCGACACGCCCGACGACCGGCTGATCTGGGACGTTGGCCATCAATGCTACCCGCACAAGATCGTCACGGGGCGGCGCGACCGCATCCGCACCATCCGCCAGGGCGGGGGGCTTTCGGGCTTCACCAAGCGTGCCGAGAGCGAATATGACCCCTTCGGCGCGGCGCACTCGTCGACCTCCATTTCGGCGGGTGTCGGCTTTGCCGTCGCCAACAAGCTTGCCGACCGCCCGGGCCGCGCCATCGCGGTGATCGGCGATGGTTCGATGAGCGCGGGCCTCGCTTATGAGGCCATGAACAATGCCGAGCAGGCGGGTAACCGCCTCGTCGTCATTCTCAATGACAATGACATGTCGATCGCGCCGCCCGTCGGCGGCCTGTCGCATTATCTCGCGCGGCTGGTGTCGAGCGAAGCCTATCTCGGCGTGCGCGACTTCGCCTCGCGCCTCATCCGCCGTATTTCCAAGCGCGTCCACAAGAGCGCGTCCAAGGCCGAGGAATATGCCCGCGGCATGGTCACCGGCGGCACGCTGTTCGAGGAACTGGGCTTCTATTATGTCGGCCCCGTCGACGGCCATGACATCGAGACGCTTGTCGACATCCTCGAGAACGTCCGCGACGCCGAGGAAGGCCCGATCCTCGTCCATGCCCGCACCGTGAAGGGCAAGGGTTACGAGCCCGCCGAAAATGCCGCCGACAAATATCATGGCGTGGCCAAGTTCGACGTCGTGTCGGGCGAGCAGAAGAAGTCGTCCGGCGGCCCGCCGAGCTACACCAAGGTCTTCGCCAACGCGCTCATCGCCGAGGCCGAGAAGGACGAGAAGATCGTCGGCATCACCGCCGCCATGCCGTCCGGCACCGGCATGGACGCCTTCGAGAAAGCCTTCCCCGACCGGATGTTCGACGTCGGTATCGCCGAGCAGCATGCGGTCTGCTTTGCCGCGGGCCTCGCCGCACAGGGGCACAAGCCTTTCTGCGCCATCTATTCGACCTTCCTCCAGCGCGCCTATGACCAGGTCGTCCATGACGTGGCGATCCAGAATTTGCCCGTGCGTTTCGCGATGGACCGCGCCGGTCTCGTCGGCGCCGACGGCTGCACCCATGCGGGCAGCTTCGACCTCGCCTATCTCTGCACGCTGCCCAATTTCGTGGTGATGGCGGCCTCGGACGAGGCCGAGCTCACGCACATGGTCCACACCATGGCGCATTATGACGATGGCCCCATCGCGGTTCGCTATCCGCGCGGCGCGGGCACGGGGGTCGAGATCCCCGCGCAGCCACAGCTCCTCGAGATCGGCAAGGGCCGCATCGTCAAGGAAGGCAAGACCGTCGCGCTCCTCAACCTCGGCACCCGCCTCGAGGAGTGCCATAAGGCTGCCGCGCAGCTCGAGGCCAAGGGCCTCAGCGTCACCATCGCCGACCTGCGCTTTGCCAAGCCGCTCGACGAGGCGCTGATCCGCGACCTCCTGTCGCGCCACGAAGTCGCGGTGACCATCGAGGAAGCGGCGGTGGGCGGTTTCGGTGCACATGTGCTGACGATGGCGTCCGATGCGGGGCTGACCGATGCGGGCCTCAAGATCCGCACCATGCGCCTGCCCGACACTTTCCAGGACCAGGACGCGCCCGACAAGCAGTATGAAGAGGCCGGTCTCACCGCGCCCGACATCGTCGAGACCGTGCTGACGGCCCTCAAGCGCAACGACGTGCGCGACGAAGGAGTGGTCGCCTGAGCGACGCGCGCTTCACCATTGCCGGACGGCTGAAAGCCTTCACCTTCGCCTTGAAGGGGCTGAAGACGCTCTGGGCCGAGGAGCCGACGACACGCTTCCATGCCGTCACCAGCATCGCGACCCTGCTCGCCGCGCTCGCGCTCGGTCTTGCGCGATGGGAATGGGCGCTGATCGTGATCATGATCGGGCTGGTCTGGTTCGCCGAGGCCGTCAACACGGCGATCGAGCGGCTTGCCGATGCCGTCACGCTCGAGCACCATCCCCTGATCGGTAAGGCCAAGGATGTCGCCTCGACCTCGGTGTTCCTCGCCAGCCTGACGGCGGCGGCCATTGGCGCGGTGGTGTTCGTCCCGCACATCGCGGCTCTGGTCGATGGATAGCGGCGAGCGCCGCGTCTTGCCTCATTATCTCGGGTGGCGCCGCTGGGTGATCCACGGCCTGGGTGCGCTGGGCCTGCTGCTCGCACTGGTCGCCTTCCTGCCCGCCTGGCAGACGGACCTGTGGTTCATCCGCATCTTCGACTATCCGCGCATGCAACTGGGTGTTGCAGGTCTCGTCGTCGCCTTTCTCTACGCGATCCTCACGCCGGACATCCGGCGCGGACGGTCGCTGTTTGTCTTTTCGGTGCTGCTCGTCGCGACGGCCTGGCAGTTTCTCCACGCCGCCCGGTTCCTGTGGCTCTACCCCAACGAGGTCGCCGGCGCGGACAATTGCGCCCCGGACAAGCAGCTATCCATGCTGGGCGCCAATGTGCTGATCGAGAACGAGGATTATCCCGCGATGTTGCGCGTGGCAGAGGCCGAGCAGGTCGACCTCATCCTGCTGACCGAGAGCGATGCGGCGTGGCAGGAGGCAATGCGCCCGCTGCACGAGGCCTATCCCTATCGCATCGCCGTGCCGCTCGAGAACAGTTACGGCATGCACCTCTATTCGCGCCTCCCGATGACCGGGGAGGTGAAATATCGCGTTCAGGACGACATCCCCTCGATCGACGCGCGGGTCACCATGCGCGATGGAAGCGAGATCATCCTTTATGCCATTCACCCCGAACCGCCCCGTCCCGGCGACGATACCGGCGAGCGCGATGCCGAACTGGTTCTGGTCGGACGGGAGGCGCGTGACGAGGGTGGTGCGTCCATCATCCTCGGCGATCTGAACGATGTCGCCTGGTCCAGGACGACCAAGTTGTTCCTCGAGGTTTCGGGAAGCAGGGATCCCCGCGTCGGCCGTCGCCTGATGCCGACCTTCAACGCCAATTGGCCGATGATGCGCTGGCCGCTGGATCACATGTTTCTCTCGCCGCATTGGGGGTTGGTCGAGATGGACCGGCTGGAGCATATCGGTTCCGACCATTTTCCCGTAAGATTCACTGTCTGCCTCGTGCGCGATGCGGAAGAGCGGCTACTGGCGCGCGATGCCGACAGCGAGGCCGAAGCCGAAGCGAGCGAGCAATTGCAGGAAGGGCGCGAGGAAGAGGCGACCGAGGTCGATGGCAAGAAATATTAGTGTCCGTCATGAAGGTGCCGAACCCGTGGCATCGAGCGGGCGCACCTTCCGGTCGCCGCGGATCGCCTTTACGCTCATCGCCTCTTAGGGAATTTGCGGCAGGACAGCATCCAACATGAGCGAGCTGCCAACCGAACCGATCACGCTGGAAGCCAGGACGCTGAGCACCCATCCGCGCTGGCAGCTGCCGCTCGCGCTGGCGGCGGTGCCGATTGCGGGATGGCTTGCGGGGCTGTTCGGCCAGCCGCCGGTCACGGGGCTCATCCTGTGGGGCCTGCTCGCGCTGCCCGTCACTGTCATGGTCGCCATCGCGCTCATCCTGCGTCCCTCGAACCGCAGGTTGGGGCTGCGCATCCACGCCGAGGGCTTCTTCTACCCTGCCTACAAGGACAGCGAGTTCAGCTGGAACGAGGTGGAGGACGTGAAAGTGCTGGGCGCGGGCGATGGCGAGGCGGTTCTGTTCGCGCTGCACGATCCGCCGCATGGCGGGGGGAGCCGCGCCGTGGGCGTGTCGCGCATCTTCGGCTGGGGCAATTTCGGTATCCGCACCGATGATCTCGACTGCACGGTGGACGAGGTGGCGGCGGCGGCGGAGCGCAACTTCCGGCTCGCCAAGCGGGCGGGTCGCTTCAAGCGCCGCGAGGTGAGCCGCGATGCCGAGGGACGCCGCCATACGGTCGGATTCGGCACGGGGCGGGGCTTGAGGCTCTGAGTTGACAGGCGCGGGCCCGCGCCGCCAAGGGGAGGGCGATGGCCAAGATACGCGCTGACCAGCTGCTCGTCGCTCGCGGGCTCGCCGAGACCCGGACGAAGGCACAGGCCTATATCCTGTCGGGCTATGTCTATACCGCCGAGCGCAAGATCGAGAAGGCGGGCGAACAGCTCAAGGAAGACGCCACGCTGGAAGTGCGTGGGCGCGAGCATCCGTGGGTCAGCCGCGGGGGCATCAAGCTCGATCACGGCCTCGACCATTTCGAGGTGGACGTGACCGGCATGACCGCGCTCGACGTTGGCTCGTCCACGGGCGGGTTCACCGATGTGCTGCTCACGCGTGGGGCCGCGAAAGTGTTCGCGGTGGATGTCGGCACCAACCAGCTGGCGTGGAAGCTGCGCTCGGACGAGCGTGTCAGCGTCCACGAACAGACCAACGCGCGAACGTTGACGAGCGACATCATCACCGAGGCGCCCGACATCGTCGTGTGCGACGCCAGCTTCATCGCGCTGCACAAGGTGCTCGACGCCGCGCTCGACCTCGCGAGACCCGGCGCCTGGGCCGTCGTGCTTGTCAAACCGCAGTTCGAGGCGGGACGCGCCGAGGTCGGCAAGGGCGGCGTCGTCCGTGACCCTGCCGTGCACCGGCGCGTGTGCGACGAGGCGGCGAATTGGGTCGAAAGCAAGGGTTGGCGCCTATTGGGCGTCGAGAAAAGCCCGATCACGGGCCCCGAAGGCAATGTCGAGTTCCTGCTCGGCGCACGAAAGGAAGATGCATGATCGAGAAACCCAGCCGTCCGTGGTGGAAATATGCGATCCTCTTTGTCCCGCTGATCGTCATCGGCGGGAGCGCCTCGGGCATCGGTTTCGGGCCCGACGAATGGTATCGGGACCTCGAGAAACCCGCCTTCCAGCCGCCCAATTACCTCTTCGGTATCGTCTGGCCGATCCTCTACGCGCTGCTCGGCGTGGCGATCTCGATGATCCTTGCCAGCCCCAAGACGCCCAAGCGCGACGCGGCGATCGCCTTGTTCGTCATCCAGCTCGCGCTCAATTTCGCGTGGAGCTACGTTTTCTTCGGCGCGCATGCGATCGAGGTTGCCAAGTGGCATCTTGCCGCCATCCTCGTCATTGCGGCGCTCGCGGCAGGACGTTTCTTCCGTATTCGCCCCCTAGCCGGATGGCTGATGGTGCCCTATTTGCTGTGGCTGATCTTCGCCTTCACGCTCAACAGCGCGATTGTGGAACTGAACCCCGGGGTCTCCGAGCCCCTGTTCGGATAGCAGGACGAGTAGAGATGCAGAGCCAGAACAAGTTTTTCGACGATCTCGCCAAGGTGGTGAACGGCATGGCCGGCACGGTGGCGGGCATGGGTCGCGAGGCCGAAGCGGGGGTGAAGGACAAGCTGCGCGACCTCGTCGGGTCGGACGACATGGTCAGCCGCGACGAGTTCGAAGCGGTCAAGGCGATGGCGATCAAGGCGCGCGAGGAGAACGAGCTTCTGAAGGCGCGCCTCGACGCGATGGAAGCCACCAAGGCTGCGCCCGCGCCCAAGAAGAAGCCCGCGCCCAAGAAGTGAGCATGATGACCGAGGAACGCTCCGTCACCCCGCGCGAGGAAGATGCGCCGGTCGAGATTTTCGAGGCCTATTTCCGCGCCCGCGGTTGGGCGTCCGAACGGATCGGCGAGGGCGAGGTCATTGCCTCGGCGAGCGGTTCGTGGTCGCAGTACGAACTGCGCGCGGTCTGGCGCGCCGATGACAGCGTGCTCCAGTTCCTCGCTTTCCCCGACATCAAGGTCGTCACCGACAAGAAATCGGAGATCTACGAGACCATCGGGCTGATCAACGAGCAGCTGTGGATGGGGCATTTCGAATATTGGCAGGGGCCGGGCGTCATTGCCTTCCGCCACGCCATACTCGTCGACAACAGTGGCCAGCTCAGCCTCGAGGAGGCCGAGGGCACGAGCGAGGCGGCGCTCGAGGAGTGCGAACGCTTCTTCCCCGTCTTCCAGTTCGTCCTGTGGGGCGGCAAGTCGCCGTCCGAGGCCATCGAGGCGGCACTCATCGACACGGCGGGCGAGGCGTGAGCCTCGGCGGCTCGGGCAAGGCGATGCCGCCGGGCTGGTTCGTCGGCTGCGGCAACATGGGCGGGGCAATGGTCGCGGGCTGGGTCCGCGCCGGCCGCGACCTGTCGAAGCTGACCGCCATCTCGCCCTCGGGGCGCGAGGTGCCGGGCGTGACCGTCGCGACCGACTATCCCGACGAGCATCCCGACTGGGTCTGGCTCGGTCACAAGCCCTATCAGGTCGAGCAAGTCGCCGAGCGGCTGGCGCCGAAGGCGAAGGGCGCGGTGATCCTGTCGATCCTCGCGGGCGTCGAATGCGCCAGCCTCAGGCGCCTGTTTCCGGACGCACGCGCGGTCGTGCGGCTGATGCCCAACCTGCCCGTCAGTCACGGGGAGGGGGTGACGGGGCTTTATTCCAACGATGCCGACGCGGCGCTGAAAGCGGAGATTTCCGATGTGATCGGTGACCTCGGACTGGCGCCCTGGGGCCAGGCCGAGGCCGACCTCACCGCGATCAGCACGGTCGCGGGCTCGGGGCCGGCTTATGTCGCGCGGTTCGTCGCGGCGCTCGCCAAGCAGGCCGAGGCGCTCGGGCTCGACGCTGACACGGCCCATGCCATCGCCCTCCAGACGGTGGCAGGCACCGGCCTGATGGCGCGCTCGAGCGGGGAGGGGATGGCCGACCTCGCGGTGCGCGTCGCCAGTCCCGGCGGCTCGACGCAGGCGGGGCTCGACGTGCTCGATGCCGAAAACGGGATGGACGAGCTCGTCGCGCGCACCGTGGCCGCGGCGCGACGCCGGACCGAGGAAATGGCGGCAGAAGCGCGGGGCTGAGCCGGCCGGCATTGACCGGAATCGCCTCTCTATCCTAGGCGGGCGGCCAAGGAGAGAGTGTTCAAATGGTACAGCCCTATAACGATCGTGACGGTTTCATCTGGATGGACGGGGGCTTGCGCCCGTGGCGCGAGGCCGAGGTCCACATCCTCACCCACGCCTTGCATTACGGTTCGAGCGTGTTCGAGGGCCAGCGCGCCTATGGCGGCAAGATCTTCAAGCTGACCGAGCATAGCGAGCGCCTCCACAAGTCGGCCGAGATCCTCGGCTTCACCCTGCCGTGGAGCGTCGCCGAGATCGACGCGGCCTGCGAGGAAGTGCTGAAAGCGAACGACCTTGTCGACGCCTATGTCCGCCCAGTCGCGTGGCGCGGCTCCGAGCAGATGGGCGTGAGCGCGCAGCAGACCAAGCCGCACCTCGCCATTGCGGCGTGGGAATGGGGCAAATATTTCGACGAGAAGAAGGCCAACGAGGGCATCCGCCTCGACATCGCGCCCTATCGCCGCCCCGCACCGCACACCGCGCCGGTCCACGCCAAGGCGGCGGGTCTCTACATGATCTGCACCATCTCCAAGCACGAGGCCGAGGCCAAGGGCTATGACGATGCGATGATGTTCGACTGGGAAGGTCGCGTCGCCGAGGCCACCGGCGCCAACATCTTCTTCATCAAGGACGGCAAGATCCACACGCCGATCGCCGACATCTTCCTCAACGGCATCACCCGCCGCACCGTCATCGACCTTGCCAAGAAGCGCGGCATCGAGGTGATCGAACGGCGCATCTGGCCCGAGGAACTGGCCCAGTTCGAGCAGTGCTTCCTGACCGGCAGCGCCGCCGAAGTGACCTTCGTCAAGGAAATCGGCCCCTGGTCGTTTGCCCCCGGCGACATCAGCCGCCAGCTGCGTTCCGACTATGACGACCTCGTCCATGGTCGCGGGTAAATAATAAGTAAATCCAATAACTTGCGAATGTAACTAATTATTGATAGAGGCTGGCCGATAAGACGTATTGTAGCGTTTCTTTGATTGGGTGGACGACCGACGTGGGTGGCAAACGGCAAGCAGGGGACATGGCTGTTCAACGCAGCGCGCCCGCGCGCGCGCCGCACCTGCCGCCCTCGTCCTTCTCCATCGGTGACCTTCTGCGCATCCGCCGCGGCCGCTCGGCCATGATCGAGGCGGTGCGCTGGCGGCAGGTCAACCAGTTCACCCGGATCGGCCCCAAGATCATCATTGGCAACCTGCTCATCGCGGCGATGGATGTCGGGGTGATGGCGGGCCATGTGCCGACGATCGAGCTGCTGTTGTGGCTCGGCACCTGCGCGGTGCTTTGCGGCCTGTTCGCGTGGCGACATCACCGGCTGACCCACGACCCAGACTATCGCATTGCCAAGCCCGCGAGTTTCGCCTCGGCGACCATCGGTACCATCGCCACCACGCTGATGTGGTGGGTGGTGCCGCTGCTCTGGTTCCCCCAGCTACCGTCCGACCTCCAACTTGCCGTCGCGGCCTTCGGCGTGGTGCTGATGAGCACGGGAGCCTTCATGCTCGTCTATGTGCCGCCTGCCTCGGTGGCCTATACGCTGCTGATGTCGGTCGCGGGGCTGATGATGGCCGCGCACCTCCAGAGCGGGCTGCTCGCAGTTCTCGTGCTGCTGTATTGCATTTCGCTGGTGGTGGCCTCGCTGGTGATCGCGCGCGAACTGTTCGTCCAGACCCGAAGCCAGATGGAATTGTCCGAGATGGGCGAGCTGGTCGAACTGTTGCGCGAACTCGACGCGCCGGGCTCGGGCGGCCTGTGGGAGCTCGACAGCGACCTCAATTTCACCAAGATGAGCCAGGCGCTGAATAGCGCCATCACGCTGCCCGCCGAGAAGGTGAAGGGGCGTTCGGTCTTCAAGATGATCGATCCCGACGGGCGCTATCGCAACATGAGTTCGGGCGTGCGCCAGCTGTTCGGCCATTTCCGCGAGGAAGAGCCGTTCCGCGATGTCGTCGTGCCGCAGGTCTATACCGATCGCTGGTGGTCGCTCTCGGGGCGTCCGCACTATGACGAGGACGGCAAGCTCATCGGCTGGAAGGGCGTGGCCTCCGACGTGACCGAGGCGCGCACCGCCAATGCCGATGCGCTGGGCGCGGCGCGCTCGGACCCGCTCACCGGCATCGCCAACCGCCTCCTCATCCGCGAACTGCTCGAACAGGCGCTCCTGGGGCAGATGAACAGCCACGGCGGCTGCGCGCTGCTGCTGGTCGACCTCGACCGCTTCAAGCTGGTCAATGACACGCTCGGCCATGCAATCGGTGACAAGCTCCTGTGCGCCATTGCCGAGCGGCTCGAGGCCGTCGTCGGCACTGAGGGCCATGTCGGCCGCCTCGGCGGCGACGAATTTGCCATCATCTGGCACGGCGACATCGACCGCTATTCGCTCTCGGGCCTGGCCGAGCGCGTCATCGCCGAGGTCAGCCGCGGCGTCACCATCGGCGCTGCCAATATCAATGTCGGCGCCACGATCGGCATCGCCATCGGCCCCGAGGACGGCAACCGCGAGGATCGCGTCATGCGCTCGGCCGACCTCGCGCTCTACAGTGCCAAGCGCGGCGGGCGCGGCGGCTATGCCTTCTACGACCGCGCCATGCTGCAGGCGGCCGAGGACCATCGCCTGCTCGAAAATGATGTCCGCGAGGCGTTGAAGAACAATGACATGCGGCTCGCTTACCAGCCGATCGTCGATGCGCGCACTGGCAAGATGGTGGGGCGCGAGGCGCTTCTGCGCTGGCGCCATGCCACCCGCGGCGAGATCGCGCCCGACCGCTTCATCCCGATCATCGAGGATGCCGGCCTCATCCACCAGATCGGCGACTGGGTCATCCGCGAGGCCTGCACCGAGGCGGCGGGCTGGGACGAGGACGTGCGCGTCGCGGTCAATATCTCGGCGGCGCAGTTGACCGGCGCGGGGCTGGCCAAGACGGTGGTCAACGCGCTCGCCCTGTCGGGCCTCCACCCGCACCGGCTCGAGCTCGAGGTGACCGAGAGCGTCTTCCTCGGCGACGATCCCGACACGCTCGCCTCGATCGAGCGTCTGCGCGGGCTCGGCGTGCGCATGGTGCTCGACGATTTCGGCAAGGGCTATTCCAGCTTCGGCTATCTCAGCCGCGCGCATTTCTCGAAGATCAAGATCGATGCAAGCTTCGTGCGCGCCGCCGCCGCCGGCGACCAGCAGTGCGTGGCCATCGTCAACGCCATCCTCGCGCTCGCCTCGGGCCTCGGCATCGAGACCACCGCGGAAGGCGTCGAGACCGCCGCGCAGGCCGACATCATGCGCGAACTGGGGATCGGCTCGCTGCAGGGCTACCTGTTCGGCCGCCCCGAGATCCTCGGGGTCAATGTGGTCGACATGGCGCGCCACCGCCGCGACATCGCCTGACCCCTTTTCATCTGCGTTTTAAGGGCTATAAGCCCGCCTGCGCTGCTGGGGTGTAGCCAAGTGGTAAGGCAGCGGTTTTTGGTACCGCCATGCGCAGGTTCGAATCCTGCCACCCCAGCCATAAACTATCCCAAGTATCTGAAAAGACTAGGAAAGCCTCCGATATCTGCTGGTTAATGTACCAGCGATTGTAGCCACTCGCTGTAGCCAATCGCGAGCGGCCTGATGGAGGTTTTCATGACCAAGATCCCCAACACCTTCCGCCGCGGAAAAATTTTCTGGTTCCGGGTAAGCCGGCGTTTGCCCTCCGGTAACCTGTTCCGGCCTACGGTCTCGCTTCGTACCGACAACTGCGCCGAGGCCCGCCGACGCGCAGCTCGTCTCACCGCGCGTTTCGAGGAAATGTACATGCGTCTGTTCGGAAGCGCGACCCGGCGCCTGGCCATGGATGCGCCCGACGCTACGAAAATCTTCAAAGCCGAATTCGAGCATGCGCTCGACCAGATCGAGGATGAGCGCGAGCATGCGTCGCTAGAAGGCTATGAATATGGAAGCTTCGAGACGTTCCTCGACGTCCACGAGCATGTCTATCGCTACCTCGCGGAAACGAAGTGTTCTGGCGAGGCGCCGACGATGGATGACCTTTTGGTGCGCTACCCTGCGCTGGCTCCGCGCACGACCGCGCTTGTCCACGGGGAGCTGCAGCGGCTCGGTGCGATCTGGCATACGCAGCTGGACGAAGCTGCCGGTGCGATGGAGGCCCAGGGCCTCGACACCGATATCTTCCATCTCGACCATGCAATCCGGCTGCGGTTCGAGGCGCGCCTCGCGGCGCTGCGCGAATATCGCGAGGGGATGATCGACCCCGCCCGCCGGTTTGCAGGGGGCGCCGGATTATCCAAACCGATCGTTCAGCCGGTTCCTCAACCCACGCCTCCCGTTGTGCCAACAGAACCTCCGGCAGCAGACATTCCCCTCTCGCCGCTAGCCGGGATGTCCGCCACCGAGTTCGGTCGCTACTTCGTCGAGGAGAACCCCAAGCTCAACGACCATGGTTCTCGCAAGCGGGGTGCCAGGTGGACGGAAAAGACCCGCAGTCAGTTCGAGGCGGCGATGCGCATGCTTGAGAAGAGCATGGGCGCCAAAAGCTTCATCGAGCTGTCGAATAACGACCTCAAGCAGCTTCTCGACCATTTCGATCGTCTTCCCCATACACATCATAAGACGCCGAGGCATCAGGACATGTCGCTTGAGGAGATCTGTCAGGAGGCAGCGTCGGAAGTCGCGGCAGGTAAAAGAGACAAGGGATCCATCGGGCTCAATGTCCCGACCCTAAACCGCCACTTTCGCTTCATTCGCATGGCGCATGACTGGGCTGTTCAGCGCGCCCCCTCTCTGACCAATCTCGACTGGGCGGCCTATTCGTTCGATGATCACCGCAGCGCACGAGATGTGCGCGATCCCTTCCCGGTCCAGTTGGGACGAAAGATCCTGCGGCTCCCACCGTGGCGGGGCTGTGCCGGGCGTAGCAAGCGCTTCGTCCCGGGCAGGGAGCTCTTCCACGACGCCGCTTACTGGGTCTTCCTGATCCTCTGGTACACCGGCATGCGCCGTGAAGAGGCCTGCAAGCTCAAGACATCGGATCTCTCGCGGCACGAGAATGGGGTGTGGTATTTTGACGTGAACGATACCGACACCGGCCGCGTCAAAAACAATAGCTCCAGGCGGTGGATCCCGATGGCCGACGAGTTGATCCGCCTGGGTCTGCCGCAGTTCTCGATCGCCAAGAAGAATGCCGAGGGCGACGTCCTCCTGTTCCCCGAACTCAAAGCGCCCTCGCGCATGCTCGGTGACACCTACTACCGTTTGTGCTGGAACAAGATTGTTGCCCATCTCAATGAGGATTTCTCGGGCGTGACGCTTCACGGTATCCGCCACATGGTCGCCGATGAACTCAAGGACGCGGGAGTTTCAACCGAGTTTCGTGCGGACCTACTCGGTCATACGGTGCCCGGTGAGACCGAGGGCCGGTACTCCAAGGCCGCGCGGCTCAAAGCGATGCAGCCGATCGTGAACCAGATCCCCGTCATCAGTTCGACGTTGCAGCCGATCCCTCACAACTCCCAACCCATACGGGATTAGTGCGTGTCCCAAGAACATCTGCGCGTGATAACGAAATGCCTGGGATGAAAGGCCGGTTAAAATGCCATTATCCTTAAATTGCGGTTGCTCATGTCGCTGTCAGCGAGGGTCTGGCCGTGGCGACTGATCAGCCGAAAGCGGCCAAGAGGGGCAACGGCTCGATCAACGTTCGAGCACGCTATAACCAGATGCTTCTGGGGGACTGGACGCAACTGAGCCAGGCTGACCTAGAGCGCATCAAACGCGTGCTGAGCCAGCGGCTGGAAGATGACGAAGCGGACCCTCTGACACTCGAAGCAGTGTTGTTGCTATGCGCGATCTTGAGCACCGGTCGGAAGCTTTCGGAGTTAGCCAAGCTCGAGATCCGTAGTGTCGAAACCCGAAGAGAAAATGTTCTAAAAACCCCGCCGTGCCTTCTGAGATTGGATGGGTCGTGGGGATGGTGGCTGCCGTCGGGAGCGCCCCCCCGTGCCCATGTCCAAGACAAAGGCGATATGGTTCGGGCAATTGAGAGCGTGTGGCTGCCGGTGACACCGCTGACAAGGGAGGCCTTGGAGCGGAGTGTTGAATTCTCTGAACTCAATAAGGGGCGGGGCAGGTGCGTTCTGTTCCGTTATTCAGAAGTCCAGCTGCGACAAGCAGCGCTTTCCATTCTCGACGATGACCGGCCGGACCAGGGCAGGCAGCGTCGGTCAGCTCGTACTGTAGAGGCCGCGGAGCGCTGGCTCTTCCGCGAACTCGTCAACGCCCCTGGCGGTGATCCCGCGGTCGCTACACTACTCACGGGTCGTGAGCATAGCGTCGCTAACCCCATGAGGCATTATGGGGCGAAGATGATCGATCCAGCGGTGAAGCTGCACAGGCAAGCTGTTGCTCCCTTTGACTCGCACTCCGGCGGATCCCCACTGACGTTGATCGCTCGTTATGTTGGTGATCCAGAGACCCCCCGTGACGATGTCGTGGGCAACATGATCGAGGAGATGATGTCCGCGCTGCGTTGGCGACGTCACGATCTGCCTTTCTTCCATCAAGCATTCACGGCGTACACCGTCGCTCTTCTGGCCTTTGCGTTGGGGCATCGAGGTAAATTCAGGATGCCGAGCGTGCGAGCGATCGACGAAAATGGGTTTGCCGACATCATCGACAAGAAAACGAAGGGAGGGGTCGAGCTTCGCAGGACTTGGGTATGCAGCTTGGCGCGCCAGCAGCTCGAGGCCTATGAGGACCATCTTGATACCCTGCAGAGCAAGCTGCCCTCCGAACAGGCTTTGCGTCTCATACGCATACGTGAAGGTGCCGGCATTTCCCTAGCACTCGTGAAGCTCACCAAATCCCGGAAGATCGTCGAAACCGACGTTAACTCAGTCATCACGTCGGCCAGGCAATTCGGCTGGCGGGGATCGACAAATGCAGGACGCCATTGGTTGCGCGGTAAGATGTCTGGAAAGTGCAGCAGCGAAACGCTCGGCGCATTTTTCGGGCACGTCCAGGCGGGGACAGACCCTTGGGGACCAACCTCGGCATTAGACCCTCTCCTGTACCGGGCGGATGTCTCAAGGGTTGTCGACGACGTCCTCATAAAAGCGGGTTGGGACCTTCAACGTGGGTGGGGCTCACCGTCGTGAATTATGAAGCGAGTAAGACCAGGCCCGCAAATCCAAGCGACATGGTCGATGTGAGCGCGCTTATCCGCGCAAAAATGATCGACGGTCTCGCGCCATCGATGGGCCTGTCGCCTCGTCAGCGTATTGGTCGGATCCTCGCATCGGCGATCTTCCATGGAGGATTCCTCGACAGAGAATTTTTCGAGCATCTCCATGCTGCGATCCGCGCGGGCTATCGCAAACAGGGCGAGTTGGTTTGGGTCGAAATTGCGCCACTGGACGGGGAAGGGAAGGGGCCGCGATCAAAAGGTAGGCGATGGTTTGCAGACCCGATCACTCGGGCGCTCATGGCGCAAATTGACGGGCGCGCGTGGCCTGAAACCGTAAACGCGAAAGAATGCGTTGCTGATTTCTTCGCATTGCAAATGCCGCCTGAGGCGCTGCTCGACCGACTATTCGAGATCGCAGAAGGAAGATGGCGAGGCTTGATGCCGCCCATGCTCGTCGAGCACGCACTTGGGCGAACTGGCGCTGTTCCGGTCGACGAAGAAAATTGGAACCGGCTTCTTCGTAACGATCTTTGGCAGGCTCAGAACCCTTCACCGACCGAAATTCTCAGCGATGAAAACTTACGTCGCCCCAAAGCCGAAGAGCAGGGAAATGCGGCAAAGGGTAAGTTAGTCGATAACCGGAATGCCGAGGAAAACGGGCCGGGCGGTGACGCCAACACTGATGGAGATACGAAGCACAGTCGACGATCAGGGCGACCAACGAGAAGCCCAAACTTCGACATCATCATCGGTAATTGGGGTCTCTCTGACGTCCCCAATATCCTAGCAGGTGCGGGATGCTATGGGCCCTCGGAGAAGCGCAAACGCGCGAGACTACTTCGGGCCGCGGCTGAAAAGATTCGTGGCAGACCATCCACTCGTCCGGCCGAGCTACTCCTTCGAGGTTGGGCGTTCAACGCGCTTACGTTTCCGAATCGAGGCAAGCCGGGGTTTGAGCCCAGCACGTTTCGAGATTATCTCGCTTACCTATGTCGAGACGTCATCCGACCGGATGACCAAATTTCTGACTATGTCCCTAAGCAGTGGCTCGAGCTTTTGGATGACAGACTATCCTCCATCGAGCAGCTCGGCCGACGACGTGAGGCGCTCAAAGCGGTACGCAGCTTGCTTCGCTATTTGGAAAAACGCGGTGGCCAAGCCAATGACTGGTCGCCCGTTTTCGATGCGCTCGATTTTCATGAGATCGATGAGTGTTCGAGCGCCCATCTAATATCTCCAAGAGAGTTCCAGTCGGCCTTGGCGGCGTGTACGACCGCCGACCAACAACTGAGCTTGGTTCTGGGGTATCGTGCCGGTCTTCGCTTCTCCGAAATAAGCGGGCTAACTGTACACGACTTTTCGGATTGCGGAGATGGACTGTTTCTTACTGTACAAGCTAATGACCACCGGAACCTGAAGACCCTGACCAGCAGACGGGTACTGCCGTTGCATCTCCTTCTCATCGCTCCGGAATTACGACAGATCCGCCAGCGCTTGAAAACGCTCAAACGGCGTTCTCGTCTTGAGTCAGGGAACAGTCGGCTGATTGTAGACGAAACCTTGGCCAGAAAAAACGGTAAATCGCCGAGTTTCGAGGCGCGAATAGATCAAATCCTTCAGGACTCAATCGCTCCCACTATATCGTTCGGTCACCTCCGTCATTGCTTCGGAAGCTATCTGCTTGCGACCATGCTGCTACCCCGCTCAAACGATGATAGCCTCGTGCCTGAAGAGCTCTCTCCGGTGATTTCTCATGATCGGCAGTCGAAGCTCGAAAAAGCGCTTCTGGGCTCTGAGAAGCTCGGTCAACACGGGCTTCACGCGGTCAGTCAGTCGATGGGGCATCTTCCCTCTTCCACGACCCTGAAGTGGTATTCGCATTTGCTCGACCTGAGCCTCGTTCAATACACGTCTCGCGCTTCCGAGATGGTCGCCTTTCCGCGGAATACTGCTGAGCAATTACTCGAGCGACCCCGCATGCGCCCGGTCGATTGCGATCGAGAAAGAGCGCGCGCGCCCACGAAGCGAAGGCGGCAGACCTATACGAGACCGAAATTTACTCCTGAGCGACATCACGCAAAAGGAGAATGGGTTGGCATCAGCATTGCTGACTTTGGCCGCTCGCTGCAGAGGAAAGAGCGCCGTCGCGAGATTGACCGGCAAGTCGATCGGCGTAGGCTGACAAGAAGATCGGTCAAATTTCTCGATGGGACCGTTGATGATGATTGGCGCGATATTCTGGCTGCACTAACGGACGATGACGACCGAGTTTCGGCGCTTTACTCCTCCTCAAAGGTGCAGGTTTGGCGAAAGGCTTATAAAGAAGTCCTATCGCTAAAGAAGCAATCGGGCGCTCAGCGCTTCTCTTCATCTAATGTCGACATACCAAACTCGGCCAAATGGGTTGCCTTTGTAGATGGGCGATGGCGCCGAGACCTGAAGCTCACAGCGCCTAAGCGTGAAGTCCTATTTGATGCCCTTAAAGGGTGGGACGATGCTCGGTCGGTCGTCCGCTTCAGGAGCCGTCCGAAGGCTGTCCTCTATCGCGACCTTCTCGTGAGGGATCTTGGATTTGAAGAGGGCAATATCGAGATTCAGCTCACCGGGCTTCGTTTCGCTGGGCGTTATACCTCTGAAACACTCCACAAAATCCTTGGAAAGGGGTCACACCTTCCTGGAACAGCCGCTAGGCGTGGTAGTCGTGGCTCTATCGTGATCGGTCTGACCGGCGTCAATCCCGAAATCGATAGCCGGCAAGTCCGTACAGCTGGCCTGTTCGTTTTGATCATGCATGCGATCCGAGAGGGCTTTAGCTAAGCTGCTCATACTTCATTCTGGCGTGCCAGATTGCGCACCCGCTAGACAGGGGTTAGGCATTCGGCTTCGTGCTCGCAAAAGGTCGTCCAGGCTTTGTCGAAGAACTGACGACCCTCCTCCTCGCTTGTCAGTCGTTTAATGAATGTGGCGAAGCCTGTCCGCGGACGGATCGTTCGGCATGGAATGATCAAGTGAACATGGGGTGGGCCGAACCCCCAGGATCGTACGGGGACATGCTGTATCGCCACGACCGCCGCCTGAAGCTCCTTACTTATCGACACCGCGAAGCAGCGAGACCTCTCCCATGCTTCGTGTAGTGGCAGCGATGCGCTCGGGTCCTCCACCTGCGGCCATCGCAAGGTGACGATGGCAGCGAGGTCTCGGATGCGGTCGCCCGGCATGCTGTGGAACGCCCAGCTCAGTCCGTCCACGCTAGAAAGATGATCGGGAGCACCCGGAGGAAGAATGATGTCATACCTTTCCGCAGAAGGTGAGCTCGATGGGTGGCGGTCCTTCGGGGCTATGGCGGGGTAGAGGCGCCTATAGATGGGCTCGGCCAGGGTTCTCGTTTCACCATCGGGAGAATGGGCCTTCAGTACCCCGAAGGAGAGGCTCTCATGCTCGCCGCAAACCGGGTCATAATCGAGGCCTGGCGGCGCCTTATACTTCTTGGCCATTCAGTTGACCCCTGCCGCAAAGGCAAGGAGGCGCTGCGTCCCGGCGATGATGCCCTGTTCGGCGGGAAAGGCAATCGGAACGACCGCCGGTCGCAGCCCGAGCGGACCCAGTTCCACACACATATTCTGGTCATGACCGAGGAAGCGAGGTCGTCCGTCGAAGCCGAGCGAAAGGCGACAGCCCTGGAAGACCCAGAGCGCCCCATCGATCCACATGCCGATGTCCCACCGGATGGCTCGCATGGGATCGCGGTCGTGCATGTCGCGGGCGAGAATGACATCGCAGCGTTGTCCTTCTGCAAGGGAAAGCATGTCCGGGGGACTGACGGGGGAGCTCCAGCGAAGCTGCGCCGCAAGTAGTTTGAGATCCGGGAATTTGACCGCCCCCAGCGCGTAGTCGAGTTCCAAGGTCTCGGCCTTGGTTGTCGAGAGATACGATGCGAGGAATTGCGCGACGGCGTGGGAGGCGAGGCGAACGTTTTTCGAGTAGGTCATTGCTAGAGGTCCATTGTTGATCCTTGGCACCTCCAATTTTCATCCTTTTGGAAGCACCAAGCTTCCTCCTCCTTCTCAGTCCTCTATCTCTTGGGATCCGACGGGTAGCCGGGTCGGATCGCCACTGCGTGGGAGCATGATTTTTTCGCTTCGACGCCGATTTTACCTTTGCAAGGCATTGAAAAATTAATGATTGCGTGTCTAAGGCGGTGAACAGGGACGACACGCGAAACGCGTGGCCCTATTTCATCTATCGAGTTTTCCGAGGCGCGGGTCCCAGCCCGCGGTGTGTTGCATGTATCGAGTACTAACAGTCTTCGGGACGCGGCCCGAAGCGATCAAGATGGCGCCCGTGGTCAAGACCCTCGCTGCCGCCGAAGATATCAAACAATCAGTCTGTGTGACCGCGCAGCATCGCGAGATGCTCGACCAGGTACTAGACCTTTTTTCAATCGTGCCGGATCATGACCTCGATCTGATGCAGGCAGGCCAGGACCTGACCGATATCACGGCGCGGGTGCTCATGGGGCTTCGCGACGTAATCGCGATCGAGAAGCCTGACTTGTTGCTCGTTCATGGCGACACGACGACCACGCTCGCCGCATCGCTCGCAGCTTATTACGCCCAGGTGCCTGTCGGTCATGTCGAGGCTGGCCTCCGCACGGGCAATATCTACTCGCCGTGGCCGGAAGAGGTGAACCGCAAGGTTGCTGGGGCCATTTCGGCCCTGCATTTTGCGCCGACCGAGCGGTCGCGCGCCAATCTCTTGAGCGAAAATGTCTCCGACGAGACCATTGAGGTGACCGGCAACACGGTGATTGACGCCCTGCTGGACGTCGTTGGCACGCTCGAGAGCGATGCAGAACGCCGAGAGATCCTCGACGAGCGCTTTGCCTTCCTCGACCGATCTAAGCGCCTCATCCTCGTAACCGGCCATCGTCGCGAGAGTTTTGGCGGCGGGTTCGAACGAATTTGCGGCGCGCTCGCGGAGATCGCGGACCGTGAGAACGTTGAGGTCTGCTATCCCGTTCACCTCAATCCGAATGTCCGCGAACCGGTCGGCCGCCTGCTTGAAGGGCGTGGCAATGTCCACCTGATCGAGCCGCAAGACTATCTGCCGTTCGTCTATTTGATGAACCGTGCGGATATCATTCTCACCGACAGCGGTGGGGTGCAGGAAGAAGCCCCTTCGCTCGGCAAGCCGGTGCTGGTCATGCGCGAAACCACCGAGCGGCCGGAGGCAGTCGAAGCTGGGACGGTCAAGTTGGTGGGCACCGACCGCGACACGATAGTCGAGGAAGTCGCGCGCCTGCTCGACGACCGCGCGGCCTATGAGGCGATGTCTTTCGCTCACAACCCCTACGGCGACGGCAAGGCTGCAGAGCGAATTCTCAGTGCTGTGCGCGCGCTTTCCGAAAATTCTTAAAAAAAGCTCCGATTTATGAAGCGTATTTTTGAAACTATCTCGGTGGTCGGCCTTGGCTACATTGGCCTCCCGACAGCCGCCATGTTCGCCTCGCGTAAGGTGCGCGTGATCGGCGTAGATGTGAATGAGAACACAGTCGCGACCATCAATTCTGGCGGCGTGCATATCGTCGAGCCCGACCTCGATATCGCGGTCCATTCAGCAGTCGAACAGGGATATTTGCGGGCTACTACCAAGCCCGAACCCGCTCAGGCATTTCTCATTGCCGTTCCGACGCCCTTCCTCGAGGGGCATGTCCCGGATCTCAGCTACATCGAGAGTGCGGCACGCGCGATCGCTCCTGTGTTGGCGCGTGGAAATATCGTCGTCCTTGAATCGACCTCGCCCGTCGGTGCGACCGAGCAGTTGGCAGCGTGGCTTGCGGAGGAGCGTCCGGATCTGACGTTCCCCCAGACCCATGGCGAGGACAGCGACATTCGGATCGCTCACTGCCCTGAGCGTGTGCTACCCGGTAAGGTAATGCAGGAGCTTATTCACAATGACCGTGTGATTGGCGGGCTCAGCCCGCGCTGCAGTGAAGTCGCGACCTCGCTCTACCGCACCTTCGTGGATGGCAAATGCGTCACAACCGATGCGCGCACCGCGGAGATGGCCAAGCTGACCGAGAACAGCTTCCGAGACGTCAATATCGCATTCGCAAACGAACTTTCGCTGATCTGTGAGGATCTCGATATTTCGGTCTGGGAGTTGATCGAACTCTCCAACCTGCACCCCCGTGTTAACATCCTCCAGCCTGGGCCGGGCGTGGGCGGTCATTGTATCGCAGTGGATCCGTGGTTCATCATTCATCGAAACCGAGAAAAGGCGAAGATCATCCGCGCTGCTCGTGAGGTGAATGATAGCAAGCCAAAATGGGTGATTGAGCAGGTTAAAGACGCTGTGGCGGCGCATGATGGCCCTGAAGAGCCAGTGCTCGCGCTTTATGGTATCGCCTTTAAGCCTGATATTGATGACCTCCGTGAGAGCCCGGCGGTACATATTGCGCGTGAACTTCTCGACTTGGGGTTCAAAACCTTAATTGTTGAGCCTCACATCGAAGCACTTCCGGCATCACTCTCATCGGCTCGTATGGTCGAAGAAGCGAAGGCGTTTGAAATAGCTGACATTCACGTCATGCTTGTAGATCATACTCGATTTAGGAATTCGCCGAGTCCGACGGGGTGTCTCATTGATTGCCGCGGCGTATGGCGCACGTGACAGTGCAAATCCGCCAGCTAGCCGCCGAAGCCTCGTGGGCTGCCCTCGCGCATTTGTTCATGCGTGGCGGGATCGTGGTTGCGTTCATGGTTTTCAGCCATGGGATGCTGGTAGACGATTTCGCTGCGGCCAACGAGTTCAACCTTTCACTTTCCTACCTTTCGTCGATGGCGCTCGCGGGTATTAGCCCAGTCGTAGTTCGCCAGTTTGCGCGTTTAAAGGATGCGAGTGAGGGACGCGAAGCTGGCGCCACCCTGTTGCTGCTCGCATTCGCGGCGCTAGCAGGCGTCGGGATGGGGTTGATCCTCGCTCCTGCTGGCGAAAGGGCCAGCCTGCCGCTGATCTTCGCGCTTGCAATCACGGTTGTTGTGCTTGGCGCCTTTCCAGCCGCCGTTCTAAACGGGCTGCGCGCCTTTCGTTCACTGGCGCTTGCGGCAGGATTAGGCGCGGCTTTCCTGCTTGTCGCAGCCAGCCTAACCAATACTCTCGTCGAGGCGGTACTGGGCATTACTGGCGCGCTAGGCATTAAGGCCGTCTGCGAATGGGCCATTGCCTTGCGGCGCATCAAGTTGACCGGCCGACCCGTCGCGCTTCCCGATCTTGCGGCCTTTAAGGCAGTCATGGGTTCGATAGCCCGGGTCGGCGGATCGGCCATTCTTACTGCAGGAGCGCTGTTCGCAATGACCAAGCTGATGCGCGAGGGCCAAAGCGCGCTCGACTTCTCGCTCTTCGCGATCGGGATGCAATGGTACGCGATGGGAGCGTTCGTGGCGGGCAATGTTACAAAGTCGCTATTCCCGCGGCAAGTCGCGGTGGCAGAATGCGGTATCGACCACCACGCCCAGCGCCGTCTTCTCTTTCAAGGAGTTGTATTGGGTGTAACGGGCGCGCTCCTCGTGATCGCCTCCGCATTCGCGGCGCGCCCATTGATCGCGCTGGCCTATGGAGAAGCGGGTGCTGGTGCGATCGATGTCATTCCACTGTTTATTGCTGTTTCGCTGGTCGCCATTCCTGGAAACATGGTCGGCAACCTCGCAATGGCGTATCATGAGGAGGGTGCGTGGCTAATTTCGTCGCTTTTCGGCTCGGCGACCCTCTTGATGGCACTGCTCATCCTGCCCGTGGCGGGAGCGAGTCTTGCCGCTGTTTCGCTAGTCATGTCGCTGATCGTCCAGAACGCGGCCTGTCTCTTATTGCTTCTTCGTAAGGGTTTGTTGTGAAGCCTGCAGTGGTATATTTTGCCTCGCTTGTGATGGCGATGCTGCCCGCGACGCGCGGGTTTGCGTTCAAGCGCTGGCTGCTGCGCAGGGCGGGCGCCAGTGTGGGGAATAATGTGCGAATCTGCTCGTCCGCGCGTTTCGGGCTCACAGGCAGACTTGAGATCGGGGAAGGGACTTGGCTCGGCCACGAATTTCTGCTCGTGGGTGGCGATGCCGAGGTGTCTATCGGCCGCGACTGCGATATCGCACCGCGCGTCACGTTCGCAATGGGCTCGCATGAGCTTATGGAGGGTGGCAACCGCGCCGCAGGGGCGGGCTTCAGCGAGCCCATCCTTGTCGGCGAAGGGTGCTGGATCGGGACAGGGGCGACTCTGCTGGGCGGCACCTCGATCGGCAAGGCCTCGGTTGTCGCCGCGGGTGCGTTGGTGCGCGGCGACTTTTCTGATCGGGTCTTGATAGGCGGCGTGCCCGCACCAGTGATCCGAAAGCCAGACCGGAAAGCGTCGTGACGCAGACGCAGCCCCGTAATATGACGCCCGTCCGTTCCTCGCCAAACGCTAGCAGGTATGCGGCGATGCCGGTCGTGCGGACGGTAGCAGTATTCGTTGGTTTCTGCGCGCTTCATTTCACATCGGTAGGAACCATCCTTCTGATGACGCTAATGGTCGCGCTTCCTTTCGCTGGACCGCGCTGGAGCATTTGGGCTCTGCTCGGTACTTGGTTCATTACGCTCAGCCACACCGGCCTCTTCGCGCACCCCCCGGCGGCCGGCCTGCTGCGTTATGCTGTCTATTTTGTCGCCTTTGGAACGCTAATATTGCCCGTGAGCGGACGGCCACTTCAGCGCGGATCGGTTGCGCTGGTGGCCTCGACACTAGGTATCGGAGCGGTTGTTGTCCTACATTCGTTCTTTTATAGCTACATGCCATACTTGAGCATCGCAAAGATTACTTCGTGGACTGTCGTGGTAAGCGCTTTGTGGCTCGCCTGGGGCCGGCTTGGTGCCGAGGAAGTGCGCGCGTTGCGACTGCAAATTTTTGTCGTCCTTTCGATCCTTTTGCTCTTCTCCCTACCCTTGATGATGACGGGTCTCGGCTTTGCGACTAACGGGCGCGGATTTCAGGGGCTGCTCAACCATCCGCAGGCTTGGGGCCTCGTGGGCGCAGCAATCATGGCTCTGTCTTCCGCCCGGCTGCTGCGTGGCGATCAAAAGGCAATCTTGCTATGTACTATCGCCTTTCTTTCCACCGCCGCGACATTCGCTTCGGGTGCCCGCACCGCGCTGGTCGGCATCGCCGTGGCGCTTGCGGCGGGCGCCGGGGCCTCAACCCTTCATGCCGTTCTCGCGCAACGAAGAATCTGGCGAAACCGCGCGGCCGTTGCGTGGGTGTTTCTTTTCATGTTGGTAGTCGCGGCCTTGTTGACACCGCAGGTTCAGCACGCAATTCAAAGCTTCCTCGGGAAGGGCGACGTACGGCAGCTTGAATCCTTTAGCCAGATATATGAGCGCTCGCGCGGCGGCCTGACTGGCGTCATGAATAACAATATCTCCCGCCATTTTTACGAAGGGATCGGCTTCGGCCTCGCCTCGGTGCCCGGCACGATGGTGGTCAGCTACGACCCGCTGTTCGGACTGCCGATCGGCGCCTCGGTGGAGAAGGGCAACGTCTATCTCGGCCTTACCGAAGAGGTCGGCGCGCCGCTCGCCCTGCTCGTAGGAGCGGTCGTCGCGTTCTGGGCGGTCCGTGGCCTGCGTTGCGGTCTCGTCGGCGCGACCATCATCTTCTTCGTCCTCGCCGCAAACTTCGCCGAGGCCACCTTCTTCTCCATGGGTGGCATGGGGCTGCTCTTCATGGCGCTGTTCACCAGCTATGCGACGGGCGTGGAGGAAGCGCGGTGAAGGTCGTCTTCTGGCAGCAGACCGTCTCGCCGCACATGGCCGGGCTGGCCGATGCGCTTGCGGCGCGAGGCCACGACGTCGCCTATGTGAGCGGCGTCGAACTGAGTGAGGCGCGCCTTGCCCAGGGCTGGATCGCGCCGAGCGTGGACCGGGCAAAGCTGGTAATCCTCGGTCGCGATGAGGCGCTCGAGAACATCCTCGTTGAATCCAGCGATGCGATCCATATCGTCGAGGGCCTGCGCGGCAACGGCATCGTCGGGAACGTGTCCGAGCGGTTGCAGGAGGGAGGCGCGCGGCTGGCCGTCATCATGGAGACGGTCAACGATCGCGGATGGAAGGGCGCGCTGAGGCGCGTCGGCTATTCGTGGCTTGCCCGCAAGATACGGGGCCGCGCCGAGACCATCCTTGCCATCGGCGACCGGACGTCGGACTGGTTGGTCGCGCGGGGCTTTCCCGAGACGATCGTCCATCCGTTTGCCTACTTCCTGCCCGAGGCCGACGACTTCACGGCGGACCGGGCAGCGGATCGACGCTTCCGAGTCGGGTTCGTCGGCCAGTTGATCGAACGCAAGCGTGTCGACCTCCTGATCGACGCCAGCAGCGCCCTCGACGTCGATGTTGATATTGTGGGGGCAGGATCCCTGAAGGCTCGGCTCGAGGATCGCGCGGCGGCGTCCGACCATATCCGTCTCCTTGGCAAGCGACCGATGGACCAGGTCCGTACCATCATCGCAGAGTTCGACGTGCTCGTTCTCCCCAGCGAACATGACGGGTGGGGCGCGGTCGTGTCGGAGGCGCTGCTCGCCGGCACCCGAGTGATCGTTTCGGACGCCTGCGGTTCGTGCGTCGCGGCCCGCCACGACGAAGGCAGCGCGGTGTTTCCCGCAGGCGATCTCGCTGCGCTGCGCGCCGCGATCAAAGCCTCGAAGGCCCAGGGCAAGGTCGACGCCAAAGAACGCGCCGCGCGCGCTTCCCGGTCGCGCTATCTCGGCGCCATGGCCGGTGCAGCCCGCCTCGAAGCGATCCTCCAGGGCGCGATCCCGCACGATTTTCCACTCACGAAGGCGGTTCCATGAGCGATCGGCGCAAGATCCTCATCTTCGTCAATCACTTCCCCCCGGCCTTCAAGTCGGGCGGGCCAGTCCGGTCGGTTGCGAATATAGTCGAGGCGCTGGGCGAGGATCATGACATCCATGTCGTCACGACCGACCGCGACCGCGGCGATGCGCGGCCGTTCGATCATGTGACGTCCGACCGCTGGAATTCGCTTTCCAAGGCAAAGGTCTGGTTCGCGAGCCCCGGGTCGCTCGACCTCGGCACCGTGTCGGCGCTTATCGACGAGGTCGCCCCCGACCTCATCCATACGCAAAGCTTCTTCGCCTCGCATTTCTCGATACTCCCGCAGCTTGCGGCGTGGAGGAAATGCTATGGCGCCGACAGCATCCTCGTCGGCCCGCGTGGCGAGTTTTCGCAAGGCGCACTCGGCCTGAAGGCGGTCAAGAAGCGCGCATATCTCGCGCTATGGAAGCTGCTCGGGCTGTGGCGGCGCGTGCGTTTCCACGCCAGCGACGCGCACGAGGCCCGCGACATCGCCCGCCTGTTCCCTAAGGCGTCCGTTTCGAAAGCCCGAGACATCGGCCCCGGCCCGACTGACGTGCCGCTTGTCGCTGGCATCGATGGCGAACCACTCAAAGTCCTGTTCCTCTCGCGCATCGCGCCGATGAAAAATCTCGATTTCGCGCTCGAGGCGCTGGCCCGTTGCCGCGAACCGATCGCGTTCACGATTTGCGGTCCCGTCGACGACGCCGCCTATTGGGAGCGCTGCGACAAGCTCGTCGACAAGCTGCCTGGCCATGTCGCCGTGACAATCGAGGGGCCGGTCGCGCCGCCAGACATTCCCGCCAAATTCGCGGCGCACGAGTTGTTTTTCCTGCCCACGCGCGGCGAAAATTACGGCCATGTCATCGCCGAGGCGTTCGCTTCGGGCGCCTACACGCTCATCTCGGATCGCACGCCATGGACCGGCCTTGAAGTGAAAGAGGCAGGGCGCACGCTCGCGCTCGAGGACGGCCCAGAAGCCTTCGCCCTTGCCATCGACGCGTTCGCGCGCAAAAGCGCCGACGAACGCCTCGCCATGCGCAAGGCCATTCGCGCCGTTTCCCCGACCCTGACCGGGCGTGAGGAGGCGATCGCCGAGCATCACGCACTTTATGCAAGCGGGGCGCAGTCCGCCCCCGACCAGGAACGAAATAGCCGATGAAACAGATTTTTCAGGACCTCGCGAAGGGCGAGACCAGCCTTGTGGAATGTCCCGCGCCCACGCCGCGTGGCGGACAATTACTGATCGAGACGAGCGTCTCGCTCATTTCGGCGGGCACCGAGCGCATGCTGGTCGATTTCGGACGCTCGGGCCTGATCGCCAAGGCGCGCTCGCAGCCCGAGAAAGTCCGGCAGGTGTTCGACAAGGTGCGTACCGACGGCCTCTTCACCACGCTCGATGCGGTCAAGTCCAAGCTCGGCCAGCCGCTGCCGCTGGGCTATTCGAACGTCGGCTGCGTGTCCGTAATCGGCAAGGGCGTCGAAGGTTTCGCCGTGGGCGACCGCGTCGTCTCGAACGGACCGCACGCCGACCTCGTGACCGTTCCCAGAAATCTTGCGGCCAAAATCCCCGACGAGGTGAGCGACGAGGCGGCCAGCTTCACCGTGGTCGGCGCGATCGGCCTGCAGGGTTTGCGCCTTGCCGAACCGACGCTGGGCGAACGGTTCGTCGTGACCGGCGCGGGACTTATCGGCCTGCTCACCGTCCAGCTCCTGCGCGCACAGGGCTGCCGCGTGCTCGCGATCGATTTCGACGAAACCAAGCTCGAACTCGCCCGCCGCTTCGGCGCGGAGACGTGCAATCCCGCCAGGGGCGAAGATCCGGTCAAGGCGGGGCTGGCCTTCTCGGCCGGGCTCGGCGTCGACGGGGTCATCATCACCGCCTCGACCAAGAGCAGCGATCCCGTTTCGCAGGCCGCGCAAATGTCGCGCAAGCGTGGACGCGTCGTGCTGGTGGGCGTGACCGGCCTCGACCTCAACCGCGCCGATTTCTATGAAAAGGAGCTGAGCTTCCAGGTCAGCTGCTCCTACGGCCCTGGTCGCTACGATCCTGACTATGAAGACAAGGGCCATGATTATCCGCTCGGCCATGTTCGCTGGACGGAACAGCGCAACTTCGAGGCGGTGCTCGACCTGATGGCCTCGGGCGCGATCGACACCGATCCGCTGGTCTCGCACCGCGTCGACTTCGAGGAGGCACCGCGCGCCTACGACATCCTGACCGAGCAGCCCGGCTCGCTCGGCATCCTCCTGACCTACGCCTCGCCCGTCGAGCAGCGGGCGGTCAGCTCGGTCGTTATCGAGGATCGCGCGGCGCCCGCCGACGGCAGTGCCTCGGTCGGCTTCATCGGGGCAGGCAACTATGCGTCGCGCGTCCTCATCCCGGCATTCGCGAAGGCCGGCGCGGACCTGCGCGTCATCGGTTCGGCCGGCGGCAGTAGCGGCGTCATCCAGGGCAAGCGGCTGGGCTTTGCTGAAGCGGTTTCGGGTGCCGATGCGGTCATTGCCAGCGATGCGGTCGATACCGTCGCTATCGCCACGCGCCATGACACGCATGCCTCGCTGATCTGCGCCGCGCTCGAGGCGGGCAAGCATGTCTTCGTCGAAAAACCCCTCGCGCTGACGCTCGATGAGCTCGAACAGGTCGAAGCCGCCTACGAAAAGAGCGATCGCCTGCTGATGGTCGGGTTCAACCGTCGCTTCGCCCCGCTCACACGCAAGATGAAGGCGCTGCTTGATGCCTCGAGCGAACCCAAGGCCTTCATCATGACGATGAATGCCGGCGCGATCCCCGCCGATCACTGGACGCAGGACCCCGAAATCGGCGGCGGGCGCATCATCGGCGAGGCCTGCCACCTGATCGACCTGATGCGCTTCCTCGCCGGCGCGCCGATCGCATCGGTGCAGGTCACCGCAATGTGCGGCCCGGCCAACGCGACTGGAGACAAGGCGTCGATCCACCTGACCTTCGAGGACGGAAGCTTTGGCACCGTCCACTATCTCGCCAATGGCGGCGCAAGTTTCCCTAAGGAACGGATCGAGGCATTCGCGGGCGGCGGCACGCTGGTTCTCGACAATTTCCTCAAGCTCAAGGGCTATGGCTGGAAGGGCTTCAAAAGCCAGACGCTGCGCAAGCAGGACAAGGGGCAGGGCGCCTGCAGCCAGGCCTTCCTCGACGCCATCCGCGAGGGCAAACCGGCCCCGATTTCTGCCGAAGAGCTGTTCGAAGTCACGCGCGTGTCGATCGAGGCGGGGCGCCAGGCCTGACGATGGCGCGCTTGCCGACCAAGTTGCGGACCTATCGCGCGCTGGGCGTGCGCAACGTCGCGCGCGTGGCGGCCTATCGTTTCGGGCTAAAGACGGGGCTGCACCCGGTGCTCCGGATCGCCGCCGAGCGGCCTGAAGGACCGTTTTTCCGTGCGAGCGAGGCCGCACTGCCGTTCGCCCCGCGCGAAGACTGGCGCGAAACCATGCCGTGGTTCGGTCATGCCTCGCGCGCCCTCGATGGCGCACCGCCCGACTGGCACCGCTCCTACGAAACCGGCGAGCATGCCAGCGCGGATGCCCCGTGGCACCAGCTGCCCGATTTCGACCCCGCGCTGGGAGACATCAAGGCCGTCTGGGAAGCCTCGCGCTTCGACTGGGCGATCGCGATGGCGACGCGAGCCGCCGCAGGCGAGGGTGGGGACCTCGACCGCCTGAACGTCTGGCTCGCCGACTGGATCGCGAAGAACACGCCCTTTATCGGCCCCAACTGGAAATGCGGGCAGGAAGCCTCTCTTCGCCTCCTTCACCTCGCATTGTGCGCGGTCATCCTCGAGCAGGATGGCGACTCAGAACCCGCGCTTCTCGACTTCGTGGCGCTGAGCTGTCGCCGCATCGCTCCGACGATGAGCTACGCCATCGCGCAGGCCAATAATCACGGCACCTCGGAAGCCGCCGCCCTGTTCGTGGGAGGCAGCTGGCTGGCGCGGCACGGGCGCAGCGAGGGCCAACGCTGGGCACGGGTCGGCTTCAAATGGCTCGACGAGCGCGCCGCGACGCTGATCCTGCCCGACGGGAGCTTCAGCCAGTCCTCGATTGTTTATCATCGCTTCATGCTCGACACCTATGTGTTCGCGACCCTGTGGGCGCGCCGCCACGAGCTCGCGCCCCTCGCCGAAGCGACGCACACCCGTCTTGCACGGGCGACGCGCTGGCTTCACGCTATGGCCCAACCGGAAAGCGGTGATGCCCCCAATCTCGGCCCCAATGACGGCTCGCGCCTGTTCGCGCTGACCGACGGTCCCTATCGCGACTTCCGCCCGACGCTCCAGGCCGCCAGCGCGCTCTTTCTCGATGCCCGCGCCATCGACGCCGGGGGTCCTTGGGACCGCATGCTCGACCTGTTCGGCGAGGCGCGTCCCGACACTGTTCTCGAAGAGGCGAGCACCACGCATTTCACCGACGGCGGGTTCGGCGTCCTACGCGAAGGCCGCGCGATGGCGCTCCTGCGCTTCGCCCGCTTCCCTTTCCGTCCCGCGCAGGCCGACGTCATGCATGTCGACCTCTGGGTCGGCGAGACAAACGTGCTGCGCGACGATGGCAGCTACAGCTATGCCGCCGACACGCGCTTCGGGTCTTCCACGATGCACAATGCCGTCACGTTCGACGGGCGCGAGCCGATGCCGCGCGTCTCGCGATTTCTGTGGGGCGACTGGCCGCATGCCGAGACGTCGACCGACGCGCGCTCGATCACTGCACGCCATCGCGACGCCAATGGTAATACGCATGTCCGCACCCTCAGCCTCTCGTCCGACAGCATGACGGTGGAGGACGATTTTTCGGGGGAAGCCGAGACCGCGACGCTGCGCTGGCGCCTCCTGCCCGGCGACTGGGCGCTCGAGGACGGCGTGGCACGTCTAGGCGAGGTCGAAATCCGTATCGAAGGCGTCCCGCCAGACGCGATCAGCATCGAAACAAGTGAGGAATCGCGCCATTATTTCGAGCGGACCGTTGTTCCCGTCCTCACGGCCCGCGCGCCGATGTCCGCCACTCTCGTCACCACGGTCAGTTTCTGATGCACGTACTTTATTTCCACCAGCATTTCACCACCCCCAAGGGCGCCGGCGGCATTCGCAGCTATCGCAACGCGCAAGCGCTGATCGCGCGCGGCCACGAGGTGACGATGGTTTGCGGCAGCAATGCGCGCGGCGCGACCGGGCTCGACGGACCCTTCGAGAAAGGACGCCGAGAGGGCGAGGTCGACGGGATCCGCGTCATCGAGTTCGACCTCGGCTATTCCAACAATGACGGTTTTCTCAAGCGCAGCCTGACCTTCCTACGCTTTGCCTGGCGTAGCATCTGGCTCGCGCTGACCGGCAAGTACGATTTGCTGTTTGCCACGACGACGCCGCTCACCGTCGCGCTTCCCGGCATCGCGGCGCGCTGGCTGCGCGGCAAGCCGTTCGTCTTCGAGGTGCGTGACCTGTGGCCAGAGCTTCCTCGGGCGATGGCGGTGATCAACAATCCCGTCATCCTATGGGCGATGGGGGTGCTCGAATGGCTCGCCTATCGAAGTGCGCACCGGCTCGTCGCGCTCGCGCCCGGCATCGCGCGCGGGATCGAGAAGCGCGGCGTTCCGGCCGAACGCGTCGCCATCGTGCCCAACGGCTCGGACGTCGAGACCTTCGATGCCGCGGCCTCCAAGCGTCCTGCCGATTTGTCCGAAAGCGACCTTGTCGCGATCTTCGCGGGGGCGCACGGCCTCGCCAACGGGCTCGGCGCAGTCCTCGACGCGGCCGCCGAACTCAAGCGACGTGGCCGCGACGACATCCGGATCGTGCTCATCGGTACCGGCGCCACGAAGGCGGCGCTGGAGGAGCGCGCCGAACGCGAGCAGCTCGATAACGTCCTGTTCCGGCCCCCCGTCGCGACCCAAGAGGTCGCCTCGCTCCTCAAGGGCGCCGACATCGGATTGCAGACCCTCGCCAACGTAGAGGCCTTCTATTTCGGCACCAGTCCCAACAAGTTTTTCGATTATGTTGCGGCCGGCCTCCCAGTGCTCAACAATTATCCCGGCTGGCTCGCCGAGATGATCGAGACCCATGATGCGGGCCTGACCGTCGCGCCCGACGACGCCGCCGCCTTCGCCGACGCGCTCGAGGCCGCTGCCAATGACCGCGAGACGCTGAAACGCAAGGGCCGCAACGCCCGCGCGCTGGCGGAAAGCGAATTCGACCGGTCCGCGCTCGCGCAGCGCTGGGTCGATCATGTCACGAAGGAGGACGCATGATGCTCAAACGGCTGTTCGACATCTTCGGTGCGCTGGCGGGTCTCGTGCTGTTCGCGCCCGTCATTCTTCTCCTCGCACTCCTCATCCGCATCAAGCTCGGCAGCCCCGTCCTGTTCCGGCAGGTGCGCCCGGGCCGCGACGCCAGGCCGTTCGAGATGGTCAAGTTCCGCACTATGACCGATGCGCGCGATGTCGATGGCAAGTTGCTCCCCGATGCCGAGCGCCTGACCCGTTTCGGTCGTTTCCTGCGCTCGGCGAGCCTCGACGAGCTGCCCGAGCTGTGGAACGTGCTGAAGGGCGACATGAGCCTTGTCGGCCCGCGACCGCTCGCGATGGCCTACCTGCCGCTTTATTCGCCCGAGCAAAATCGCCGTCACGAAGTGCGCCCGGGCATCACCGGACTGGCGCAGGTGAGGGGGCGCAACACGCTCTCGTGGAACGACCGCTTCGCCCTTGATGTCGACTATGTCGACACGCATAACCTGTGGCTCGATATGCGCATTCTGGTCGAGACCGTCATGATCGTTCTGCGCCGCGACGGAGTCCAGGCTGGCGGCCAGGAGGACGTGAATTCCTTTGACGGGACCAACTGACATGCCTGCCTCGTTCGGAGCGCATCGCGCGTTGCCGCAGGGCACGCGTGACTATGAGAGCGCCCGCGCCGCGCTCAGCGCCTTCCTGCGCGCGCGAAACGCGCGTCGCCTCATCTGTCCCGCCTACATATGCACCGCCATCTTCGATGCCGCGCGCCATGCCGGCGTGGACGTCGAGACCTATCCGCTCTCCGAAAATCTCCAGCCCGCGACGACGCTGTCGCTGCAGGACGGCGACTTTGTCCTCCTGGTCGACTATTTCGGCCTCAACGCGAGCGGGATCGACGAGGCGCTGGCCTCGCTCGACCCCGCGCGGGTCATTGTCGATGCTTCGCAAGCCTGGTTCGCCCCGACCCGTCCGGGCGTTGCCGCCACGATCCGCTCGCCGCGCAAGTTTCTGCCCGTTGCTGATGGCGGCGTGCTAAACGCTGAGCCCTTGCCGCCTGTCGAGCCAGCCGACGAACGCGCCGCGCATGAGAGAATTCGCTACCTCCTCGAGCGCATCGGTGCTCAGCCTGACGCAACCCGCGAAGCCTATCTCGCGGCAGAGGCGATGCTCGAGACGATCAGCGACCGCGCCATGCCGTTTCAAACCCGTGCGATCATCGACGCGCTCGATAAGGACGCCATCGCCAGTGCTCGCCGAGCCAACTTTACGCGCTTCGAGGCTCTGCTTGGCGACAGCAACGGCTGGCGCTGGAACCTTGGCCAACAGGTCCCGCTTGCTTACCCCTTCACCATCGGGCGAACGGACCTTCGCGCCCACCTGATCAGAAAGCGTCTCTTCACACCGCGTTACTGGCCCGGCATCACCGTTACCGAGCCGGTCGAACGTCGGCTGCTCGAAGAGACGGTTTTCCTGCCGATCGACGAACGGTACGACGAGCATGACATCGCGCGTATGGCCGACCTCACGCTCGAGACCATCAAGGAGCTCTCATGAACATCCAAGGCAAGAAAGTCGTTCTGCGCGCGATTGAGCAAGATGATCTTCCCGCGCTGCACCGCTGGGCGAACGAGCCCGAGATCCAGTCACTCCTTGGCGGCTGGCACTTCCCCGTCTCGATGCAGGACCAGCAGCGTTGGTTCGAAGCGCTGAGCGTAAATTCGCTCAACCAGCGTTTCGCCATCACCACCGCAGAGAATGGCTTGGTAGGAACCGCCAACATCGTCTCGATCGACTGGCAGAACCGCAACGCCTTCCACGGCATGCTACTGGGCGATGCCGACCTGCGCGGCACCGGTGTTGCGCTCGACACGGTGATGACCGTCATGCGCTACGCTTTTGAGGAATTGGGGCTTCATCGCCTCGACGGCGACATGATTGCTACCAATGAACGCTCGATCGATTTCTACCTACGCAAATGCGGATGGGTCGAGGAAGGCCGCAAGTCGGGCTGGTATTATCGCGGCGGCGAACGGCACGATAAGGTCGTGGTAGGCATCACTGCTGACCAGTATAGCGCGCATGTTGAGGAAATCGGCTACTGGAATGATTGACGCTGGCGACCTGACGGTCGACGTGGTGCGCGGCGCTGGGCCATGGACGCAGGCGCTTAACGACCTCGGGCGACACGATTTCTTCCATACGTTCGATTTCCATCGTGCCAGCCAAGGCGAAGGCGAGGGCGACCCGGTCGCGCTCGTCGCGCGCGTCGCCGGCAAGGCCGCGGGCTTCTGGCCGATGCTCGAACGCGCGATCGAGGGCAGCGATGCGACCGACCTTGTCTCGGTCTACGGCTATGCCGGCCCGCTGTTCGCCGAGGACGTCGACAGCGGACAGGTCGTGACCGCGATGCGCGAGGCGTGGGCGCGCACAGGCGCAGTCTCGCTCTTCTCACGCATGCATCCCTTGTTCGTCGATCAACTCGAGTCAGATCTTCGTGGTAAGCCAAGCGGAGAGGTCGTCGTCATCAACGTCTCTTCCGACGATACACCGCCATCGGGCTATCGCGGGAGTCACCGACGCGAGATCAACAAGCTGGTTGAGCAGGGCGTGACGGTCGATCGCCGCACCGACACCGAGGCGCTCGCCCTCTTTGTCGATATTTATCACGAACAGATGAACGCTCTGGGCGCAGGCGCGCGCTACTATTTCGGAGAGCCCTTCTACAAAGCGATGATGGCTACCAGGGACTTCCACACGGACATCTTTTTAGCTTCGCTCGACGGAGAGCCTGCCGCCGCCGCAATGTTCGTGACGACCGGCGATGTCATGCAATATTTCCTCTCCGGCACGCGCACCGCGCACCGTAAACTGGCAACCAACAAGCTGCTGATCGCCCGCGCCCACGAACGCGCCATCGAGACCGGCGTCACGCGCATAGTGCTGGGCGGCGGGGTCGGCGGTGAAAAGGACGCGCTTTTCAAGTTCAAGGCGGGCTTTTCCAAGTCCACCGCGCCCTTCCATCTCGTGCGCGAAGTGCTCGACACCGAAGCCTATGCCCGCCTGTGCGACGAGCGCGGCATCGATGCCGCCGCGACTTCCTTTTTTCCAGCCTACCGAGTGCCGACATGCTAAACAGTCCCTTCGCGCCCTGGCCCTCCTTCACGCAGGAAGAAGCCGACGCGGCCGCGCGCGTGCTCCTTTCGAACCGCGTCAACTACTGGACTGGCACCGAGGGGCGTGAATTCGAGCGCGAGTTCGCGGCCTTCGCCGATGCAGAGCACGCTATTGCGCTGACCAACGGGACGGTCGCACTGGATCTCGCGCTCCACGGCTTGGGCGTCGGCAGCGCCAATGGCGGTAGCGCAAGCGATGAAGTCGTCGTTACCCCACGCACCTTCCTAGCCTCGGTATCCTCTGTCGTGAATGCCGGGGCGGTTCCGGTCTTCGCCGACGTCGATCCCGACAGTGGTAACATCGAGGCGGACACGATCGCCCCGGTCATCACGGAGCGCACCCGCGCGATCGTCGTCGTTCATCTCGCCGGTTGGCCCGCCGATATGGACGCAATCATGGATTTCGCGCGCCCTCACGGCATCAAGGTAATCGAAGATTGCGCGCAGGCCCACGGCGCCCGCTACAAGGGGCGTAGCGTTGGGTCGATCGGCGATGTCGGCGCCTGGTCGTTCTGCCAAGACAAGATCATGACCACCGGCGGCGAAGGCGGCATGGTTACCTGCAACGACGAGGCACTGTGGCGGCGCATGTGGTCCTTCAAGGATCATGGCAAGAGCTGGGAGGCGGTTTACGAGCGCGAACACCCGCCGGGCTTTCGTTGGCTACATGAGGATTTCGGTACCAACTGGCGAATGACCGAGGTTCAGGCCGTCATAGGTCGCATTCAACTCGATCGTATGGGAGAGTGGACCGAACGCCGCAACGCCAATGCGGCGCAGCTCATTGAGGCGCTCACGCCGGCGGTGGCGAGGGGAGCGGTTCGCGTTCCGCGGCCAGGCGCGGACCGCGTTCATGCCGATTACAAGTTTTACGCCTATGTCGATCCCACGGCGCTATCGCTCGGATGGGACCGAGATCGCATCGTTTCCGAGATCGTCGCCGAAGGCGTGCCCTGTTTCCAAGGGAGCTGTTCGGAGGTCTACCTGGAGAAAGCTTTCGAAGGCACAGGCTGGCGTCCCGACCCGCGCCTTCCAAATGCGCGCGCTCTTGGTGAGACGAGCCTCATGTGGCTCGTGCATCCCACCCTGACGGAAGCGGAAATGGCACTAACGGCGAAAGTTACAGCGGATGTTCTGGATCGCGCCTCGAGTTAGCTGGCCAGTCGCAGCGGCTCGACCGTTTCCTCTCCAAAGCCGGGCACGCACTTTGCTAGGACACTAAGTGCAGTCTCATCGTCGTGGTCCCTACAAGCCTCAATGAGCTTGGTGACGTCCACCTGAATCTCGTTCCAAGGCATGAACTGTTCGCGACCGCGCACAATGCGCGGATGCTTCGTGACCTCCGCATCCGCATCAATCAGAAGCTCTTCGTAGAGTTTCTCGCCTGGACGTAGACCTGTTTCGACGATCTCGATATCGCCATCGGGCCTGTTCGCATCCCGAACAGTAAGGCCAGATAGCTCGACCATTTTCTCGGCAAGGTCACGGATGCGGATTGGATCGCCCATGTCCAAGAGGAAAATGTCGCCGGCCGATCCCATGGCTCCGGCTTGAATTACTAGCAAGGCAGCTTCGGGAATGGTCATGAAATAGCGGGTAACGTCGCCATGCGTGAGAGTGATCGGACCGTTTGCAGCAATTTGCGAACGGAAGAGCGGCACAACAGAACCCGACGAGCCTAGGACGTTGCCGAAGCGTACGGCGGAGTAGGCCATGCGAGGGTTCTCTGCTGCACGTGCTTGGACGATCAATTCACACATGCGCTTCGACGCGCCCATCACATTAGTCGGTCGGACCGCCTTATCGGTGCTTACAAGGGTGAACCGCTCGCACCCGAAGCGCTCAGCAGCCTCGAGAATTCTGAGTGTCGAAACCACGTTGTTCACAATACCCGTCGTGGCGTTCGCTTCCACCAAGGGAACGTGTTTGTACGCAGCGGCGTGATATACGAGCTCCGGTCGTCCCATACGAAAGATGCGCTCGACATCTACGCTGTCGCCGACGTCGGCGAGGAGCGGCACGATTTCCAAGTCGACGCCGAGCTTCGCGGACAGAGCCGTTAATTCTCCCTCGATCGTATATAGCGCCAGCTCACTCCGCTCAGCCAAAAGAATTCGGCTTGGTCCTAGCTGCGCAATTTGGCGACAGAGTTCACTGCCAATCGAGCCGCCGGCACCGGTAACGAGAACAGATTTGCCTCGAATGGTGTCGAGCAAATCCGAAAGAGGCGCAACGGGTTCGCGCCCCAACAAATCCTCAATCTTCACTTCGCGAAGATCTCCCACGCTAACGCGACCAGAGGCAAGATCGCGAAGGCTCGGGAGTTTGCGTACTGTTGCCGACGGCCAGTGCTTATGCACGAGATCGACAGCAGCGCTGTTGGCCGCGCGCGACGGTCGATCGAGTGCGATGAGGAGTTCATCCACCTGGTTTTGAGAAAGAAATTCATCAGCGCCAGAGCCATCAACGACCGGCCTGCCTTCAAGGCGCTTGCCCTTCATGGAGCCGTCGTGATCGACGAAAGCGAGGAGTTCTATGCCAGGATCGAACCGTAACGAGCGTCCAAGCGCCAGCGCTGCGTCTTGCGCCCCATATACGACAACGGCTTTGCGGTTTTGCGGGCCATCATGGGAAAGCTGGGAGAGCATAGCCGCGAGCGAAACGCGCGAAATGGTAGCGAACATAAACATCACGAGCGGCTGCAGCACGCCCATCGTCCTGGGTGTTCCGAACGGCGCATAAATGACGAGGAATGCCGCGAGAAAGCCGCCAACCATGAAACAGGTTTTGGCAAGTATGTAGAGAGTGTTGAAGCCGAAGTTCCGTATCGAAAGCTTATACGTGCCCAAGGCCCAAGCGACCACCACCCAGGCACCGAGGCTGAGCGAAGTGACATAAAGGAACCGCTCGACTGGCATCGCGGAGATGCCGACGCGCAGAGCGTAGGCGACCGGAACGGACACCAGCACCGCCGCAATATCTAAGAGGACAACGAAGCTGGAGCGCTGGCGCGAATTGAGGCCAAGAAGATACCGGACAAGCTTGCGTGCTTGGTCGTTCAAAAAGGCATAGGGGCCGGACACGGGAGACTTACTTTCAATCATGACAACGCCCCTCGGGGCTGCGCCGGCTATCAGCCAGGCAGCACGCGCTGAGCGTGATTGCGCACTTCGATACGGCCATGCCGTGCCTGATCAATGGATCCTCCCCTTACGCACAGAGGTCGTTACCTTCGACCCTGCATTAATCGCTGCGTTATTGAGATAGGGTTAAGGGTTCAAGGGCTTATTCGCGCTCGCACCGCTTCTTCCTCAGGGCTCAACCACCAGTTTCCCTAGAAAAGTGCGGGGAGGGGCTGAGCGGGTTGCAAGAACACAAAAAACTCTAGCGATTAGAAATGGAAGGTCGGAGCCGGGTAAGCTCGAGGAATGTCGTTGAAGCGCGGAAAGCAGCTCGGGGGGATCGCCGACCATTGGCCGCCGAAGCGAACCACCTTCGGTTCACGCTACGTCGGCTTGGCGACATTATTTAACCAAGAATTTTGAACTCTTCTGGTGCCGGCCACCGCCAAAATTCACTATAAACCAGCGCGGTGGGGTCTATCTCGACGGCGCCCCCTTCGCCCTCGACTGGAAGTCGATGGAGGCAACCATCAGCGAAATACGCCTCTGACAAGAAGAGAGCGCTTGCATTGTAGGATTCTATGCGGTCACTTTAGTTATCGATGTGCCGGATCGGCGCCCGGGGTATTCCAAAGAGATTGCCTCGGGCGTCTTTCTATTTGCACTGATGCCGACCCCAGTAGCGAGCCCATCGCTCAGCGTTTCCGCTCGCAACCATCGCACAAGAAAGATCGACGCCCGACGCGGTCACGCACCACGCGCCCGTACGAGACCCGCCCGCCGAGCCGGTGGAAACGCATCGCATTGTCGGCGCTCGCACCACGACGTGACCGTGCGAAAGCGATCCACGCGGCCCGCCGAGGAGATTCACGAGCGCGTCACGTGCTGCAGCACCCGATGCCGCAGGGCATGGATGGCCCGCGCGACACTCATCATCAATCTCGCGGGCCGCAATACCCGACAGTCTGATGCGCGGTCCCTCTTCGCACCAGATAGGTCCGTCGCCATCCCAAACTGCGGTTGGCGTGCAGTCGAAGACGGTACCCGCGGATGGAACAGGGGCTATCAGGAGAAGAGCGGCAGTAAGCATTGAATTTCCTTAAGCTTATACGGCGCGCTTCCGACGCATGGCTCGGGCAGGCCTTGAGAACGCGGGGTCGTCCGTCACCTGTCCTATTCGCATCCGATGCCGTCGTTGTCTCGGTCTAGATGAGGTGCGTATCCAGGACCCCCGCGCTTCACTGGCGCAGCACCTGCGGCCCTCGCTTCGCTACAGTTTCTATAGGAGACGCTGCTGGGATTGGTGGCACGCTGTACCGTCGGAGAGGGCCTCGCGCGCGAGCTGGCACGATGACAGTGATAGTCGCCGGTTTTCCGATTGTTATGGCAACCCTCCGCATTCAAGCCGCCCGGGTGGGTTATTGCCAGAGCAATGACAGCAAGCGTTACAGACATCTTCTTTCCCCTCCGCCGATTCGGCAGACCGAGCATATCTTGATCGAGGTTAAAGGCTAGTCGATGATCCGTCGGATACGGCTATGTATGGGAATGTGGCGCTTATGATCTGGCTTCATCCGACGGGCAAGAAGTTAGAATGTAGACCAAGTATGGTCGCACTGCTGCCGACCTGCTGCGCTATGGAGCAGACCTAAAATCCAACGCTCTGGGGATGGAAGCCATGACCAAGTTCTGTTCGGACTTGGCTTACGCTTCCAGTTGTGCAGGCGGGTAGATGCCTTGCATCTACCCGCCCCAATTTGGGCTCACGTTTTAGGCGGCTGAGGCCAATCGATGTCACACAGAATGTCATTCAAGCGCTCAAGCTCAGAACTGATTTTGTCGAGAGCTTCGGAAGCCTTCAGATTGGCATAGGCTGCAGCGACCTCGGCAGGAATGATTTCGCCCTCCTTGGCACTGAAGGTCACTCCCATGAAATTCCCTTCGTATTTAAACTCGGCCAACTTTTTCTCCATTTCGTATTGGTCAAACTCGGACCAAGTTTCTACGTCCCACAAACGTATTAGCACCTTATCAACGGCGGACTGGTTTCAGGCGCGATTGGGGAGGGGGCAGGCAGGGTGCCCCAGCGAGCGTCGTGAGCGCTTCTCGAAGGAGGATATCCGCGTCCATAACGGGCCGTTAGCGGGCTGGCAGCTATTGGTAGCTAATTTTGGCCGCGAAGGCAGCCTCAACAGATGGTGGATCGTGCTGGGTTCGCTACCAACCTAGAAGCGGATTTTCTCTACATTACTTCCGATGTCTCGCGGAAACGCCCGAAGCGATTCACATAGTGAAGCGGGAGCGTGGCTACCGCCGCGCTCCCGTCACCCTTGTTTCGCGTAACGCTTCCTAGAACCCAATCCTGAGGCCAATGTTGATGCTGGCCTTGTCCTGATCGGTGTTACCCGAGAGGTCCTTTTCGTAAGACGCCTTGGCGAAGGCGGTGAGGCTGCCGCCGCCGAGGCTATACTGAGCGCCTGCGCCAATTTCGCCGGTGGTCTCCGGCAGGTAGCTTGACAACTGGTAGCCGCCGACCGTGCCCTGCATCATCGGGTCGAACACGTGACGCACGTTGGCGAGACCGAAGGCGGTCAGGCCGTCATTGCCAGTCCCCGCGCCTGCATCGAACCTGAGGCCCACGCGCGCGGTCTTCCAGTCATTCTTGTTGTCGTCGTCGTAAATGCCTCCGAGCGGACCGGTGAACGTGTCGATCTTGAGATCCTGCCACGACAACTGGCCCTGCGGGGTCAACGCGAGGCTACTACCCAGCGGCAGGCGATAACCCACCTCTAGGCTCATGGCGCGCGTCTCGGCCCCGGCGTCACTCTTCATGCGCGCGACCTCGCTCGACTCCATGTTGAAGTCGATCCAGTCGGCACGCAGCTGCGTGTCGACGTAGAATCCTGCGCCATTCATGAATGTCAGGGCACCGCCCACGCCGACCGCGTCGGCATTGATCTCAAGCGGATAAAGGATTGAGCTGATCGCCGCATCGACGTTGCTCTTTCGAACCGACACGCTCGCGGCGAGCTTGTCGAACGGCAGGAACGTGCCACCCAGCGTGTAACGCTGCGTGTCGCTGTCGATCTCCGTCCCGAACTCGCTGTCGGCATATGCGGAATTTGCCCACTCGCCATCGACCTGGCCCCACACACCTGCCTTAAAGCGCGGACGGCCTTCCTCGTCGGCGACGATGCCATTGCCGAAGCGGTCGTGCATCGTTCCAAGCTCGGCAAAGCCCGACAGTACCAGCGGAAGCGCCTCGTAGGCCGGTGCGGTCGGCACCAGCGTATTGGCCAGAAGCAGGAATTCGCCGTCCAACTCGATATCGTAAATGTAGACACCGGCCATGAATTCACCACCTTCGAGCGTGAAGTTCCCCTCCTCGATGAAGCCATCTGCAGTCACCAGAACGATGTCGTCACCGTTTGCCGTGCTCGTGTTGATCATGTTGAGGCTAATCAAGGTAACACCCGAGACGTCGCCCGCGACGCTCAACGTGTCGGCCGTAACAGACGCGAAGTCGACATCGAGCCCCAGCACCCCGCCACCGGCAAAGTCGCCGCCGACCGTGAGCGCATCACCCGCAACATCATTGCGCAGGTCCGCAAGCCCAGAGAGGGTCATGTCGTTCGACACGGCCAGCTGCACCGCATCGGTTCCCATCGCCAACAGCGCACCATCGGCGCCGACCGCGAGGTTACCCGTAAGATCGAACCCGGCCGTACTCAAAAGAGTCGCGCCGTCGGTGACGAACAGGCCGGTGCCCGCCTCGCCGCCGACGGCGAGAGCGCCGTCGAGGCTCAAGTTCGAATTGGTGGCAATGACGATCTCGAAGTTGGCGATGGTGCCATCGAGCGTCCCCGTCGCATTTTCGAGACTCAGCGTGTCGATCATCCCGTCGGCAACGCTCGTATCGTCACCGCCGTCGATCATGCTCCCCGCGAGGTCGAAGTTGGCCAGCGTGACATCGTCCGAGCCGAGCCCAGTCGTGACCATGTCGATGGCGGTACCGTCGACCATGAGAACGTCGTCGCCATCGCCCGAATCGACGCTGCCCGCGCTACCGCCGGTGAGCGAGACCGAGTCGACATCCGCGCCGGTCGTGATCGCGCCCGTGACATCGGCATCGACCAGCGTGACGCTGTCCATGCCGCCATCGGTGTCGATGCTGTCGGCGCTGCCGCCGGTCATCGCCAGCATGTCGTCGCCCGCACCAGTCGTCACCGCACCCGCGATGTCCGTATCGGTCAGCGTCACCATGTCGGCGCCGTCGCCGGTCGAGAGGCTACCTGCCGACGCATCGGTCATCACGACCGTGTCGTCGCCGAGGCCCGTGACCACGTCGCCCGCAATCGCGGTGCCGTCAACCGTCAGGTCGTCGTCGCCATCGCCCGTGTCGACGCTGCCTGCGCTGCCATTGGTGAGCGTCACGAAGTCTCCGTCCGCACCGGTCGTCACCGCGCCAGCGATGTCGCTGTTCGTCGAGGTGACATCATCGACCCCATCGCCCGTCGCCAGGCTGGCCGCGCTGGCATCGGTCAGGATAACACGGTCGTCGCCCGCCCCCGATGTAACATCGCCGGCAACCGTCGTCCCGCTCAGCGAGAGAACGTCATCACCTGAGCCAGTATCGACGCTCCCCGCGCTGCCGTCGGTCATGAAGAGCACGTCGCCTTCACTCCCAGTAGTCACGGCGCCCGTCACCACGACCCCACCGAGCGAGAGACTGTCGACGCCGTCCGCGCTGTCGATGGATGCTGCGGAGCCGCCGGTCATCGCAAGGCTGTCGTCGCCGGCGCCAGTCGTGACCGCGCCGGTGAAGTCATCGCGGTAGAGCACGACCGCGTCGTCGCCGTCACCAGTATCGAGGCTCGCCGCCGACGCGTCGTCCATCCGCACGGTGTCCGCGCCACCACCGGTGGTCACATCGCCCGCGATCGCGGTCCCGACGACCATCAGCATGTCGTTGTCGTCACCCGTCGCAACGCTCCCCGCGCTGCCGCCGGTGAGCGTCACGTCGTCCATGCCCGCACCCGTCGACACCGCACCCGCGATCGTGACGTCGGTGATATCGATCGTGTCGGCGCCGTCGCCCGTGTCGACGCTGCCCGCGCTGCCGGCGGTCAGCGAGACCGTGTCGGCCTCGGTGCCCGTCATGATCGCACCAGCCACGTCGGTGCCGGTGAGTGTCACGCTGTCCATGCCGCCGTCAGTATCGATGCTGTCTGCCGAGCCGCCGGTCATGGCGAGCATGTCGTCGCCCGCGCCAGTGGTGATCGCACCCGCGATGTCGGTATCCGTGAGGGTCGCTATGTCGGCGCCGTCGCCGGTCGACAGGCTCGCCGCCGACGCATCGGTCATCATGACCGTGTCGTCGCCGAGGCCGGTCACGACATCGCCCGCAATGGCGGTACCGTCAACCGTGAGGTCGTCGGCGCCGTCGCCCGTGTCGACGCTGCCCGCGCTACCGCCGGTGAGCGAGACCATGTCGGCATCGGTGCCGGTGGTGATCGCACCCGCCACGTCCGTGCCGTCCAGCGTGACGCTGTCCATGCCGCCGTCGGCATCGATGCTGCCGGCACTGCCGCCGGTCATCGCAAGGCTGTCGTCGCCCGCACCGGTGGTGATCGCACCCGCAATGTCGGTGGTCGCCAGCGTGATGCTGTCGGCACCCTCGCCGGTCGCCAGGCTCGCCGCCGACGCATCGGTCATCATGACCGTGTCGTCGCCGAGGCCGGTCACGACATCGCCCGCAATGGCGGTACCGTCAACCGTGAGGTCGTCGGCGCCGTCGCCCGTGTCGACGCTGCCCGCGCTACCGCCGGTGAGCGAGACCATGTCGGCATCGGTGCCGGTGGTGATCGCGCCCGTGACATCGGCATCGACCAATGTAACGCTGTCCATGCCGCCGTCGGTGTCGATGCTGTCAGCACTGCCGCCGGTCATCGCAAGGCTGTCGTCGCCGGCGCCAGTCGTGACCGCGCCGGTGAAGTCATCGCGGTAGAGCACGA